>JALFAW010000151.1 GCA_022773305.1 Spirochaetia bacterium
AATACGTCGAGTCAAGGCACGCTAACGCTTAAAGCCTTGACTTCGCCGTTTTGAGGGGGAGGGTTGTACCCCCTCAATAAAAATTCAAAACTCGACATTTGTCCTCCTAATTTTTTGTTATAGTAAAAAAATCTATTTTCTTTTTTCTTTTGAATTAATTATAATATTATCTATGGAACAAATAAAACCTTATATATATGTTATAGAAGATGAAGAAGACATATCGAAATTAATCTGTATGTATTTATCAAAATCAATGATGGAAGCAAAACCATTTTATAATGCTGAGGATGCAATATCAGCATTACAAAGTGACAGAATGCCTGATTTAATTATTTTGGATCTAAATCTTCCAGGAATGAGTGGTTTTGATTTTTTGCAGAATATAAAACAAATTTACAATACAAAAATGCCTTCTGTTATGATTCTTTCGGCTAGAGATGCAGATGAAGACATTATCGAAGGGTTAGGAATTGGAGCTGATGAATTCATTACAAAACCATTTTCACCAAGTGTTTTAGTGGCACGTATAAAAGCAAATCTTCGCAAGAAAATGATTATTACTGCAAATGCTGAGGAATCTATCACTTTTGGAGAATTCACGCTGCTTTTAAACAGCTGTGTTTTGAAAAAAGGAAATTCAAAAATTTCACTTTCAGCAAAAGAATATAAAGTGTTGGAGTTTCTTGTAAAAAATGCAGGAAGAATTCTATCTCCTGAAGAAATATATAAAAATGTATGGGAAGTTGAATTTGGTGATTTAACAGCAGTTGCTGTATACATTCAAAGATTAAGGAAAAAAATTGAAAAAGACATATCTTCGTGCGAATACATAAAAACTGAATTTGGAAAAGGTTATATATTTAACAAGGAAAAAATCACCAGCAAATGACAATAAAAAAACTGTTTTTTATTTTATCTTCCATTATAATTGCTATTCCTCTTTTTATCATAGGTATTGTTTGTTTTCAGAAGTATTTGAATAAACCTGAACGCCTTTTGATAAATGGAACTGAAAAAATCACAAAGTTTAAAACAAGAGATATTCCCAAAAAAGACAAAAAAGCTTTAATGGAGATTTTGAGAATTCTACCGCCAGAAGTTGAAAGTTGTATTTTCATCGAACCAAGTGGAAAAATGCTTTTTACAAATTTTTCTGATTCTCAAATCACAATAAACTCTAATAAAGAAGATATTTTTAGTTTTATCAACTCTTCATCTGACAAATTTTTCTATCAATTTACAAAGATAAAGTTATCAGAAGAGGAAGCAACTATGATTGCTCGCATACCACTCAAACACAAAAATAAAGACAATCCTTATTACATGATTACAACTATTATGTCATGTCTCGTTTTTCTTGTTCTAGTCTGTGTTTTTTTTATAATTATAATCTCCAGAACTATTTTTAAATCTATTATTCAGATAAAAGATACAACAAAGCAACTTGCAGATGGAAATCTTTCACAATCATGCTTACCTACAAAATCCGACGTCAAAAAAAATGAAATCACAAGCATCCAGGAAAGTCTTGAAAAAATGAGAATTGCCCTTATTGAAGAACAAAACAGAAAACAAAAATTCATTATGGGAATGAGTCATGATTTAAGAACTCCAATCGCTATCATCAAAGGATATATTGAAGCAATCAACGATGGCATTGTCTCTTCTCCAGATGAAATTGAAAAATCACTGGAACTTATTCACATAAAATCAACACAACTTGAAGAAATGATAAACACTTTAATAAATTTCATGAAGATGGATTCATACGAAATTCTAAAAGATATAAAAAAAGAGTCTATAACGCAGATTATTAAAGATTTTGCAAAAAATTCTTTTGTAATGGCAAATGTTTTTAAAAGGAAAATTATTACCAATATTGATTTACCAAAGGACATTGTTATCGAAGTAAATAAAATGCTTGTTCAAAGAGCTTTCGAAAATCTTTTTAGTAATGCAATAAGATACACAAAAGATAATGATTCTATTTTCCTCAATGCATACATTTTGCAAGAGAAAAATGAAATTATTTTTGAGATAAAAGATACTGGAATTGGAATAAAAAAGAATGATTTAAATTATATTTTTGATATGTTTTACAGAGGAACAAATTCCAGACGTGAAGAAGGAATGGGCATTGGACTTTCAGTTGTAAAAAATGTAATCACCACTTACGGGTGGAAAATTGATGTTTCATCAGAGGAAAACAAAGGTACAACTTTCATAATTCACATTCCTTTTGCAGAAAACTAAAACTCAAGTATCAGTTTTTCAAGGAAAGTATTTAAAAAAAGTATTCCTTTTTTTCCAAGAGTATAAGTTTCTTCATTACTAATCATACACAAATCTTTTTTTTCCCATTCTTTGCACAATTTTACAAAACTTTGAGGAAAAGAATTATTAAAAATTGATTTATAATGTGTCTGTGAAATCCCTGAAAGTTTTCTTAATCCCATCATAAAAAATTCAAATGATGAAATTTTAGAATCAATTATTTCACATTCTTGAGGAATACTTTCATTTTGATTTTTTATGTAAATTGAATTATCATAACATAAATTTTCATAACTTTTTTTATAAAGCCAAAAATCCATATACTGTTTTATATTTTTTTTATTTGTCCAGCGAATTCCTTCACCATTTTGATTATATATTGTGCCGCAAGCTCCACTTCCAATGCCAAAATAATCCTCATGATTCCAATATTTCAAATTATGCTTACATTGTTTTCCTTTTTTTGAAAAATTTGAAACTTCATATTGTTCAAAACCATTTTGCTCCAAATAATCTCTGGCAGAAATCCAAAGTTCATCTGAATATTCATAATTGTAATCAATTGCTCCTTTTTTTATTTCTTTTCCAAGAGGAGTTTCTTCTTCTATCGTAAGACTATACATTGAAACATGATTCATATTTGGAAGATTCTGCAAAACATAATCTAACCCAGATAAAAAGGATTGTTTTGTTTCAAAAGGAAGCCCGCAGATAAAATCTACTGATAAATCTTTTGGCCATTTGGAAAGATTTTTTATTGCTTTTTGATTCTTCTGTACGTCAGCACGCCTTTTTTCATATTTTAAAGCATTGTTACTCATTGATTGTAAACCACAAGAAATTCTTGTTATACCAGCTTTTAAATATCCATTCAAAACCTGCTCATTAATATCATCAGGATTTACTTCAACTGTAATTTCACAATCATTCGAAATCTCAAAATAAGTTGACTGTTTAAAAAATTGAAGAAGTTTTTCAAAATTCTCAACTGATAAAAGGCTTGGTGTTCCACCACCAATATAAATCGTATCTACGAAACATTTTTTTTCATCTCTAGAATTTGTACATCTATATGTAACCTCATTGCAAACTGCTTCAATATAGTCATCAAAAAAAGCATTTCTTTGCTCAGGACTGAAAACTGACAAATCACATGGAATACTGAAAAAATCACAATATTTACATTTTGAAAGACAAAAAGGTATATGAATGTAAATTCCTTTTGAATTATTATTTTCCATTAAAGTAAAGCTTAAAAAATCTTGAAGTTTTTGAACGGAAAATAACAGCACAAAGCTTTTGCATCAATCTGGTCTTTTTTGATAATTCCCCAAAGACGTGAATCATCACAAGATTTTCTGTTATCACCCAACACAAAATACTCATCCGCACCAAGAGTAATTTGTTCAAAGGAGCCTTTTACACCAAGCGAACTTTCCCATCCTGAAGGGGCAGCAAAAAAAGTAACATTATATGTTTTATCCAAAACTTCAAATTCTGTAAGAAAATGCTTTTCACCTTGTGGGCGAATATACATAACATAATCGCGCATATATATTGTATCTCCAGGCATACCGATTACACGACGCAAAGTTTGCTTGGTTCCTGGTTGACTTTCAAATTCTATTGAAGAAAACTGTTGTCCTGTAAAAAATTGAATAAAAGTATTACAAAACCTTTGAAATAATGAATATTTTTTTTGTACTCGAGACTTAATTAATACCACATCACTTCGTTCAATCTTTGTTGCCAACGGAGAAACCATCACAAAAGAATTTTCAGGAATATCAGGATTCATAGAAAAAGAATTCTGTCTGACACTATAAATAACATAATTAATCAGCAAATTCACAAAAATAAACAAAATAATACAAAACAACAATACTGAAAAAACTTTTCTCTGCTTTTCTTTTTTAATCTGATATGACAACTGAGCGATTTTTTTGCTATTCATCTATTTTATTATCCTATTCCATTACTGAAAAATTCTAATCTAATGTTTAAAAATAACATAAATCTTCTATATTTACAATACTAACTTTCTTAAGTTTTAGGGCAAACGCATTACAAAATGATTAGTTGTAATATCTGGCTCCCGGTCGTGATTCACAGGTCAAAAACGCGCAATAATGCGCTAGACGTTTTTTGGGGTATAGAAACTATAATTGTAAATCTCTCTTTTTCCTGAGTTTTGGTAAAACTACAATTTCAGTTAATGAAGGTGAAGAATATATCGCCAAAACTCTCGGCTCGTGCAAACTATACGTTCTCTGGTATGACAATCTTACAGCACGAGCCAGCGGCAGCCCCAAAAAAAGTCTTTTTGCCCTGTGTCTCA
>JALFAW010000133.1 GCA_022773305.1 Spirochaetia bacterium
AAGGAATGAAGCGATAGCGTAACCCTGAAAAGCCTGATTTTTGCGAAGCAAAAAGCCACCCTAAAAATAAAAATTCAAAACTCGACATTTGTCCTAATAGAATATCATGTACACCTTGAATCTTTTCTATACTTCCATTGTTATTGTTATCACTAGGATCAAATAATGCAGTTACATTTAATCCAGAGTTTCTTTTCTTGAAAATTTTATAATATTCAATTGCTTCGGGAATACTGTTTGTAGCAAAAATTGCATGATATTTATCATTTACACTTCTAACAGTCCAGTTTTCAAGAATATTATCAACAATGGCGTTTCTGTGTTCGTCTCTGTCATATTGTGAACTTGGTAATAGATTTTCAATTTGACACATTGAAACTTCTTTTGGATTCATATAGTGCATAAAAACTTTTTTCTTTTTTTCATCAGAGTAAGCTTCTTTTGTGTTCAATGCTTTTGCTTTTTCTAAGGCTACAGCTTGTCTCAATTTATTGTCGTCATAAGTGTGACATTGTATAGGGGCAAAACCCAAGACATTTTCATCTCTGATACCATCACCAATAGAGTAACGGTGTAATTCATTTCCGAATAAATCAGAAGTTGTACTTTCTTTTTTATTGTTTTCTTCATGTATTGGTGTACCTGTAAAACCAAAATATAAAGTCTGTATAAATGTCTTTCTGATGTCGCTCATCATCGTACCAAAAGTAGAACGATGGCATTCATCTATAATGAATACAATTTTCTTTTTATTAATTTCTTCTAAATCTTTTTCAGAAACTTCATTTTTCAATTCACTGGCTTTTTGAATTGAAGTAACAATCAGAGTATCTTTTACATTTTTACTTTTTAATTTTGTTACTAATTCGTGTGTGTTTTCTGTTGCTTGAACTTCAGTTTTTGCATCTGCAAAGTTTCTGTATTGTTCCAAACTCTGTGTACCAAGTTCAATTCTATCAACCAAGAAAATTACTTTATCACTCAGATGCATATCTGCAACAAGCTGAGCAGATTTGTAACTTGTCATTGTTTTACCAGAGACTGTTGTATGACAAACAAAACCACCTAAAATTCCTAAAACACTTACAGTATTATTTGACCAGTCATGTTTAGCAACTGTTGCTCCAATAGCATTTGCTGCATGATATTGATAACTTCGCATAACTTTTAGGATGACATCAGTTTTATCTGCAACCGTATACCAACCGATCATTTGATGAGCCATAGGAATATTCAAAAAATGTGATGAAATAAACTTATAGTCGTACACAATTTCATTAGTTCTTTTTTCATTATTCCAGTATTCCCAATGGAAAAAGAATTTTTCATTAAACTTTCCATCTGGTCCAGGATTAGCAAAATAAACCATATCTTCCGGATTCATTGCTACGAAAATCTGAACTAAACTGAACAAAGTATTTGTATAAACACCTTCATGTGCGTATTTTTGTATCTGGTTTGTTGCCTGACTAATTGGAACACCACTTTTCTTTAATTCAATGTGATAAACTGGCATACCATTTATAAGAAGTAATAAGTCTCCACGTCTTTGTGGATATATTTCATCTCTGCAAGGAAATTTAGGTTGTCTAACAATCTGATAAATACTTTTACCTGTGGCAATTTCAAGTCTATCATAGATTTTTAATGCAATTTCTTTTCCAGCATGAAGCTTATCTTCAGAATCAGAATCTCTCTGAACGGTAATTTCACGACCATTGATAAATTGATTAAGTGCAAAAGGTGTTCTAGATTCCTGCACTTGATCCATTATTCGTTTCATTTCGTCTTTTGATAATGGAACTCCATTTAATTTATCAATTGTATTATTATTTCTATAGAGAATATCAGCCCAGTTTTGTTTAAGTTCTTCTTCATCAGGATTATATAAAACACCATCTTTCCAGCCGTGCTGTTCCTGTAAAATGTGTACTAATTCTTTTTCAAATTGAAGTTCATCATCAAAAGCCATAATTATTCCTAGTTTTAATATGAGTATGTTTCGTCGTATATATCACTTAGCATTTTGCCATTGAATGACCAATAAGGCGTTGGTTGTACATGAGGATGTTTTGTTTCCATGATTTGTGCTGTTAGAGCGGAAAGATAATATTCTTCTTCGTTATAAACTACAGTTCTTGCAGTTTTTACAACAGAAATATACTGCTGGTCATTATAGTTCATAACCAATTCCGAACCTGCAGGAATACCCATTTCCTCAAAATTAAGTTGAGGTCTTCTTTTTTTATAATTATTTAATGCTTCCATTTCTGTACTGTTAATTCCTTTATTCATATCATTTTCAACATCTGTTGTGATGTCTTCAATTTTCAATAGTTCAAGAATCGGTTTTACATATTCAACTGAAGTTCTGAAAAACTCACGAGCTGGATTTATTCTATCTTTTGTAAATGCAGTATGAAGAGCATTTTCAACAGCCTTACAATCTTTTACCCGACAGGCATATTCACAAGTAAAGGGAAGGGGAACTCCTGTAGGATATAACTCATTCAAACGAGCTTCTAGCCCATCTCTCTTTGTTAAACCAATTTTTATAAGACCTGGCATTGCTTCATTTGATAATACATATACAATTCCTTCGTCTGCCATGATCAAACTTCCTTTTGTACTAATTCTTCTTGTATTATTTTATGCACTTTATCTTTCATTTCTTGTGTTGGATAAACTTCATTAATCAGATATTCCCCATATTGGTCATATTGATGAATTGAATATTTTGGCAATAATTCCTGTTCTCTTCTAAGAATATACATTCTAGTTTCATCTAGACCAAATGCAGAATTTTGAATGTTTCTTAAATATCTATCCATTATTCTGTATAAAGCTATTCCATGTTCTTTTGCAAATATTATTGCTCCTTTTTGATAACCAGAAGTTGAAATAAAGATTACTTTGTTTGCACCGCAACTTTGAATTTTCTGATAAAAATCTCTAACCATTCCGACTTTTATTGGACGATTCTCTCTTTTATACTCAACAAAAATCTTGATTGCAGCATTTGCTATTGAATATTCAATGACAACATCAATCTGATGTTTACCATCATTTTTCTCATAAGTTTCATTATGTGTAATTTTATAATCATCAAGTTTCTTTGGCGAATATAAAACATCAAGAATTGAGAAACAATATTTTTCAAAATCCAAAGGAGTTATATCTGCAGCATTGAGGTCAATAAATATGTCATCAGAAATCAAGATGTCTTTATCCATAAAAGCCTCCAATTTATATAAACATTTTCTGTAAAAGTGATTTTTTTATATCTTTAAGTTTGTCGATTTCTTTCTGCTGTGCGCTGATGAGAGAATCGTATTTTAAGAAGAATTGACCGATTTTTTGCTGTTCTGCAACAGATGCCGGAAATAAAATTGGCATCTCAAAAAAAACAATATCTTTTATAGAAAATCTATCAAATCTTGCACCAGAATCTCCATTAAGATACATAAAATCATGCCAGCATTCAGTTTTGAAATACCATTCAAGGTATAAGGTGTTTATATTTTTCGTTCGGAATAGTGTATAAAGAGGCGACGTTATACCTTTTCTTCCAAGATTATTTCTATTGATTGGTCCAACTGGTGCTGTTACTGAAATTCGTGGATTATAAACAAAATCTTCATTTTGTATGACATAATATCCATCTATATTTGCAGTATTTGCAATATCATGGTCAAAAAAATCTCTTTGACTGATAACACCAAATTCAGCTGAGTTTGTAAACACTTCTTGTACTGATAAATCAAAGTTTTTATCAATTACTTTAGTTGCAATCTCTCCCAGTTTCTTTTCTTCCCACTCTCCTTTGAAACCCGCAAACCGCATTTCTGGCACTTTTTCACCTTCTTTCGGAAAGCATTTTTGCAGGAGGGATTTTTTTACCGCTTTAAGAGATTCCAGCTTCTTTATCTTTGCTTGAATGAGAGTATCCACATGAAAAAGAAATGCGCCGATTTTCTGCTGCTCAAGTTTTGAAGGAAAAACTACATTTCCTAACAGCGCATCTTCTGAAGAAACTTTCATGTCATTTTTAGCGCCTTTTCTTACTAAAGGTCTAAGATAGTCATTTAACCTCTTATTTAAATCAAAATATGTTTGAATAAAACATGGATCCACATTGTTTTTTGATTTATAAACAGCATAAAGAGTAGAAACAATTCCTGTTTTTCCAAAATTACTTTTTATAATTCCGTATGGATTTGCGTTTAAGGGTGATTTTGTATAAACAATATCGTTAGTTTCAACAACTCCATAATTATTAACATATTCACCAGCAAAACTTCTACCTTGAAATTCTATCTGATTTACAATTCCGAATTCTCCTGAAACAGAAAGTACATCATTTTTAGAATATTTATTATCAAGATTCTTCTGTTTAGATGGCTCAAGATATTCATTAAGTTTCTTTTCTTCCCACTCATCATCAAAGCCAGAGAATCTTAATTGTGGAACATTTTTTGTTTCTTTCATGCCAAAATCCCCCTAAGATTCTCAAGACCTTTCATATCAAACTCGTTTCCTGTAAGTTCGTCCATAAGGTCAAATAGTTCTTTCTGAGTCTGGTTTATTTCTTTTCCAATTGATACTAGTGTTTCAGAATATTTTTCTGTCATTTTGGTAAGTGAACTTATAAAATCATCTACGACTTTGCCAGGCATTTCATTCAAAGAAGTACACAGCGGTAAAATCCATTTTTCTTCAAGAAGTGCATTTATTTCAGATTCTGTCAGACCTTCAATCTTCTTGATAGTTTTTTCTTCCAGCTCCTTTGTAAGTTTTGTAATTTCTTTTCTGATTGCCTTTGCCTCGTCATTCAGTTTTTTCTGCTGCTTTTTCTGTTCATCAGTAAGCTCTATTTCTTCTTCACCTTCTTCTGGTTCTGGAATTAGTTCTGTAAGAGCGGAAATTTTTGTTTCAAGTTTTCTATTCTGTTCTTCAATATTTTGGAGTTCTTGAGCAAAATACATTTTCTGGACAAGTTCAAAGTCCATGATTCTGCCTTTCCAACCATCCTGAACTTCATCTTTTCCTTTCATCACAAGATTAGGTTCTACTTTTTTACAAGCCTCAATTCCTTCTGTATTTATAATTTCCAAATCAACAGCTATTGTCTGCCATTCATCATCAAGACTCTGATATGCACTGTATTTATCTACAAGAGGAACATTCTGCAATTTTTCAAAAAGATTATTTGCAATAGTATCTTCTTCTTTGTTTATATTGATTTCCTTAAGTTTTGTAATGAGTTTTTCTTTTAAGAAACTGTCTAATCCTTCAAATACTTTCTTGTAATTTGATTCAAAAGCTTTTACATCTTTATTTAAGAGAACTGTTTCCTTGATATAGGATGCTGAATCAAGTTCAGCATGACATTTTTCTGAATCTGACTGATTGTCATTCCGAACTTGTTTCGGAATCTCTTCAGCATGACAGTTAAGTTCAAAATATGAATCATTTACTTTCTTGAAAAGATCATTCTGTAAACTTGGAAATGCCTTCCATTCGGCTTTATACTTTTCAATTTCATTCTTTGGAATACCTCCAATTACAGAGGCATAAATATCATAATTTTCAGCATCTTCGCTGGAATCTACATAACGAGGTATATTTAAATTGTAATCATTGTTTCTAATTTCATCTTTAGAAACTACACGACTAAATTTATTTACAGTTTTTCTTTCTATTACTGTATCAACAATTCTTTTTATATCGCTGGCTTGTAATTTATTTTGTTTACCTTCTTTTGTGAAATACTTTGAAGCATCAATAATTAAAACATCATCTGTCTTTTTAGTAGGTTTTAATACAATTATAATTGTAGGTATACCAGTTCCAAAGAAAATATTTGCTGGCAATCCTATAATAGTATCAATCTTATTATTCTCAATCAGATTCTTTCTAATTTCGTATTCTGATTCACCAGCTGCACCATCTTTTCCGGCTTTTCCTCTAAAAAGTACTCCATGCGGTAATACAATTGTCATAATTCCATTAGGTTTTACATGGTACAAATCATGTAAAAGAAATGCATAATCAGCTTTACTTGCAGGGGCAACACCGTATTCATATCTTGGTTGATATTCTTTATTTTCAGTATCCCAGTGCTGTGAATATGGTGGATTAGAAACTACAGCATCTACACGCATTAAATTATAAGTTCCAGATGGATTTTCATCATCAAAAAATGGCCAGTCTAATTCGAGGCCACTGAAAAAGGTCTCCAATTTTTAAGGCCTGAAAAAAAAAGCCAGATTTTTGAGAAAAAAATCTCATAAATCTGGCAGGGCGAACGCATTATAGATTCTGCAAAGCGTAAAGCAGACATTTTTCGTTTTTTAAACAGAGTGTCTGTTTGTTGCCTATTGTAAGATTCTTCTTTTTTGTAGTGATAGGCAAATCTAAACCCTTTAATAAGTTCATAACAAGTTT
>JALFAW010000137.1 GCA_022773305.1 Spirochaetia bacterium
TGGCTTTTTGCTTCGCAAAAATCAGGCTTTTCAGGGTTGCGCTATCGCTTCATTCCTTCGCTACGCTTCGGAACTGGCTTCGCCAGCCCTTACAATCCTTGCCACGGTTTGTAAATCAAATATTCTAAATTGAACCTATTAAATAAGATTATAAAAGATAATAAAGGCTGAATCTTTTGCTTTTGAATTTGTTTTGAAATTGCTCTGTGAAAATAATTAAGTAAGAGTAAAAATAATTAAAAATGCTAAAAACTAACATTCTAGTATTATAGAAATTTATTTTTTTACTTGATAAAATTTTATAATAGTATTATAGTGTAAGCATACCGGTGCGGAAAGTTTTTCCATTTCTTTTCAGAATCATAAAGGAGTCTGAGGGGAAAATCGGTAAATTTATCTCCAAGGGAATCATGAAGGAGTCCCAAGGAAAAAGAGGTTTTATTATGGCTTTGAGACCAGAATGGGAAGGATTTAATCCTGAAGGCTTGTGGACAAGTGAAGTTAATGTTCGTGACTTTATCCAGGCAAACTACACACAGTTTGACGGCGATGAATCGTTTTTGGCAGGACCTACTGCAGCAACAAAAAAGTTATTCGACGAACTTCAGAAATTACAGAAAGCTGAATACACTAAGAAAAGTGTAGGTCTTGATGGTAAAGAACGCTCAGGTGTTCTTGAATTGGACACTGATGTTGTTACAGGTCTTACATCACATCCTGCTGGATATATTTGTCCTGAAGGAAAAGAACTTGAACAGGTTGTAGGACTTCAAACCGATAAACCATTGAAAAGAGCATTTATGCCTTACGGTGGAATCAAAATGGCTGAACAGTCATGCGAAATGTATGGCTATAAACCAAATGCCGAACTTCATAAGATTTTTACAGAATATCATAAAACACACTCTGATGCTGTATTTGATGTTTACACTCCAGAGATTCGTAAAGCTAGAAAAGCACACATTTTGACAGGTTTGCCTGATACTTATGGACGTGGACGAATCGTTGGTGACTATCGTCGTGTTGCTCTTTATGGTATTGATTATCTTATTGAACAGAAAGAGCAGGATAAATTGAATTGTGGTGACGGAACAATGACTGAAAATGTTATCCGTCTTCGTGAAGAAATTTCAGAACAGATCAAAGCTTTGAAGGGAATGAAAGCAATGGCTGCCCTTTATGGTTATGATATTTCTAAACCTGCAACAAATGCAAAAGAAGCTTTCCAGTGGCTTTATTTTGGTTACCTTGCTGCTATCAAAACTCAGAACGGTGCCGCTATGTCTGTTGGACGTATTTCTACATTCCTCGACATCTACATCGAAAGAGATTTGAAGAAAGGTATCCTCACAGAAGAAAAAGCTCAGGAACTTGTTGACCATATCGTAATGAAATTCCGTATGGTTCGTTTTGCTCGTATTGAATCTTACAATCAGTTGTTCTCTGGTGATCCAATTTGGGCTACTCTTGAAGTTGCTGGTCTTGGTCAGGATGGACGTTCTGAAGTTACAAAGAACGATTTCCGTTTCCTCCATACTTTGGAAAACATGGGACCTTCTCCAGAACCAAACATCACTGTTTTGTATTCTAAGAGACTTCCTGAAAACTTCCGCCGCTACGCTGCAAAGATTTCTATCGATACATCTTCTATCCAGTATGAAAATGATGATGTAATGCGTCCAATTTGGGGCGATGATTACTCAATCTGCTGTTGTGTATCTGCAACTCAGACTGGTAAAGAAATGCAGTTCTTCGGAGCTCGTGCTAACCTTGCAAAAGCTTTGCTTTACGCTATCAATGGTGGTAAAGACGAAGGTGCTGGACTTACACCTTATGCACAGGTAGGACCAGAATTGCAGCCAATCACTTCTGAATATCTTGATTATGATGAAGTAATGAGAAAGTATGATGTTATGCTTGAATGGCTTGCTGATTTGTATGTAAATACTTTGAATGCAATTCACTATATGCATGATAAATACTATTATGAAGCTGCTGAACTTGCTCTTATCGATACTGATGTTCGAAGAACATTTGCTACAGGTATTGCAGGTTTCTCTCATGTAGTTGACTCACTTTCTGCTATTAAATATGCAAAAGTAAAAGTTATTCGTGATGACCATGGTTTGGCAAGTGACTTTGTGATTGAAGGTGACTTCCCTCGTTATGGTCAGGATGATGATAGAGCTGATGACATTGCTGTTTGGTTGCTTAAGGACTTTATCGCAAAGATTAAGAAACATCCAACATACCGCAATGCTGAACCAACAACATCTATCCTTACAATTACTTCTAACGTAGTTTACGGAAAAGCAACTGGTGCATTGCCAGACGGAAGAAAAGCTCATGAACCTTTCTCTCCAGGAGCTAATCCTTCTTATGGTGCAGAAACAAAAGGTTTGGTTAAATCTTTGAACTCTGTTGCAAAAGTTCCATACAAATATGCTTTGGATGGTATTTCTAATACACAGACAATCAATCCTTCTGCTCTCGGACATGACAAAGACGAACAGATTACTAACCTTGTGAACGTTATGGACGGATATTTTGCAAAAGGTGCTCATCACTTGAACGTAAACGTATTCGGTGTTGAAAAGCTTAAGGACTGTCAGGCTCATCCTGAAAAACCTGAATATGCAAACTTTACAGTTCGTGTATCTGGTTATGCAGTTCGCTTCATCAACCTTACAAAAGAACAGCAGGACGATGTTATTGCTCGTACTTGTCACGCTTCTTTGTAATAGAATGAAGATAGTGAGGCTGTTTAGTTAGATTTTGTAAAAGTTTAATTAAACTGTTGTAATAAAAGAAACAAGCCACTTTTAAAAGAAGGTGGCTTGTTTTTTTTTAACTAGAATAGTTTTTGAGGGTAAACTAGGTGTGTCCCTGTTTGAACGAAAGTTAGGTCTGTCCCCAGTTTAATTGAATTGAGGTGTGTCCCTGATTGAAGTTGAATAAAAAAGTTGAAATGGGGGACAGACCTTGATTTATTTAAATTGATTATTAGAATATCGTAATTAGGGACAGACCTTGAAATATTTATGGGAGGTGTGTCCCTGTTTTTTTGTGATGAATAAAACGAGGTGTGTCCCTATTTGAATACAAGGAAGGTGTGTCCCCGATTTAATTTAATTGAGGTCTGTCCCTAATTTGTCCCCATTTAAATTAAAATGTTTGCAGAAATCTTAAAGTGAAGTTATAATTCATTTCTATGAAAAGGCATTGTGTTGTTATTACTTTCTCGATTATTCTTTTTGTTTTGTTTTTGGTGCATGAATATTTTCTTTTTGCTCACCATGAATGGAGAGTTCTTGAAGCTGTCTTAAAAGGTTCTCTTAGTCTGTTTCCTTTCATTTTATGTTTTCTAGGATGGAAAGATTATAAGTCTCGTCTGAGTTTATTATTTTTGATTGCTTTTTGTTTATGTCTGATTGGCGATGCTGTAATTAATCTTTTTATGGTATTTTCTGCAATTTGTTATTTTGTGGCTCATTGTGTTTTTGTGCGGTGCTATTTTTATTTTCGAAAACCGAAATTCTGGCAATTCGTTGTATGGATTGTTGTTTTCGCATGTATTTGTATATTCATTCAATTTGTAAAAGTGAGTTCTTTATTAAAGATTTTTGGCGTACTTTATACTTTTGCGATGACTGCTATGGTGATGTTTTCATTCGGAATTCCAAAACAGTTGATGATTGGTAGTATTATCTTCTTTATTTCGGATATTCTGATGCTCAGGAATTTTATCTACTCTGAAACTGTTGTAAGTCACTTTTTTTCTCTGGGTTCTTACTATGTGGCAGTGATGTTAATCGCTGTGAAAATTTTCTTTGGTTTTGGTGAGGAAGTTTGTGAATCTAAATGAAACTGCCACAAAGTGATTTTTATTTAGAAATTTTGTTGTGGTTTTCTGCAGTTATTCAACAATTTGATTACTTCGTCTGATTTAACTGCATAAAGTTTTGTTGTGTCATCAAGGAATTCGAATTTTAAAATCCAAACTTCGCCACAATCATTTAATTCTATAAATCTCAATTTTCCTTCTTTTTTATCTGGATAATATGGACTTTCGTTTATTTCTTTTATTTTTTTTGTGATTATGGCGAAACCGTATAATTGCTGGAGTTTTTTTGTTTCAAAATTCAATTTTTTTTGAACTTCTGTATGAATATTGAATGTTAACGGGATTTCGGATATTCCTCCGCTTGTTGCTACTGCGTCTGCAGGTATGAGACGAACTAATCTTGAGTCAAAATAATCTGATAAGTTTACTAATTCTAAATCGTTTATTTTTTCTGATGTCATTTTTTGCCTCGTTTTTATTTTATTTTAATAATAGGTTCAATTTCGAGTTTTTTAATTTTAAACTGTGGCAAGGATTGTAAGGGCTGGCGTAGCCAGTTCCGAAGCGTAGCGAAGGAATGAAGCGATAGCGTAACCCTGAAAAGCCTGATTTTTGCGAAGCAAAAAGCCACCCAAAGAATACGTCGAGTCAAGGCACGCTAACGCT
>JALFAW010000142.1 GCA_022773305.1 Spirochaetia bacterium
GCTTTTTGCTTCGCAAAAAACAGGCTATCCGGGGTTCCGCTATCGCTCCAGCCGCTTCCCTCGCTTCGCTCAGTCCAGTGGCCACCTTTGGTGCCCCTACTATCCTTGCCACGAGAGAAACTCGAAATTGAACCTATTAATCTTTTTACTTATTATCGGAAAAAAATAACTCATATAAACAAGATTTTGAATATTTTTTTTTTTTTTATGTCTTTTTTTGCTATAGTTAATCTAAATTTATATATATGAAGACAATTAATTTAGATAAACCTGATATTCGGGAAAAATCATTAAAATTTGGAATGTCATACCCTTTTGATGAAGAATTGGTTATGCTCATTCTTGGTTCAGGTACAAAACAAGTTCCTATTGAAACAATGTCTGAAAAAATCATTGATGTACTTGATAGTTCTGATGTAAATGATATCGTTAAAAACCTTATGAACATAAAAGGTGTTGGAGAAAGCAAAGCTTTAGCTGTAGCTGCAGCTTTGGAACTTGGACGAAGAAGAAGCAGACATTTAAGAGCACCTATTAAAACACCTGAAGATATACTTTCTTTTGTCAGAAATTATTCCGTCAGTCAAAAAGAACACTTTCTTGTAGTAACTTTGAATGGTGGTCATGAAATAATTCAGATTCATTGTGTTTCTATTGGAACGCTAAATAAAACTTTGATTCATCCACGTGAAGTTTTTGAATTAGCAATAAAGGAAAATGCAGCTGCAATCATTCTATGTCATAATCATCCTTCTGGAAATTGTAATCCTTCTTCAGAAGATGTTGAAACCACAAAAATTCTTTTGGAAGCATCTTATATTATGGGAATAAAAATTTTAGATCATATCATCATAGACTGTGAAAACTACTTTAGTTTTGTTGAACACAATCTTTTGTTTCTTGATGAGTAACTACCAGTTTAAGCACATCTTTAATATCGATACAAAAGTGCAGGAAGCTGGAGATATTCATTTCCAGTTTTCTTATTCATTTTTTATCAACCGTATTGATTTTGAATTTCTACAATCTGATCTCTATAAACTGCTGCCTGCTCATATTCCATACGTTCGGCACAAGCTGTCATTTCTTCAGTCAGACGTTTAATCAGTTTTTTGCGATCGGATACTTTGAAAAGGTTTAAACCTTTTTTTAGCACCTCTAAATCCATGTTTGCTGAGTCCAAAGCTTCTTCTTTCTGATGCTCCAAAATATCTTCTATTGCTTTTTTTACGGTTACCGGTGTAATTCCATGTTCTTCATTATAAGCCTGCTGAATTTCACGTCTGTGTTTTGTTTCCTCGATAGCAACTTCCATTGCCGGAGAAACATGGTCGGCATACATTACAACCATTCCATCAGCATTTCGAGCTGCACGACCAATTATCTGAATCAAACTTGTAGCACTTCGTAAAAATCCAATCTTGTCGGCATCCAAAAGTGCAATAAAACTCACTTCCGGCAAGTCAATTCCTTCTCTCAGAAGATTAATTCCAATTAATACATCAATCTCGCCAGTTCTAAGTGATTTTAAAATTTCAACTCTTTCAAAAGTATCAATTTCGGAATGAATGTACTTTACCTTTAAATCAAGTTCTGTCAGATAGTCCGTTAAATCTTCTGCCATTTTTTTTGTCAAAGTTAAAATTAAACTACGTTCGTGACGTTCAATTCTGAGTTTCACTTCTTTATAAATGTCTTCCATCTGACCTTCACTTGGACGCACTTGAATAATCGGATCCAAAAGTCCAGTCGGTCTGATAAGTTGTTCCACCACTTGAGTACTTTGTTTTATCTCTTCAGGGCGTGGAGTTGCAGTAACATAAATAATCTGATTCATTTTTGCATCAAATTCTGCTTTTTTTAACGGACGATTGTCAAACGCAGAAGGCAGACGGAACCCAAAATCAATCAAATTCTGTTTACGACTGCGATCTCCTTCATACATCGCACCAATCTGTGGAACCGTAACGTGTGCTTCATCAATCAGACACAGAAAATCATCAGGAAAATAATGAAGAAGTGTCGCAGGAGGTTCTCCAGTTTTTCGCCCAGAAATGGGACCAGAATAATTTTCAATTCCAGGGCAAGTTCCCATTTCCTTGAGCATTTCAATATCATAAGTTGTGCGAGTTTTGAGTCGTTCAGCTTCGAGCATTTTTCCCTGGGAACGAAGTTCTTCAACACGCTCTTCCATTTCTTTTTGAATTCTATCAGTTGCGCCAATCAGTTGTTCTTTTGGCACAACAAAGTGTTTTGCTGGATAAAAAACAGTTTCATCCAATTCACCAGTTACATCACGATTTAACACATTAAATCTTTTTATTCTAACAATCTCTTCCCAGTCAAGTTCAATGCGATATGCTTCGTCAGTTTCCATGTAAGGAGGATAAACTTCGATTACATCACCTTTTATTCTGAAATTCCCTCTGTCCAGAACATCATCATTTCTTTGATATTGAAGTGAAATCAACGATTGAGCAAATTTTTTAACATCAAGTGTTTGTCCTATCTCAACATGAATGCGCATTTCTTTATATAAATCCGGCATTCCAAGACCATAAATACAACTGACAGTTGCCACAACAATTACATCTCGCCTCTCCATCAAACTATATGTGGCTTTCAAACGAAGTTGATCAATTTCTTTGTTTATGTCACAGTCTTTTTCTATATATAAATCTCGGGCAGCAACATAAGCTTCTGGTTGATAATAATCGTAATAAGAAACAAAATATTCGACGGCATTATTTGGAAAAAAAGTTTTAAACTCTTTGTAAAGTTGAGCGGAAAGTGTTTTATTATGACTGATTATTAAAGTAGGACGCTGCACTCTTTCGATGATTTTTGCCATTGTGAAAGTTTTTCCAGAACCAGTTACACCTTTTAACGTTTGAAATTTATCACCACGCAAAAAACCTTCACTTAGTTTTTCTATAGCCTGACCTTGGTCACCACTTGGTTCAAAAGGCGATACTACTTCAAATTTTCTCATAAACTAGAATCTCCAAAAAAACATTTAATAATTACAGTTATTCAACAATCAACAACTGGTTGTACCGCAGCGGGCTCGACCCGCTGTCGGCTACGAAGCTTATACGATTTTTATAGTTTATTCAACTTCTTCATAACATGCAGAAGTTTTTAAATTATCATTTTCATCAAATAGATATTCAAAATATCTGTTTTTTTCTTTTCCTGAATTAATTTTTTTTATATGAATAAGATAGCCCTTTTCATCATATTCATATTCTTCCTCAGTAATTCCAAAACTTAAAAGTTTATTATCACTGTCAGTTATAATACCAAAGTAATATTTTTTATAAATTATATTTCCATTAAAATCATATTGGTAAAAATCTGTAAAATCAAATATTATATTATCTTTTACCTTTTTGATTTTTCTTTCCTCTTTTGTATGCTTTTCATCATTATATGTAAAATAATATTCATATATACTATTGTCGTTATAAACTTCTTTCATATATATGATTCTGTTTTGGCTATCATATTTATAATATTTGTTCATTCCATTGGAATACTTTGTATGAGTCAGCTGATTCTTTGCATTAAATTTATTTTCTGAAATTAATTGTTCTGTTTCTGTTTTTATAAGATTTCCATTCTGAGCATAATAATAATTACAGAATTGCTCGGTTCCTGTTACAGTTTTTCTTACAAGTCTTCTTTCTTCATCATAAAAAAATAATGTTTCTTTACGAGAATCACTAACTTTTAATTCAAATAGATTACTTTCAGGATTAAATTCATACCAATAAAGACCATCATCATAATATGATGTAGATTCCCATTCTTTTACTAATAAATCACCGTCATAAAATAGAAGATTTGTAACCCGGCCATTTGTAGAATACATTATAGGTTTATTTATATCATAAAATTCATTGCGCTCTACCATTTTTACTTTTTTAGTTTCTTTTTTTCCGTTTAATTGAAAATCTTTTAAAAGAATTAAATCTTGAGAAAATAAAAGATGAGCAAAAGTGATAAATATGACAAATGTAAAATTTCTTTTCATAATTAAATATTCCCAGCTCAGTGAGCTGTGCGTATAACAAATATTACAACTACACAATAAAATTAATTCTTACAATAGAAAGGAAATTTCAAATAACGTAATTTACTCAGCCAGAATGACTTGCATTTGAATATTTTTTTTATTACGGCGCACAGTTACCATAACAGAATCTCCAGGACGTTTACTTTCTAACGCAGAATAATAATCAGCAAGCGAAGTAATATCGATATCATCAATTTTTATGATAACATCACCACCCAGATAAATAATATCTCTACGCGAGCCGTAATAAGCTGCTTCCGTACCACCGCACAATCCAGCTTTTTCAGCATTTCCATTTTCTGTGACTTCAGAAATCATGACACCTTGAGAAATGTCATAACCAGCATACTGAGCAATTCTTTTATTTAATTGAATAATGTTCGCCTCAATCACTCCACGACGAACTTCTCCATATTCAAGCAAATCTGCAACTACGCGAATAGCCGTTTCAGAAGGAACTGCAAAACCGACACCAGCAGAACTGCCCGAACTACTTTTTATCATTGTGTTGATTCCAATCATTCTTCCAGCTGTATCTAGCAAAGGTCCCCCAGAGTTTCCAGGATTAATTGCAGCATCTGTTTGAACCATATTGCGAATAATCCGTTGATTTGAATTTTGAATAGGACGACCAAGCCCCGAAACAATTCCCGTCGTCATAGTTCTTTCCAAACCAAAAGGATTTCCAATTGCAATAACTCTCTGACCAACTTTCAATTCTTCAGATTTTCCAAAAGGAATAGTCTTAAGTACAATATTTTTCGGCGGTTCAAATTTTATAACTGCAAGATCACTGTCTAAATCGGTACCCACAACTTCTGCTTTATGTTGAGAACCATCAAACAAAGATACATAAATTTCAGAAGCCCCCTGAATAACATGAACATTTGTTAAAATATATCCACGCTTATCAATAATTGATCCGCTTCCACTTCCACCATCTTGCACATAAGGTTCCAAAAACCAGTTATAATTCATCACTTTTGTAGTAATATTTACAACAGCTTCGTTGCACATTTCATAAACATAAATATTCTGGGCTTCTTCCTGAGAATACGTGGAAAAATCTGCTTCATCGTTATCATAAGATTTTGGTTGCGATGAAATATTTGTTTCTAAAATATTTTCCAATCGAGTTTTATTTTCTTCTAAATCAGTTTTAAAAGAATTTTCATTATCATTAATAGCAGTAGAAATATTGTTATCGGTTTTGCTGCCAGACTTTTTACTGCAAGCCAAGAAGAGCATTGAAGTAAAAAAAACAGCAAGAATAAATACTATAATAGAAAGTTTTACAACTTGTACACGCGAATAAAGTTTCATAAAGATAATTTATCAAAATACAAAACAAACGTCAACTATTATTTACATTAAGTTACGATTTTATTTGTTATATACACAAAGTATTTTTTTAAAGTTTAATCAGGGACAGACCTCATTTTAATGTGCATTGTAATAAAAGAGTTCTGCACAAACAAGGGACAGACCTAGGGCAAACGCATTATAAAATGATTAGTTGTAATATCTGGCTCCCGGTCGTGATTCACAGGTCAAAAACGCGCAATAATGCGCTAGACGTTTTTTGGGGTATAGAAACTATTATAATGCCGCTCTCGCG
>JALFAW010000146.1 GCA_022773305.1 Spirochaetia bacterium
TGGCTTTTTGCTTCGCAAAAATCAGGCTTTTCAGGGTTGCGCTATCGCTTCATTCCTTCGCTACGCTTCGGAACTGGCTTCGCCAGCCCTTACAATCCTTGCCACGGTTTGTAAATCAAATACTCGAAATTGAACCTACTAGATATCTAAATATCTGCTAGAATTTTATCCTTAAAAACCTAATGGAATTTGCAATTGCCCTCAACGCTTCATCTAAAATGACAGCAAGGAATACGCCCAAAAGTCCCCACTTGAAAACAAAAACGAAAAGGGCGGCAACTGCAACTACCATGACAGTACCGATTGTCTGAGTTATGAGCATCCATCTGGTATCTCCATAACCTCTTATTCCACTACCAATTACAATGTTTCCAGATTTTCCAAACAGATTGAATTGCACTAGAATGACGAAAATAACTGACATTTCTATGACTTCTTTGTCGGTGGTAAAAATGCTCAAAATTTGTTTTGGAATAATGCAGGAAATAATAAGTGCTACAGCTGAAAGAATAGATGACCAGAGCATTGCTGTTCCCACAACTTTTCTGTAAAGTGGAAGATTTTTTGCTCCAGTTGCTTCACCTGAAACTGTCATTGTACTACTACCTAAGGCACCTATCACAACAACAAAAATAACTTCGATAGAAAAAACCATAGTATAAATGCCGGCAGCTTTTTCATCGATTGTGTTCAAAATGCGGATGATAAAAAGGTTACTAATGTTCCAAAGAAAATCTTCGAGAGCACTGTTTACGCCAAGTTTAATTGATTTGGCATATTTTGAAAATTTTGCTTTTACAATTTGATTCCAACTTGGACTTGTAAAAAACTTGTCTTTTTTTGCGATAACAACATAAAAAAGATAAAATGCCCCTACGAATTCCGCAATTGTAGTACCAAGTGCAGCACCTCGAATTTCCATGCGAGGAAAACCAAATTTTCCAAAAATCAAAATATAATCAAGTATGATATTTAATAATGAACGTAAAATTCCGTAAGTTACAAGAGGTTTTGTATAGTTCGAAGTTTGGAAAACAACAGAATATGCAGCACCAATACCTGTAATCAAGAAAACTGGAGCATAAATTCTTGTGTAAGATACGCAAAGTTCAAGTACATTTTCGCCAACACCCATCATTTTGTAAACAAAAGGGCTTGCAAAAGTCCAGAATAAAAAAAGGAGTACAGGAATCACATTGTGATATTTTACAAGTGATGCCGCAAATTCTTTTCCTGCTTCCACTTCTTTTGAACCGACTTTCTGACTAATCAGAATGGAAGCACCCATAGAAAGTGAAAACACAAACGATAGGGTAGTCCAAACAGGAGCAGTGGCATTCCCCACAGCACTCATAAACAGAACGTCCATTCTTCCTAAAAAAATTCGGTCAATCAGCATTTGTATTTGTGAAATTACATTGCTGAGCATAATAGGGATAAAAATTTTTAAAATCTTTGACTTGTAGTCTTTCATTTTGATAAAATTCCTTCTTTTTTTACAAATCTAATACAAATCCAATAAAATCTTATGGGTTCAAGTTTGATTTTTTTTTATTTTGTGAGGATTTTATTATGATGGTCGTTATTGTGTTCACCGTGGTGACTGCATTTTGCGGTAAAATTCGGTTTAAGTTCACCTTTTGCAAAAAGTTCAGCGGCATTGTCGGCATTTCCAGTTATGCCTGGCATTTCTTTTAGTCCGCTGGCAGTAATGGCATCAATAGCACCCTGACCACGGTTTCCCAAAATCAAAGTTTCAATCCCAAGATCTTTTAAATAAGGAGGAAGTTCATGATGTCCATTACCACCATTATCAATAACTTCTGAGGAAACAATTTTTCCGTCCTGAATCTGATATATTTTAAAAAATTGGGTTTTTCCAAAATGTTGAAAAACGTTTCCTGTTTCTTTGTCGTAAGTTATAGCAATTTTCATTTGAACCTCTTTATTTTATGCTGAGTTTTATAAATATAATATAAATAAATGCGTTAGGCAAATGAAAAAGAAGGGGTAGGGTAAAAAAGGGGACAGACCTTATGGAAAAGGAGATTGAGGTTTGGTAGGGGAGAAGTAATCAATCAAGGTCTGTCCCTGTTTTAATGATTTTTTTAAAATTCCAGTGCTTTTCTGTAATTTTCATCCATAGTCCGGCAACTTTGCACAAATTTTGCGTTTTCTTCGTCAGTAAGATTTAGCTCAATAATTTCTGCAATACCTTCGTTGTTTATGCGGCAGGGAACAGAAGCATAAACGTTTTGTTGTCCGTACTGCCCCTGTAATAAAGTTGAAACTGGCAGAATTCTGTCTTCATCGCCGAGAATTGCCTGTACAACATTCGCAATACTGGCACCAATTCCAAATTCTGTGGAACCCTTTCCTCCAAGAATAATCCAGCCAGCCTTTTTGGCACGGCTAGCAATTCCTTCCAGATCAAGATTTCCAAAACGTTCCGGCTGTTCTTTTATAAGTTCTAGAATAGGTTTTCCGCCTATAGACACATTGCTCCATGGCACAAACTGACTTTCACCATGTTCGCCAAGTGCATAGGCAAAAATTGAGTGCTGGTCGTATCCTGTTTCTTCTGCAATTGCGCGTCGAACCCGGGAACTATCCAAAGTTGTGGAAGTAGAAAAAATGCGTTTTGGATTCCATCCAAGTTTTTCCTGCAGATAATGAGTTACAACATCAGCAGGATTTGAAATATTCACAATGATTCCGTCAAAACCGCTTGCTTTAATCTGAGGGATAATATCTTTTAAAATTGCAACAGTTGCACCCAAAGTTTGCTGACGGTCTGTTTGACCCGCAGCCATATCAGGAAGCGGACCTGCAGCAACCAGAAGAATATCCGCATCCTGAATGTTACTGTAATTCCCGGCATAGACTTTTACACGCCGTCCCAAATAAGTCGAAGAATCCTGCAAATCAAGAGCCTGAGCCACAGCTTTTTCGTGATTCACATCAATGTACACAAGTTCTTCCACCAGTCCCTGACTGATAAGAGCATATCCGCCGTGACTGCCCACATGACCAGCTCCAATAATTGCAACTTTTCTTTTATTTATTGCCATATTTTTTCACCTTCCAAAAAAAATCATTTTTTCTAGTGCTTATTTCTTTTAATAATCTTGTTTCCAGCCAGCTGGATAAGGTTTACCACAATAACAAGCACAACAATCGTAACCCAGGTTACATCAAGCTGATTTCTATCGTGACCATACATTATAGCGTAGTTTCCAAGTCCGCCGGCACCAACAGCTCCAGCCATAGCCGTAAGACCAATCAAACTCACCAGAGTAATCGTAGTTCCCCGAACCAAAGGAGCAACACTTTCTTTCAAATAAACACGGAAAATAATGTCAAAAGGGGACAGACCCATACTTTCTGCAGCCTCCACAAGTCCGCTATCCACTTCAGCCAGTGCAGTTTCCACCTGACGACTAAAAAACGGCACACAGCCAAAAATCAACGGGACAATAGCACCACGCACACCAATAGCAGTTCCCATAATCAGCCTGCTCAAAGGCATAACCCCAGTAAGCAAAATAATAAATGGAATAGAACGAAAAAGATTAATCGCCTTATCCAAAATCTGATAAATCACACTATTTTGCAATATTCCATCTTTTTTTGTGACCGTAAGCGTAATTCCAAACAAAAGTCCAATCACAAAACTAATCCCGCCTGACCATAAAGTCATAATCAGAGTTTCCACAAAACCATTAAAAAATCTCTCAGGATGAGAAGCAACATTCGGCAAAATCTTCAATATAAAATCCATATAACACTCCAAAAAAAAATCATTAAAAAAGAAAGTTTCTTTCATTCAGGATATTTGGGCGTATCCCTTCGCTTCGCTACGGGTCGCTACGGCCGCCCTTCCGCTATCGCTTCATTCCTTCGCTATCGCTTCATTCCTTCGCTTGCGCTTCGGAACGGCTTCGCCGGGGCTCTCATCGCTTACGCAGTTTTCAAAATTTCAACACCCACACCTTCATCGCGAATATGTTCCAAAGCTCTTTCAATAGCCTCAGATTTTCCACTCACAATTGCAACAGTTCCTCCAATTGGAGAACCCTGAACAAAATCAATTTCTGCAAAGATAATATTCATAGTTATGTCATAAAGACGACTGGTCGCAGAAATTAAAGGTTCGCACACATCTTTTTGAATGTAACTGAAACGAACAAGTTTTTCGCCAGCAGAAAGTTTTACGACAGGAGAATCTTCTGCAATCAGTTCATCTATCTTTGTAAGATTCGAAGTAGCACGAATAAATCGTTTTGTAACTTCATTCTGTGGATTTGCAAAAATGCTGAATACATCTCCCTGTTCCACAATTTTTCCATTCTCCATAACAGCAACTTTACTGCAGATTTCTTTTATTACTTCCATCTGATGAGTAATAATTACAATTGTAAGATTTAACTGCTCATTTAATTTTTTCAGAAGTTTCAGAATAGACCTTGTTGTAGTTGGATCCAAAGCAGAAGTTGCTTCATCACAAAGAAGAATGTCAGGATTATTGGCAAGAGCTCTGGCTATGGCAACACGCTGTTTTTGGCCGCCGCTTAGCTGAGAAGGATACTGTTTTTCTTTATCACGAATTTCAACAAGCTCTAAAAGATTATGCACTTTTTCTGCAATCTGAGATTTTGAAAGTCCGCTTCGTTTCAGAGGAAAAGCAACATTATCAAAAACATTTCGACTGTTCATCAAATTAAAATGCTGAAAAATCATTCCAATAGTTTTACGTTCTTCCCGCAGTTCTTTTGGATTTAAAGAAAGCATATTCTTTCCTCGAACAGTTACACTTCCGGAAGTAGGCCGCCCCAAAAGATTAATAGTGCGAACCAAAGTAGATTTTCCGGCTCCCGAAAATCCGATAATTCCATAAATTTCACCTTTATTAATAGATACAGAAGCGTTTTCTACAGCATTAAAAGATTTTCCATTATGGGTGAATGTTTTGTAAATATCTTTCAGCTCAATAATTCCAGACATACCAACTCCTAAACCTAGTATCATAGTAGGTAATATATAATTAATAACCTACCTTGTCAATAGGCGATAGTCTTATATTGCTGCAAAGTAAGTGCTAAGAAGAAAAAAATGAGAAACAGAACTTACGATGGAAATATCGGATTTGAAAACAATATTCATACATTCCCATATTTCTGCGCATTTTTATTAAAACGCTATTTAGCTGATGTAGAATGGTAGAGAAATATATAGGTAGACAGAATCCCTGTTATAAGAAGCATGCTATATATAGCTTTGTATAATTATTCTAACTCTTTTATACTTTTAATTTTCAAACAAATCATCCATTGTGACTTCACTTTGGATTCTGCCTGAATGTGAGTTTTGCTTTACGCCATAAGTTGTAACCATAGTAAGGTGCAGGGCTTTTTTAGAACCTGTTTCTTTGCGGAACCATTCTATTTTGTTAATCAGCTTTTTCTCATAATCCTTATCTATTTCGTATTCATTGACTGCAAATTTCATTTCGCAGATATTTATGACTTTATCACGACGATCTATAAGCATATCTATCTGAGCCCCATCAGCTTCTTCGGTTGATTTTGTAAACCATGATGAAACTTCTGTAAGGATACCGGAGATACCAAGCTTTTTCTTTATCTGTTGAATATGATCTTTACATACCTGTTCAAATGTAAATCCTTCCCATGCTCTTACAGATGGATTATCTATTGAATTTGACCAGAATCGTTCATCTTTTCCAGAATTATTCTTCAGGAACTTATAATAAAATAAAGTAAAATAATCAGAAAGCTGATACAAAGTATCCTGTTTTTTGTTTCCAAAGAATTGATATGCTCGCACAAATTCTGAATTAACAAGATTTTCAAGGATTTTTGTAAGACTTCCATTTGGCGGAAGTTTTGTAATTTGAGAAATCTCTTTTCTTGTAAGCCCTATTTTCTTTGAACTCAAGGCTTCTACTACCTTCAAGTATTGCTCACTGTTATTGAAAAGCGTTGCATACAGATGTTCAAATTCATCCCAAAGCAATGCACGCTTCTTGAAAAACATATTATCAATATTTGCTTCAAGAGAAATGGAATTGTCCAGGAGGCTTAGATAATATGGGATACCTCCCATTATCATATAATTTTCAACAATCTGATACCGAGACCATTCAAAACCGTTTACCTTGAGATACTGTTCTGTTTCATTTAATGTAAACGGTTCAAGATACAGTTTGCAGCTTTGTCTGTTGTATAAGCCTCCCTTATTTCTTGCTATATTATCAACCAACCAGGCAGTTGCAGATCCACAAACAAGGCATACAAGATTATCCTGTGCAGAACCCCAGTTATTCCAGAAATATTCAAAGGCCGGAAGAAAATCACTTCTTGGAGTATCAAACCATGGCATTTCATCAAAGAAGATAACATGCTTTTCGGTTTTAGGGAGAGTATCAAGATATTCTCGTAAACAAAAGAATGCATCTGTCCAGTTTTCAGGAACCTTCAGTTTTTGTTTAGACTGCAGATTTAGTTCTGTAATAAAATTTTTAAGCTGTACTTCTTTAGTCTGTGCATATGAACCGGCAACCTTAAAATCAAATCTGCCGTTGAAAAAGTTATTTATCAGAAATGTCTTACCTACTCGTCTTCTTCCATAAACAATTATGAGCTGAGCTTGATTTGCATCCATACATTTTTGAAGCTGTGCTATTTCTTTCTGTCTGCCAATAAGCTTTTCAGTCATAAATTTACCTCACAAGCTTTAAAATAACACGGTTTTAGACAATTGTAAAGTTCTTAACAGTCTAAAACTATATAAAAATACATCATTTAGATATATAAAAGTGTTAAACGCATCTTTATTGTCCAGATTTTATACCATAAAATTTTATACTGCTTCCATCAAAGCTTCAACAGTACAATTTAATGCCTTTGCAAGTTTCACTACAGTTTCTGCTTTAGCAGCATTTATATTCTTTTGATTCTGTTCATATTGCTGGATTGTTCTCACTGGAATATCTGAAATTTCAGCTAATTCACTTTGAGACAGACCTGCATCAAGACGTAAAGCTTTTAAATTTGTATTATTCTTTCGCTTATTATACAGTTCTATCATCTTATCGCAAAACTGAGATATATCCATTTCATGATATGGTGAATACATTGCCAGAATTTCAGAAATTGAAATATAATTGTTGATTTCTTTGAATCCAAGATTTGTCTGCCACTGAAAATATGCCAATGCCCAGCCACACCAGTATTCAGGAGTTCTGTTTGCAGCAGGACGATATTTTGAGGCTAATGTTTCATCTCCAATAATATCTAAAGCAAGTTCTACACCTGATTTTCCAGCAATAACTGTTGATTCTCCTCGTTCAAATTGAGAACAGATTTTGGACTGTAAAAACTCCAGATAAAAATGAGATAAATCTTCCTCGAGATCATAAACTGCAAACTCGAGCATTGAGGCAAGGTTATTTTGAGCTTTTGATAAATAATTCTTATCGTAAGCGTGAATCATCGGGTTTAATCTCCTCATCAAGAATCTGAACAATGTACAGGTCACCACGCTGACGTCTGTTTTTTTCTACATCAAAATATTGTCTACGGGCAGTCTTATCGCGTAATTCCTTCTTAGAGAACCATTGAGCAGATTCTGCAACTTCATATCCTTTATATTGAATTGCTTTGAAAGCCTTTTTACTTTTTAAGACAAACTGAGTCCCAAGGTTTCCAAGTTTCATAGAATGCCTGAGCTGGCGGACAGAAATTGCTCCATTTATAAAATCCTGAGCAAATGAAAAATAACTGTCATCTGCCCGGTATCCGGTAATAATGTCATAATCTTTATAAGGTACAGTAAAGTTTTTTAAAAGATATTCTTTTGCTTCCTGTGCAAGAGAATTGGTTATATCAAAAATACGGTTTTCCAGAAGAACCTCAAGCCAGTGAAGGATTGTATATTCGCTGCTGTTCAAATCAAGTAGTGTAAGCCCTTCTGTTTCTATTTCATAGATATTTGCAAAACCATCATTATCTTTAGATACACCCCATTCTTTTGCCATATCTAAAACTTCAGTGCAGTAAAAACCAAGTCCATAATCATTATAGGTTTTACCAAATCTAAAAAGAGGTTTTTCAATAATCTTATTTGATCCATGGTATATTGTCTTTATCATAATTACATTATACTCCTAAAGGAGTATAATAACAAGAAGACGAATAAATATTCCTTTTTGTCTACTACACTACAAGTTCATTCAGATATTCTTCAACATTCTTGTACATTACATCATTTTCAGATTGCATTGTTTCTCCACGATATAGTACACATGTTAGTAAGTATACCACCAAAATACAGTGTGTTGCAATTTATGGGATATTTAAAAGGCAAGAGCAGTCTGATGATATTTGATAAACATGCGAACCTAAAATATAAGTTTGGAAACCGTCATTTCTGGGCAGAAGGATATTACGTAAGTACGGTTGGCTTGAATGAAGCTACAATTGCGAAATATATCCGTGAACAGGAAGCTCATTATATAGCGATGGATAAAATTACTGAAAAAGAATACGAAGACCCTTTTAAGGGTAGTAAGTAGTACAAAAGGCTCTTTAAGAGTCAGCGGGTGACAAACTGCAATAGGCTTGAACACATGTGAAAGCGTGGGACTTAAGTCTCGGCTTGAGACTCTTAGCCTTATAGGCTAAGAGCAAACCACCCGTTTGACGGGTGGTTGTGATTCTTTTTATTAAGCTTTAAAACATGGCCTCCTCATTATATTCTTCATCCGGAGCAGATTCTTCACCTTCTGCAATTGCAGTAAGCAATAGCCCTATTTCATTCTGTGTGAGGACTCCAGGGCTGCCGTCTTTTTTCTTCTTTTCTGTTTTGCATTCTTTTCAATTATTCTTAAAAGATAACTCAAATTCTCCTTTATACGCAGCTCATTCTGCTGATTTTATGCTATGAGATGATAAATTCACAGAATCATAAGGTCCAAAAACTTTTCCATTACAATTAACATATTTCTGAGAAATACCATCTTCTGTTCTCGCATATGAGAAGGCAAATCCGGAATCTTTTAACTGAACAAAGTCTAATCTAGAATGCAGCCTTCTTCGAACTTGTAATTATCAGGCGTTATTCGTCCGCCAAAAATTACTTTCGTGTTGTAAAAATCGATTTCGTTTCTTTCTTCAAGCTTGTCTAGATTTGTTGTAATGCGAACCCCACTGTTGTCATCAATTTCTGCTTGAGAGAGTACTTCTGAACGTTTTCTTGCTTCCTCAATTTTCTTGTCTAATTCTTCCCTTGTCATAAGCTTCCTCCTTGCTTACCCACAAAATCCCATTCTGTGTTCTTCGGTATTTTCGAGACGTTCTGTTTTGCAAAGCTCTACAATTTCTTCATAGCCTGGCTGGGTGCCTTTGATAATTTCGTTCATTTCGCATTTGCGAACGATGTTGTCAATTTCGCCACCGGAGAAATCAAACTCTTTTGCAAGCTTTGTGATATCTTCTGCGCCAAGATTATTCATTTTTGTACGCCATATGTTTTCACGAGCTTCAAGGCTTGGCTTTTCATACTTCACCTTAAAGAGGAAGCGGCGTTCAAAGGCCTTATCCATATTTTCGCAAAGGTTTGTTGTGGCAATCATAATGCCATCAAGCTTTTCCATTTCTTCAAGAAGTATGTTCTGAATGGCATTTTCAGTCTGTGCACAGCTTCCTGAATCTACGTCACGGCGTTTTGAAATAAGAGCATCTGCTTCATTAAAAAGAAGGATTGGAGTATTTTCATTGTGATTTTTGCAACTCTTACACAATATCCTGTAATCAGTAAAAATCTTTTTAATTTTCTTTTCGCTTTCACCAAACCACATTGATTTTGATTCTGCAATATCAACATGGAAAATCTTGTGATTTGTCTGCTTAGCAAGCTGATAAACAGTTTCAGTTTTACCAGTTCCAGGTGCACCATAAAGAAGCACCGCAACTCCCTTTGGAAGCCCTTTCTGAGAAAGTCGTTCCTGCATTGCTTCAAGATTCTTCTGCTCCAGACTTTCACGGAGCATATCTATCTGCTTCTGGACTGTATCCGAATAAAATAGCTCTTTTGATTTTATCTTTTCATTCTCAATGATATTTCTACCAGTTACAGAGTGAATATAAATATCCGCATTCTCGCCATATAAAAGTTCAAGTATCTTATCTGTAATTGTAACTCGACTGTTTTCGGTGTTTTCGCTTTTTTCAACATCGAGAAAGCCTTTTTCTACAAGTACATGCTTATCATCCAGTAAAGAACGAAAATCTGAAAAATAATCTGGCGTATGACCATATATATCATTTAGAGTTGCAGGAAGATTAGATTTTTCACCTGAGAGATAATCCTTTGTTACATCATATACAATAAACCGATGTTCATCTTTAGTAATGATATTTTGAAGGGTTTTGAAAAAGGTTAATGCCTTATATTTCTTCTCAATTCTTCTTAGGTTGTATAATTTTGTATACTTTCCTTCATTATCATTCTCGTATTCATAGCCAATCTCTCGAAGAGCTTCAATTGTTTTGTCAGATTCTGTCTTTTCAAGGTCCTTTTTTATATACAGTTTCGCCTCATTTCCAAAGATTTTTTTAATTCCATTTGTGCTAAGCTTAAAATTGATTTTCATTACAGCTCTTCGTCTGCGATATTCATCTGTTTCCTCGTAGAAACGTTCAAGGAAATTCTTCTTAATAAGGATATCTGACTCATCGTAAAGAGCGTTTCTTCTGGCATACTTCTTCTGAGGACTTATAAGCTTTAAGAAAATAGGAAATCTTCCAGATTCTCGTCCCTCCTCTTCGAACAAGTTGGTATCAAGTATTGTACAAAGACTCAAATAATAAAGAATTGAGCGTGTATCTAAATCATCCGGGAATAGATTTTTAATTGCCTTAACAACTTCGAAGTCTGCATTCTTTCTTTCTGCTGTAGCAAGCTGTCTTGTGTACTCATTATAGTTCATTACATGTTCCAGATAATTTGACTGGATAAATGTAAGCTCCTGGAGTACAGATTCTGTTGTTTTCTCTTCATCTTCCATGAAAATGATAGGCTCGTTATCAATAACATTATTCATAACGGTTCCGGAAATTTGGTAACCATTGTTTTCTGGATGTGGACTTACATTTCTCTGCTCCTTCATATGAATAAGATTCTTCTTTTCAAGTTCATCAATCTTTTTGCGGTATTCAAGAATATGAAGAAAAGAATAATCCAGAAATTCTGCTATGTCATGCATACTTACAGAAGCCTGACGCTGATTCTGCAATACAAAAATAATCGTAAAAAAGATTGCAGACATTTCATCTGCTTCAATATAATCTGCAATACGCGTAAGTTCACATTCTATTTCTTTTAATGCGGAGTCTTCAAGTTTAGAGCCTTCCAACTTTTCAGAAGCAGTAATAATTGCAGACAAGATTGTGTTTGTTTCTTTCATAATCATAGACAGTAACTCCTATTTTATTTCCGAGGATATTATTTAATATAGTGTGCAGGACTATCATTTAGTGATATGAAGTTTATTATTTTTTTAAATTTTCAATTAGCTTTTGACTTTCGTTGCTTCCTATAACAGCATCCACTATTTCTTTTACAACTGAAGCACGTTTTTCTTTGGGCAACGTAGAAAGAAAATATTGAAAAGCTGGATTATTCTGCATCTCCAGTTTCAGCTTTGCCAGAGCCTGTTCTTTTGTGAGGCCTTCATCAACATAGCCAAAACCGCAGATTCCATTTGGCATAACTGCACTACCGTAAACTGTTTTCATAACTAATACCCTCCTTTCTTATCTTCTTGGTGCGCAATGGATTGAAAAAGCTTTACGCCTTACAATATGCTTTTCTTGGCACCATTCAGAATAGGCTTTAAAAGCTTCACCATCTAATTCTTTGTTACAAGGACCAAAGGCTTGCCGAATTGTGAAATTCGGAGTCACCTCTATACAAATTTTATATTTTCCTTTATGCATTGCATAAACAATAGTCGCTAGCCGCTCCCGAACAGCTTCTGCATAGCCCCAGCCAACACAGTTTCTCATTTCGCTTCCAATTATTTTGAGTGTCAGAAAATCCTTAGCAACATAAAAGCAATAGCGTTCTTCGTCTGGAACTGGAACTCGTTCCTTCTTAGAGTTTATATTGAAGGCCTCTCCTGTCTTGTATTCCAAATTGAGAAACTGCTGTTCAAGTTTGAATTGTTCATTATGCTCTGCTGCTTTTTGTATTTCCGCAGCATCTGCTCTCCTTCTACGCTCGATTGCAATATCCTCAGCAAGTGCATTATTTCGTCTCATAAGGAAATCATGAGTATAACGATTAAAACCTTCACTAAGAATCTGACGTTTTTCACGTTCTGTAAGATGTGGAGAACATCCTGTGTACAAATGAATTCCATCAGTTACATAGAAATCTGGAATAGTTTTATCAACAAGATAATTGATTGTTCTATCCAGTGAATTCCAGACTGTCTTTTGATTCGAAAGAGCAAGCATATCATGAGTAAATTGCATTAACGCTCTTCGAACAGGATAATTAATATCCCCCTCAGAAATTGTAATCATATAGAACTTAAAAAATGCATACCATTTGGAAGTCGTACTCTTCATCAAAAGATTCACATCTGTAATTCCCAAATCCTTCGCCGCAGCATAACCTATAATTCCCTGCGGATATTTTTGATATAGCTTACGTATACTTTTAGTTGGCCGAATGCCAAGACTAGCGAACATCTCATTTTCTGCATCGGGGGTGTCACCAGAGGACATAGAAGTAAAATCAGAATCCTTAGGATTCAAGCCCCAGTGACGGGCAATTGTAAAAAAGTTCACATTGAAAGGACAAATCATATAACCAAGCAACACAGAAAAACCGTTTAGAGAAGAGGTTACTGAGGGCTTTATACCAAACTTTTTTTTGTAATCATCACCAATTTCATCTATGAGTTGTTTTGTTATTTCCTGACAGAGAGATTCTGAAATATCTTCCTGTAAATAAACTTCTTTGCCATTTCTGTAGAGAACTTTCTTGTTCAAATCAATATCATAAATATTATCCATCAATCTTCTGTAGTTTGTTGCAACCATCTGAGACTGAACTTTAATAGTATAATTTTTATCTCTACGAGAGATATCGTATCCATAGCAAAAGATACTATCATCTCTGGTAAAAGGTCCTGCAAAGAGTTTCCCACAGCCTGTTTTAAGAACATTTTGTGAAATGGCAAGAATGTTCTCCCAGCGATGGCAAGAGCGGCACCATACCTTTTTCCGATTTGTATCAATAATAGTCGGGAAAGCAGAAAGCGGTTCTGAGACGGTCGGAATGTAATTATTTTGCTTAATGTTATATGACCAGTATCTTTCCATATATTTATTAATATAGTGTGTCTGAGTATCACGTAATGATATTTAGAAAGAGGAGAATGCAATATGTGCGGACACTACGGAACAGCAGGCCCAAAACATCACCAGGATTATCAGTATAAAAGTTCTTAACCTAGCAATATTCTTCAATGTATTCTGCAAAGAATGGAAGAGATAGTGCGATGTAAGACTGTCGGGCAAGTAAAAGACCTCGTTTTATGAGACGATCCCTGTACATTGAATAATTACCCGATTTCTCTCCCATAAGGCTCAGAACTTCTTCTCGCTTGTATTCCTTTTTCTTTGTCAAAAGTTTTAGAAGAAATCTGTCTTCTGGAGTAAGTTCTTCCCAAATCTTCTCGTAGGAATAAGCAAATAATTCTGAACGCAAGGCTGGAACTATATCCTTCAATTTTTCTTTTGTCTGCTTTGAAAAATACAATACACCAAGTTTTTGGAAAGCATACGCATAGCCCTTTGTAATTGCAGCTAATTCCTTAGCTTCTTTTATATCTATATTCAAACGCAGCTTATACAT
>JALFAW010000148.1 GCA_022773305.1 Spirochaetia bacterium
TGCAGCATCTCAGTGTTTTTTAGAAGTTGTAAACTTAAATCCGGCATACAGTGATGCCTGGTTTAATCTTGCTTTGTGCAGTTATCAGCTTGGTGAATTTGATTTGGCTTATCATTATCTTGAATCTGCTGAAAAATATGAGAAAAATCATTCTAAAGTTCAGAATCTTAAAGGAATGATTTTACTCGCACTTGGAAAACTTAACGAAGCAAAAGAAATTTTCGAAGCGGTGTTAAAACAATATCCAAATGATGTTGATTCTCATTTTGGACTTGCAGAAATTGAACTTTTTGACGGGAAATATTCAGGTGCGGAAAATCAATATTTAGAAGCTTTAAAAAGACAGGGTGCAAACAGAAAAGCTCTTTTATCTTTGGCTTTGATTTGTGCTCAAACTGGAAGATTTGAAATTGCACAAACTTATTTGAATCAGGCTATGCAGTATTATTCGGGTCAAGCAGAAGTTCATTATCTGGCAGCAATTATTTTTATGATGCAAGGTGAGTTTTCGCTGGCAGAGAAACACGCAAGAATTGCAGTAGAAATTAATGGAAATTACGAAAAAGCTTATGAACTTTTGGCAAATGCAGTTTATAGCCAAAAACGTTATTCTGAAGTAATAGATTTGTGCGATTATCTGATATCAAAAAACAGAAATAATAGCATTGCCTGGTATCTAAAAGGCATTTCTCTGGAAAAAAGAGGAAATAAAGAAGATGCACTTGATGTTTGGACAACAGGACTTTCTGTGGCTCCTCAAGATGAGATGATGCGTATGGTGACTGAACTTGTTTTGAAAGATATTCTGGCTTTTGATGATGAACGTCGTTCATCTTTTGCTCAATATCATATCGAAAATGCACAACTATATCAGTCAAGATATGACAATGCAGGTAGTTCTTATGAATATCAGCGTGCATTGATGATTGATCCGTCAAATGTAGTTGCAAGACTAAATTATGCAGAAATACTTGAGATGAATGGAATGTACGAAACTTATCTCTCGCAGCTTTTGTTTATTAAAGAAAACTCTAAGGATAATCTTGGCATTTCAATTGAAGATAAAATTGAAGCTTACAATTCACTTTTGGAAAATAATCTTTCAAAAAAATGGAAAATAGAACCTTTTTATCTTGATAAAATCAGATGGAATATCGCAATTTTTTATGAAGAAAATCCAACTTCATTTATTCATGCTGATAGTGAACGTCTGACAGCGCTTGCCTGTTCTGATGTTTTTTCAGGTGTTGCAATTACATCGGTAAAAACTCAGGTGAATCCAGTTTCTGGTTTTGCTGAAGCTTTTAAGAATGCACGAGCAAACGGATATGATTATTTTATTACAGTTTCATTGAGTGAAAGTTCGGAAGATGTGACTTTGAATTCAAAAATTTATTCAGCAAGAACTGGAATAGAAATTGCAAATGAAAAATTTTTTGCAACAGGGAATAATCGTTTTTCAAAAGTGTTACGTCGATTTAGGAATTCTGTTTTGGAAAAACTTACAGTGCGAGGTAAGATTCTTGCAAGAAATGGAAAAACTGTGCTGATTGATTTAGGAAGGTCAGAAAATATCACAAAAGATGCTCAATTTAAAATCGTAAAAAAAGGAAGTTTAAAAACATCAGATACAGGAACTGGTCTTTTTTATAAAGATGATGATGTACTTGGTGTTTTGACAGTTACAAATTCTGGTGAAGAAATATCTGAGGCACTTATTACAAATAATGGTTTTTATGATAGAATAAATATTGATGATGAGATAGTCCTTGTAAATATTCCTGACCAAAATAAAGAATCTGGTGTTGATACTGTTCCAAACTCAGATGAAAGTGGAAATCCAGTTGTAAACAATCAGGTTCAATCTGAAAAAATCACAGATGAAATTAAAAGGGCAATAGAACATCCTTCAATTTTGGAAATTTTAAGAAGTATTCGGTAACTCTACAAAAATGAGATTTTAAGTAATTGTGCTAGTTAAATTCTATCTAGAGATGAATTTATCCATTTTCTTGATAAAATAGGATAAGCATCTTGAACTTTTACGAAAGATTTAACAGCGTTTTCATATTCTCCAGTTAAATATTCACATTCTCCGATGTAAAAATAAATTCTATTTCTTGTGGTTTCTTTTATATTTGTTCCAGCAAGTTTATTTAATTGAACGATTGCTTCTTCATAATGTTTTTGGACAAAATACTGCTTGAGAATTTCAAATAAAAGATAATCATCACCACCATCTGGGGAAATCAAATCTTCTTCAAAAATATATGGTTTTAATATTGGCTCTTTCTTTTTTGATTTGTTTGTAAGAGTTTGTGCAGCGAATGCAGCTTCTTCTGATACTGTTGGAGTTGGTTGAATAGAATTCTCAACAATATCGATATACGGAAGCGGAGTTTCGCGTAATGTTCCTTCATAATAAAGTTTTTCTATTTCTTTTTTCTGTGGTTCTTTTTGCTGACTATTAACAGCAATGTGTGCACCTTTTACAGTTGAATTAAATGAAAGTAAAATCAAATCATAAGGACTTGTGGAATCTTTAGTTATTGCAAGAACACAGTAAAAATAATCGATAAAATCTTTAACACTATCGGTATATCCTGAAAAATTAGAACTTATTTGAGCAATCGGTTCTAGATTTTTTATTTGTGAAAAAGAAGCAATCTGTCTTGTATCTCTATAAATCAAAAAACTTGAAATTTCTTTTTCTGGATTTTCTGGCAATGTCCAATAAATATTAATTTTATTGCCTTTTCCAGCTTCTGCCTGAATGTCGCGGACAATTGGTTTTTCGGCAAATAATATAAAAGAAAAAAAAAGTAAACTAATAATACTAAAAGCTTTTTTCATATTTTTCTATTTTATATGCAGAATTATGAAAAATCAAGTGGAGTGAAAATTCACTTAGGGCAAACGCATTATAAAATGATTAGTAGGTTCAATTTCGAGTATTTGATTTACAAACCGTGGCAAGGATTGTAAGGGCTGGCGAAGCCAGTTCCGAAGCGTAGCGAAGGAATGAAGCGATAGCGCAACCCTGAAAAGCCTGATTTTTGCGAAGCAAAAAGCCA
>JALFAW010000150.1 GCA_022773305.1 Spirochaetia bacterium
TTCCAGACATAACGCCTTTTCCACAAACATCACACATTCTAGACATTTCTTTATCCTTCCTTATATAAACAATTTCCCACTCAAAAATACAATAGTTTAAAAAGTTTACACAAAGATTAAAAAAAAGTCAATTACAAAAAATCTATTTTTTAATAAATATTCAAAATAGCATATTTTTCAAAGTCTTTTTCTGTCAACTATCAATTTTTTTTCTATTAGAATAACAATTATACCAATTATTCTTTTTTTATTAATTGTTTATCACAAAATATTTTTTCGTTCATTTTGAATCCATTTCTAAGGACAACAGGATTATACACATTTATTTCCATTAAATAATATTCATTTTTTTTCAAATCACATATCATTTCAAAAGAAACATTTTCGTTTTGCCAATCAATATTTTGTATTGCAAAGCCAATTAATGCATTTTTTTTATCATAAAGTTTAATCGTAAGTAAATCTGAATTACTCTCTATTTCCTGAGCAATCTTTTTTTCCAATGGAAAACTAATTATGAAATTTTTGTTTACTGAAGTTACTTGAATTTTACTGTTTTCCAAACAAGTTTTTTCTTTTTCATTTGAAAAATCGTCAAGTTTTTGCCATCCAGCATAAAGATTTAGCTCTGAAGCAAATATTCCTGCTCCATAACCACTTTCAGCTTTATTTGACAATTCTTTATCAAAATACCATCCAGTAAATTTATAACCAGGATAAACCATTTGTTTTTCATCAGGAAATGATAGAGAATCAAAAGATGAATATTGAGTTATCAAATCTTTACCTGTAAAAAAACCTCCAGCAAAATCATAAGAAATTGTATACATATCAAAAAAATCACTTATTTCGATTATTTTCTCTGATTTTTGATTCTCTTCTATATAAATGTATTCGACTTGATAACACTTTTCTTTTCTATCAGATGTGATTCCGTTAACTCGAAGCCAATAATCGCCAGGTTCAATATCATCCAAAGAAAAATGAAATCCTTTAAAACCAGTATATTCATTTTCTCCATCTATCAAAATCAAATTACCGCCATCAAATTTATCCATTGCATAAAGAATAAATTTATCATCCTTTTTTTGAAACAAAGAATAATTTGCATCAACTATTTGATTTTTTGTCATAAAATATGCAGAAATATTTAACATTCCTTTTTCAATTCCCTGAGCTTCAAATGAATTTAACTCCATTAGTATTGAATATACTAACTGATTTTTTTCAACATTGATTTTATCATTCCCACAAAAAGTTCTATTTCCAATCTGTGCCGAAACTGACACAGAATATAAGCCTTCGTTCAATTCAATTACTTCAGACTTAAAATTATTATAATCTTCAAAGTCTTTTAAAATCAATTTATCAGAATTCAAATCAACAATTTCAAGATGAATTTTCCCGATATTATTATTTTGCATTACTGGAAAAATAGTTCTGCTACTTTGTTCTACAAAATTAGTTCCTGAATAATTCACATAATATACACTTGAATAAACAATCCCTTTTTTTCTTGCAAAAAGAACAATTGGATAAACATTTTTTTCATATCCAGCGAAATCAATCTCACAATATTCCATATTTGAAAGAATTCTTGTCCCCATGTACCATTCATAATCATCATAAAAATCTTTACAAGTTAAACATATTTTTGTATCATTTTTTTCAATCTCAAATTCAATATCATTCTGTTCAAACTCCAATTCAAAAGAAGCATTTACAATTTCGTAAACCTGAAAATCTTCTTCACTTTTTGTATCATCTTTATTTTCTTCTTCATTATCTTCTTTTTGATTGTTTTCAAATTCTTTTTCATCCCCAGAAATCTCATTTTTATCATTATCATCATTTTTTTCTACAACAGTTTCAGATTCCTTTTCAAGCTCAAGTTCATCAATTTTTTCATCATTAGTTGTATTCTTACATGAAATACATACTAGAAAAAGACAAAGAACTCCCAACAATTTTTTTTTCATAAGCACCTCCATACTTACAATTAATAAATTTCCAGAGTAGTTAAACTCGGTAAGAGATTTTTTATTCTCTATTAATAAAATGTCCATACTTATGCAAAAAGAGGAAGTCAAAAAGTAAAAAAAATCATTTTTTTTTAACTTTTTTTTAAAAAAATCAATTTATTCATACTAGACACAAAATCATAATTCAAATTTTTCGTATAAACTAATCTAATAGGTTCAATTTCGAGTATTTGATTTACAAACCGTGGCAAGGATTGTAAGGGCTGGCGAAGCCAGTTCCGAAGCGGAGCGAAGGAATGAAGCGATAGCGTAACCCTGAAAAGCCTGATTTTTGCGAAGCAAAAAGCCA
>JALFAW010000152.1 GCA_022773305.1 Spirochaetia bacterium
ATGCGCTAGACGTTTTTTGGGGTATAGAAACTATTATAATGCCGCTCTCGCGGCAGCCCCAAAAAAAGTCTTTTTGCCCTGTGTCTCACTCCCTCGCGCCAACTTTTATGAAAATATTTTTTATAATGCGTTTGCCCTGACCTATTGACAAAGTAGGTAATAAAGGTGTATAACTTTTGTATGTTTTACCTACTAATATACTAGGTAGTACATTTTATGTGAGGCACATGATGAAGTCTTTTACTTTTTATTTTGAAACGCTTGTTCGCGAAAACTTCCGTTTTGGAGTCATGTGCGTGTGTTGTTAGTTTTGTCTGGGGTTTTTAAGGGGGTATAAAACTAGTTTTATTATAAAACTTGTTTTATACCCCTTAGGAGAGAGGGTAGCGACCAACGAAGTGGGCGCGTAGGGAGAGACTTCTCCCTCTTTATGAATTAATAAAATCAATAAATAAAAGAAAACAGGAGAAAATTATGACAAAATTAAATACAAAAAAGATAGTTTCAGCAGTTTTAATCGGATTGGTGGCTCTTTCCGCAGTTTTTGCATTACCAAAAAGGAAAAAATCTACTGCTAAGGTTACTGAGGTTAAACTTGGTGTAGTAGGTTCTATTTATGAAGACCTTTGGGCACCAGCGCAGAAAGCTTTGAAAGCGCAGGGAATAAATCTTAAAATCGTTCAGTTTTCTGATTATGTAACTCCAAACAATGCTCTTTCAAATGGAGAGATTGATTTAAACGCTTTTCAGCACCGCATTTTCCTGGAGAACGATGCTGAAAGTCACAATTATGATGTGAAACTTATTGGTAATACTTTTATTATTCCGCTTAATCTTTATTCTAAAAAAGTAAAATCTGTAAGTGAGCTTAAAAACGGTTCTGTTGTTGCAATTCCAAATGATGTTACAAATGGTGGTCGTGCTTACAAAGTTCTGGCTGCTGCTGGTCTTATTACTTTGAAGGCGAGTGCAGGTTTTAATCCGACTTATGATGACATTGAAACAAATCCAAGCGGCATTATTATAAAGGAACTTGCTGCAAATACTATTCCTTCTGCTCTTGCTGATGTTGATGCTGCTATTGTAAATGGAAATTATGCTTTGGATTTTGGAATTAAAACTGAATCGGCTATTTTTAAGGATACTTCGGTGGACGAAAAAGCATACTGGAATTTGATTGCTGCTCGTGGAAAAGATTTACAGGATTCTGCAAAGGTAGAAATTTTCCGTAAAGTTGTAGAAGCGTTCCAGTCACCTGAAACTGAAAAAGTGTTTAATGAAACGTTCGGTGGCTATTTTATCAAAGAAGGTTGGGATATTGACGAATTCTAGTTTGAAATTATGGGCGCTCCGGCAATAAATTGCCGTCGGGCGTTCCAGTGTTCTGCTTCGCTCCAGCCTCCGCACTCGTCGTTCCTCCTCGCTTACGGTGGCGGCCTTCGGCCCACTTCCATGCCCTAGCGCAGGCAGGCTTTTTTTCAAGGACAATTGTTTATGCTAATCAATGAACTTTCAAATATTATTCAGGATGTAAATCGTGTTATTTATGGAAAAAATATAGAACATAAATATTTAAGTGATAATTTAGGTCGAAAACAGGGACAGGCCTCAGCTCTTGTTTTTCCTGTTTCTACGCAGGAAGTGAGTTCTGTGCTTCATTTTGCTTATGAAAATTCTATTCCTGTTACTCCTCGTGGGGCTGGAACAAATCTTGTGGGCAGCACGATTCCTCACGATGGTTCAATTATTTTAGATATGTCCCTTATGAATCATATTCTGGAAGTGGATGCTGAAAATTTTACTGCAACTGTGGAACCTGGTGTTATTCTTGAAGATTTTCAAAAATATGTGGAAAGTCTTGGTTTTTTTTATCCCCCTGATCCGGGAGAAAAACGTGCTAGTATTGGTGGAAATATAAGTACGAATGCTGGAGGAATGAGGGCTGTAAAATATGGTGTTACAAGGGATTATGTGATGGGGCTGGAAATTGTTCTGGCGGACGGCACGATTATTCAAACTGGAAGTAAAAATCGCAAGGATACTACCGGGCTTGATATAAAGGATGCTGTTATCGGATCGGAAGGAACTTTGGCTGTAATTACTAAATGTCTTTTGAAACTTATTGGCAAGCCGGAAAAATCTACAAGTGTTTTGTTGTGTTTTGAAAGTCTTAAAGCAGGGATTGAAGCTGTTCCTGTGATTTTTAAGGCAAATTTAAATCCTACAGCATTAGAATTTATAGAAAGTAAAGTTGTAAAACTTGGTGAAAGTTTTTTGAATCTTGAATGGCCTGATAAAGAATCTGATGCATATCTTTTGCTTACTTTCGATGGCAGTGCTGAAGAGATTGATAACAACATTAATCGTCTTCGAAAAACTATCATAAATGATGCTCAAAAAATTATTTTGCTGGAAGACAGTGTTCTCAGTCAAAATGTCTGGAAAATCCGTGGGTGTCTTGTAAAGGCTGTTGAAGCTGTAAGTGAGCAGGAACCTTTGGATATTGTAGTTCCAATTTCGAAAGTGGATTCTTTTGTTAATTATGTGAATTCTTTGGAGTGTGAAAGCGGAATGCAGATGATTTCTTTTGGTCATGCAGGAGATGGAAATGTTCATCTTTGTGTTGTAAGAGGGGACAGACCTCTTGAAATTTGGGAAAAAGAACTGCATGATAATCTTGAAAAGCTTTATGCACAGACAGATGACTTTGGAGGGCTTATTTCTGGGGAACATGGTTTGGGTGTAAGTAAAAGGGATTTTTTCTTTGCCCGGACAAAACTTGAAAATGTGCAGCTTATGAATAGAATTAAACTTGCTTTTGATCCTAAAAAGATTTTAAACTCAAATATTAGTTATGTAGAATAGGTTAGGGGCTGTAGGGACGCGAAGCGGCCACCACAACGGAGCGAAACGTATGTGAAGCGTAGTGTAACATCATCAACTTAAGCCCACTATTTAAAAATTTCAAAATATAATAAAATTCCTTAGGTGGAAAAATGGGGGCAACATTTCAGAATAGATGGGAAGAAAATCAGAAAAAATTATATTCAAAGGAAGCAGAAGAAAAAGCAAGGGGGAAAAATAAAAAAGCATTCACGCGTAAAAGAAAAATGCCTGTTTGTGATATAATAATAAGTATCATGACAAGCAAAAAA
>JALFAW010000154.1 GCA_022773305.1 Spirochaetia bacterium
AGAATTTGATTTACTCAAAAGCTCAAAATTGTTTTGTGCATAAAGTGCTGTACTTTTGAGAGAAGCTTTTTCATCCTCTATTACAGTCATGATAGCAGGAACTGATTCTTCTAGATTTGATCTGTTCAATTTTTTTAGAGAACTGCCTGCAATATTATTCAAAACAAGAACTACAACAACACAACCAAAAATGGAAATCAAAAGCGTATCAGTGATGATTCTCCTATAAAGACTTTTATATTTTTTCTTTTCTGATTTTTTTTCATTATCTTCATGAAATTCTGTCATAACTACTCCTAAAAAACATTTCTATCATTATAATACAATGATGTATAAAAATAAAGTTTTTTTTAGGGATTTACAGGGCAAACGCATTATAAAAAATATTTTCATAAAAGTTGGCGCGAGGGAGTGAGACACAGGGCAAAAAGACTTTTTTTGGGGCTGCCGCGAGAGCGGCATTATAATAGTTTCTACACCCCAAAAAACGTCTAGCGCATTATTGCGCGTTTTTGACCTGTGAATCACGACCGGGAGCCAGATATTACAACTAATCATTTTATAATGCGTTTGCCCTATAGGGATTTACAAAGATTACAGACAAAAAATAATTTTTGTAAAATGACTTAGAAAAACAGATTATTCCCATTTTCTCTGAGATTTTTTACAATTGAATCCTTATTAAAACATTATCTGCACTTTCGCAAATTGCTTTTGATATTTCTTTATCTTCTAGTTCGTTCGCAAGAGTCTTTAAATATTTTACCAAATCATAAATCTCTTTTGCGGTAACTTTATCTTCATCATTTTGAGCTTCATAATTATCAAGATGAGCTGATTTGCGCCACATTTTTGCAGTTTTCAAAAGACCTCTTTTTCCAGAAGTTTTGGCGATTACATATTCAACGACCATTCGAATTCTGTTTGAAACAAAAGAATCTTTTCCGTTTTCAGGAAGATATTCAAAAATAGCTCGCAAGTTTTTGAAGTCACATACGTCTTCCTTGTCAGTGTTTTCATCATCATAATTTTCTGACTCAACAAACTCACTAACTTCTGCAAACTCAGGTTCACTCTCTGTAACTTCATCTTCTTGTTCTATAAATTCTTCTACGCCCGCAAAGTCATTCTCTGCATCATCATCGTCATTTTCTGCCTCAACAAACTCGCTAACTTCTGCAAACTCAGTTTCTTCTACATCATTTTCTGTTTCCTGACTACACAATTCGTCTAAGTCTGCAAACTCAGGTTTACTCTCTGTAACTTCATTTTCTTGTTCTATAAATTCTTCTACGTCCGCAAAGTCAGATTCTACTCCATTAATTTCTGCTTCTTCTTCAAATTTTTTATCAACTGCTTCTTGTATCATTTTTTCACTCTTTGTCAAAAACTCTTCTTCAAAGTTTTTTTGCTTTTCTTCTAAATTTTTCACAATCTGTTGAGTTTTCATTGCCACTTGCAAAGCTGTATCTGCCGAATTCAATGCACCCAAAACTGCTGTTTTATTTTCAATTTCACGTTGCTTTTGGGCAATTTCACTGTTTGAAATTTCGGTAGCCTTATCGACAATCTTAGACATTTTTTCAAATGCATCAGATGCTAGTTCATTCATTTTGTTTTCGAAATTTTGAGGAATTTGAGCCAAATCCATTTCTTCATCATTTTGATTTCTAACAGGTTTTGTTTCATCCAATTCTGATGTTAAATTTTCAGATGAATTTTCGTTCTCATTAACATTATCATCATCAAACTCACTCCAAAATTCTTCATCATCTTCACAAAGAGTTTCATTTAAGCCAGGCAAATCACCAAATTGAGAAAAATCAAAAGTTTTTTCATCAAAAACTTCATCATTATCATCTTCTTGAGTAGAAAAATCTTCATTTTCATTTCCAGATTCAATAATCTCTACAGTCTGATTTTCTTTAACATCATTTTCATCATTTACTTGTAAATCATTTTGATTAAAATCATGATTTGTATCATTTTCTTCTATTAAAATATCATCTTCTAGAACATTGCTATTTTTTTCGCCATCATTTTCATTCCAAGTATTCTTATCAATTGTTTCAGAATTTACATTTATATTTTCATTTTCAGAATCTGTGAGAGAAAGACTTTCGATTGCTTCTTCATATGAATTATCATTTTTCTGTAAATCAAAATCATCATCTCCAAAATCAGGTTGCGAGAAAATAATATCATCTTCTTTTTGCAAACTTGAAAAATCAAATGACGGCATTTGTGCAAAAGTTGGATTATTATTGATTTCTGTATTTACTCGTTCAAGCTTCTTTTTTGCAAGTACATTTGGATTTCTAAATGTGCTGGATTTTTCCAAAACTGACTTAGCCTTATTCCATTCACCTTTTGCAACATAAATCTGCCCAAGTTGATTATAACCTTCTGGAATTTTTTCTTTTTTTGCAACAAATTTTTTTGCATATTCTTCAGCTTTATCTAGATTTCCAGTCTGCATAAATCTGTCAGAAGCATTCAATATATAATCATCATATTCCTGATTTTTTTCTTTGATTTTTTGGTAATAAAGATTTGCAACTTCTTCATTACCACGGCAAATGTAATATTGACCGTACAAATCTAGCACTTGTAAATCATCACCTTCAGTTTCTTCCAGCTCCTTTACATGCTCGAGAGCCTGATCATACTTTTGGGCTGAAAGCAACGTATGGATATATCTTTTTCGAACATCAGGATTTAATGGAGAAAGGTCTGCGGCTTCTACTGCTTTTTCCAAAGCTTCATCAATTCTGTCACCTTTTTCAAGTGCTTCAGAAAAGCCCATCAGAATTTTAATGTCATTTGGCTCGATTTGTTCGGCTTTTTCAAAAGTTTTTACAGCATTATCATAATCAAACTGACTTAAAAATATATTTCCAAGTATGCACAAAAGGTCAGCATTTTGAGGATGCATTTTAATTGTGCGTTCCACCAGTTCCTGTGCTGAAGAATTTTTCTGACATTTTACAAGCACATCACTAAAATCGCGAACAGCTTCTATCCAGCCTGGTCTAGTTCTCAACGCTTTTTCAAAATATTTTATAGAATCGCGATAATTCTTTGACTCAGCATAGCATCGCGCAAGATTATAATTCAAAATTGGATGATTTTGATCTACTTGAAGACCATGTTTAAATGAATTTACTGATTTTTCATAATTCTTTTGTTGCAGATAAATTGACCCTAGATGATTATAAGTCAGTACATCATCAGGATTTTCAGTTATTACAGATTCAAAACATTCAATTGCATCTTCGTAATTTCCCATCTCCTTGAAAGTAAAACCGAGATTATAGTTTACACTTGAAATATTCTGTTCATTTTGCGCCTTTTTCAGAATTTCTACAGATTTTTGATATTGTTTTATGCGCCGATAGATAGCACCGAGACTATTCATAGCATCAATATCATGAGGATAAAAATTGATAATCTGCTCGTAATATGGAATGGCTTTTTCATCTTCATTAGATTTTACATAAACATTAGCCAACGCTTTCAGATAGGTAATATTAGAATCATCATCTTTGAGAAGAAGTTTATATAAACGGGCAGCAGTTCCCCAATCGTGCGATAAAACTGCATTCTGAGCTTTTGTCAAATTCAATTCTTTTTCTGTCATATTATCTCCAATAAAAAGTCAAGAAGATTGTTTCAACAATCGATTGTCTTTTTACGCTGTTCCGTAATGTAATGAGGAACAGCAGTTCTATAATAAGTTTGCAACGCAAACTTTAGGTAAGATAAAGCCGCGCTATTTTAGCAGTTTTATCTTACAACCTCCATAAAAAAGTCAGGAAGATTGTTTCAACAATCGATTGACTTTTTACGCTGTTCCGTAATGTAATGAGGAACAGCAGTTCTATAATAAGTTTGCAACGCAAACTTCAGGTAAGATAAAGCCGCGCTATTTTAGCGGTTTTATCTTACACTCCTCATCTATATCTTTTTTATCCATATCAGTCACTGAATAAATCAATTTAATAGGTTCAATTTCGAGTATTTGATTTACAAACCGTGGCAAGGATTGTAAGGGCTGGCGAAGCCAGTTCCGAAGCGGAGCGAAGGAATGAAGCGATAGCGTAACCCTGAAAAGCCTGATTTTTGCGAAGCAAAAAGCCA
>JALFAW010000157.1 GCA_022773305.1 Spirochaetia bacterium
TGGCTTTTTGCTTCGCAAAAATCAGGCTTTTCAGGGTTACGCTATCGCTTCATTCCTTCGCTCCGCTTCGGAACTGGCTTCGCCAGCCCTTACAATCCTTGCCACGGTTTGTAAATCAAATACTCGAAATTGAACCTACTATATTTTCAAAGAAAATCTAATGTCAAATATCTATTTTTTTTGGTAGCTTATTGCTTGCTTCGATTTACCTGGACTCTATTTTGTAACCAATGCTCAGCAACAATTTTTTTTCATAATTACGTACACAATTTGCACTACAGTAATTCCTTCGCTACGCTTCAGAACTGTCTACGCCAGCTCTTACAGTTCTTGCCACTGGTTAAATTAGAAAACTCGAAATTTAACAAAAAAATAATCAATCAGCTATTAGATTATTCTATTTCATTGATACAGTATAGAAATAAATAACTTTTTATATTTAATCAAAATCAATCATTTTAAGAAACATATTTATCTTTGATTACAAGTTTTATCAATGTATCAGTTTTGATAGAAATTCGTTTCCTCTGTTCATTTAATTCTGCACTATTTAAACTGATTCTAGACTCTTCACATACCTTTTTACAATAATCTGAAAGAGTAGAAGGAGATGACGCTTCGCAGGCAAGAATTACATTCTTTTTCACAATATAATGATGGAAGAATTGCATAAACTCATCATTATCAAATGGAATTCCATTAAGTAGAATAACATGCTTAAAATCATGAATTCTAGCAAAAGTTTTACAACATGAAATTAACTTTGGAGTAAAACATTTCTTTCCCGAATCATCTGTTATTGTCTTTTCTGCAATAACAAATAAATCAGGATCTTCAGGACTTTCCCCTTGTGGTTCAAAAGTCAAAATTTTACCAAATTCTACAGAATCTACTAGAATCTGAATTTTTGGATCAATTTCATTTTTTTCATTTTGAGTTTTTTGTGATGCAAGGGTTTTTTCTTCATTCTTAGCAAATAATCTTTCCAATTCATCAGTAGTAATCGCTGCTGAATTATTTGTCTGTGAAGAATCTTCCATAACACTCATTGTATGAGAAAGAATTTCCAATTCTTGTGGATTCACAGAAACATTTTCAGTTGTTTGACTTTCTTTTTTTTCACCCATAATGTCAGCTAACATTGAATCAACATTATTTTCATCAATCATTTTTACTTCCTCATTTTGACTAAATTTTAGTTTATTTTGATAATTGTCATCTATATTGTTCATTTCTTCAGCATTAGCTCCGATTTCTAGACTATAAAAAGTGTCATCTTCTTCAAAATCTTCTTCATCTGAAAGAAAAAAAGCACCTTTCATCTCTAAATCTTTCGTTGAGTCTGCTTCAATCTCATTATCTTTTAGATTATAATCAAAAAATCTAACATTCTGATATTCTTTTTTATAAACTCTAATAATTATTCTGTTGTCTTTTCTAGAACAAAGATTACCATCAACAGAAATAAAATAATTAGGATTATCACTGTCAATTCTAATAGTTCGCAACGAATTACAGTTTTCAAAAGCATTTTCTTCTATATATTCTATCTTTGAAGGTAAAATCAAACTTTCCAATGAAACACAATCAGCACAAGCAAACGATTCAATTCTTTTTACACTTTCTGGAATAACAAGTGATTTTACTGACTTACACCCTCTAAAAACATTCTTATGTAAAACTGTCAGTCCTGCACGAAATGGAATTTCTTTCAAAGACTCACAATTTTGGAATAACCCCTCTGGAAAATCTTCTATCATAACTGGAATAGTTACAGAATTAAGAGAACCACAACCAGAAAATAAATATGATGGCAATTTTCTTAAATTTGAAGGTAATTTTACATATTCAAGGGCTACTGAGTTTTCTAAAACACGATTTCCAAGAGTTTCTACTGAATCAGGAAAAAGAAGTTGCTCATACGGGCATTCCGAAAAAACATCATCATCAATTGATTTTGGACCATAGGGAATTTTTCCAACAAACTCGCTTGAAGTATCATCCACACCAATAACTTTAAGCATATCTTGAGAAAACAAAAGACCTTTTTTCCTTATAAATCCATAATCCATGTTTTTTTATTATACCTTTTATTATATTAATCCCTATTAATATATATTGCTGCAACATCAGGTTCTGTAAATCCAACTCTTCCTGTTCTTAAGAATAAGCTACTACAATCCCATAACATTGGACAATAATTCAATTTATCACAGTTTTCCAAAACACAAGAAAGCCATTCTACAGTTCCTTCTTTCATTTTAAAACTTTTTGTTAATGCTACACCATATTCCCCGATTACAACACCATACCCCTTATCAACAAATTCCTTCATCTTCTCGAAATTTGAAGCCATAACTTTTTTTTCATAATCTGAACCCCAATTCATTTTGACTTTTGCCCAACTTGCATCTTCAGAAAGAATACAATAATCTGAAGGTGTATAATAATGAACTGAAATCATAAGTTTATTAGATGCTGAATCCTTAGGCATAACAAATCTGCTTTGATGCGAAGTTTTATCAATATCAGTATTATATCCTGGAATTAATAAAAATCTGTATTGATTGTTTGAACCAGTAGAACGAATAACATCAACAAAACACTGATTTACTTGATTTGCACAATCATATCTCTGATTTTCTGATAAAACTCCTTTCTTTTTATTTGAAAAAACAGTCTCAAGATTAAATCCATCACCATGTTCTTCATTTCCACCCTCAAAAATCAATTTATCAGAATAATTCTTAAATCGATTTGCAATCTGAAGCCACATAGATTTATACATTTTCACGGCCATTTCACGATGTGATTTGTCAGCAGAACCAAATAATCCCCACCAACCACCATCCCAATGATCATTAATTACAACATATAAACCTGCATCTAAAGCCATGTTCACTACTTCTTCTACTCTATCAAGCATAGCTGTTGCTATAGTAAAATCACCGTGTTCATAATCCATCATATTTGTCCATGCAATTGGAATTCTAACAGATTTAAAACCAGCTCTTGCAAAACCTTCAAAATGACGTGGTTGAGCTTCAGGCTGTCCCCAAAGAGTTTCATAAGAAGAAGGAGTTCTTTTTGTAGATTGATTATAACCTCTAAATGCTTCAAGGGTATTACCTAGATTAATTCCATTTCCCATTTTTTTTGTTAATTCTACAGATGTAAGATCTTTATCAAAAGGTTGGGGAGAAATAATAATTTTACTTTCAGTTGATGGAACAGTCACTTTTACAGAAAAATCCTGCTCATATAAAGAACTCGATACAGAAAACACCATATTATAAATCAATATAGAAGATAACAAAAACAAAATTCTTTTTTTCATACTTTTCTTCCGCTTATTTCTTAATATTTGCTACAATTAAATTGCCCATTTCTTTAGTACCCACAAGTTTACCGATTGATTTAACATATTCGAGATTTCCAGCAATATCTCCAGTTCTATAACCTTGATTCAAAACTTCGTTTACTGCATTTTCAATTGCTTTTGCTTCCTGTTCAAGTTTAAAATCATAACGTAAAAGCATAGCCGCAGAAAGAATTGTTGCCAAAGGATTTGCAAGATTTTTTCCAGCAATATCAGGAGCCGAACCATGAATTGGCTCATAAAGTCCAGGACCTGTACCATCCCCTAAAGATGCAGACGCAAGCATACCAATGGACCCTGTAATCTGACTTGCTTCATCTGAAAGAATATCACCAAACATATTTGAAGTTGCAATAACATCAAATTGACTTGGATTTCTAACAATTTGCATTGCAGCATTATCGATATATAAGAAATTTAATTCAATATCAGAATAGTCTTTATGCATTTTTTCAGCAACTGAACGCCACAATCTCGAAGTATTTAAAATATTAGCTTTATCAACAACTGTAACCTTTTTTCGTCGATTTTTTGCTGATTCAAAAGCAATCTTTAATATTCTTTCAATTTCATAAGTAGAATATTTTTCTGTATCCCATGCAGTTTGATAATCTTCGGAAAAACCTCTATCTCCAAAATAAATTCCACCTGTAAGTTCACGAACAATCAAAATATCTAAACCATCTTTTATAATTTCATCTTTCAAAGGACAAGCTGCTTTTAGTTGAGGAAAAATTACAGCTGGACGAAGATTTGCAAAAACTTTCATTCCTCCTCTTAAACCTAAAAGACCTTTTTCAGGACGTAAAGCAGGCTCA
>JALFAW010000162.1 GCA_022773305.1 Spirochaetia bacterium
CAACTTTTATTAAATACGGAAACCTGTTTTTTTCTTCAAAGTAGCAATCCAAATATTCATATCCGTATAAACCGTTATCGTTTACATCAGTTTTCTCCCATTGAGAAAATTCGTAAAGATATTTTTCCAGAAGATTCATTAAGGTATCTCTATCTTCTTTTTTTGCTTCAATGATTTTCAACATAAACACCTCAGAAAATACAAATTTGACAGAAACTACTGAGTAATCGCTTCAAGTGTTAATCAGAACTTCCCTAGAACTAAGCGGACAACTCTAACATTTCCGCCATTTTCAGTTGACTCGATATTTAATCCGCACTTTTGTGAATAAAACTTTACATTTTCAAGTTATCTAAAATGCGCTATTTAGTTAACACAAAATTTTTACAGGTTTAAAGTGTAAAAAATTATGCAGCCCATTTTCTTTCCAGTTCATTTTACTGGAAGCATTTATACATTGCCATGTGCTAACCGCCCTGTTTGATTTATCGGCTGTTTGCACCTTAAATTTGCTCCTTTTTCTGTGTTGTTTTACGCGCTCATTTTAAAGAATATGTGGTTTACCGCAGGCTCTACGGAGACAATTCGCTTTGGATTCGGGAGAAGGGGATGTTTTTAAGCGAGGTAGCTCTCGAAAAGTACCCGGATGTAAAGCAGAAGTGGCGGTTTGAGCTGGTGGATGAAGTGTAAATGTCAGACCTTTTAATCGGCACCAGCGGATATGATTACCCGGAATGGAAGGGCGTATTTTATCCTGAAAATTTGAAGCGGAAGGATTTTCTCATCTTTTATGCAACTCAATTCAATGCGCTGGAGTTGAATAATACCTTTTATGACACCTTGACCTTCTATAATGGACCCATGAAACAAGAAATGGGGGTGTTTTTACTGGATTTTTTAGTTTTAATCATTTTGATAGGTGTTGTAATCTCAATTATAGCTTCCAGTAGCAGCGAAAATAAGAATTACAGCGGATATCATAGCGGGATATGAGGAAGTTTATGGGGAAGAAGTAGAGATGAAAAATATTTTGCGAAATCGTGATTTTTTTCACCTTTAACCCCCAAAGTCGTGGTATAATCTTCCATATTATGCAAGTTGATTATAGTAAACTTTGGGCTCGTTATAAAGAAATGGGACACAAGAATAAAACAGACCTTATTGAGATGGCAGGAATCTCAACGAATATTCTGGCAAAACTGACTAAGGGAGAATTTATTTCCATGGATAGTATCCAGCGTATTTGTAAAGCTATGAATTGTGATGTGGGCGATATTTGTGTGATTAATAAAGTGGAAGGAAATAGCTAAAAAATGTCGCCTGAAAAAAGTATTGATATAAAAGAAAACGACCTTCTCAAAATAGATCCGGAATTATTGGAAATTCTCTTAAAAGATAAAACAACATGCAATAACATCATATGGGCAACTGATAATTATTCCAAATATGGCGAAGCTTACTTTTTTGACAAGGAAATCACAATAGAATTGATAACTTCTCGTCATGGCGGAATTATAAAACCTCGAATTGAAAAATCAAAAACAGAGCAGCAGCAGAGAGTGCGCCAGAAAGCTGAAGTTTTTACGCCTAGTTGGATTTGCAATATGCAAAACAATAAGGTTGATGAAGAATGGTTTGGGCGAAAAGATGTTTTTAATTTAGAAAAAGAAAATTCTTGGGAAGTAACGAAAGAAAAAATTATATTCTCTGATTCTGAAAAAAAAAGTTGGCAGGATTATGTTCTTTCTAAAAGACTTGAAATGACTTGCGGTGAGGCTCCATATATAACAAGCCGCTATGATGCAGTAACTGGTGAATATATAGAAGTTTCGAATAGAATTGGAATATTAGACCGCAAACTCCGAGTAGTAAATGAAAATACAGATAATCGTGAAGAATGGATAAAATGGGCTTATAGTTCCGTTCAAAATGTTTACGGCTTTGACTGGCAAGGTGATAATGTTCTTATTGCAAGGGAAAATCTTTTATTTACTATTGCAGAGCATTACGAAGACAAATTTAACGAAAAACTCGAAACTCAAGATTTGGTTGGTTTCGCAAAAGTAATAGCTTGGAATATCTGGCAGATGGATGGAATAAAATATGTTATTCCAAATTCTTGCTGTACAAAAGAAATAATAGATGAAGATTTGTTTGAACGAAGAATCATCGCAAAGCCTTGTGTTGGATGTACAAAAGGTGACAACCGAAAACATAATGGTATTTACTGCATTATTAAGGACTGGGAAACTCATAGAAATATTCGCTTTGTGGATATGGTATTTGGAGGCGGAAAGTAATGGCACAGATTTTTAATCAGGCATTTGAGCAAAAACTGATTTATGTTTATCGCATCAATGATACAGCACATGAAGGAATTCTTAAAATTGGCGAGGCCTCTTGTAATGCAGGAATGGCTTATTTTGCTTTTGAGCCAAACTGTAAGGAATTAAATGCTGCTGCAAAAGATAGAATCCGCCACCAGACACAAACAGCCGGAGTTACTTTTGAACTTCTATATACCGAAGCAACGGCTTATATGAAAGGAAAAAATCTTATAGTTTTCCAAGATCATGATATTCATGACATCCTTGTACGCTCTGGTATTAAAAGAAAAATTTTTGATACAGAACATAAAGCAAATGAATGGTTTTATACTGACCTTGAAACTGTAAAAAAAGCAATTGCAGCTGCGAAAGAAGGAAGAACATCTCTCAATGCAAGTGAAATAACTACAGATAGAAGTCCTGTAATTTTCAGACCAGAACAGACGGAAGCTATCGAAAAGACAATAAAGCAATTCAAAAAATCTGGTGGAAGTCATCAGATGTTATGGAATGCTAAAATGAGATTTGGAAAAACTCTTTCAACTTTGGAAGTTGTTAAGCGCATGAATTATAATCGCACTCTTATTCTGACCCATCGTCCTGTAGTTGATTCTGGTTGGTTTGAAGATTATGGGAAAATCTTTTATGACCGAAATGATTTTTACTACTTTTCAAAAAAGAATGGTGGTGATCCGACTGAAGAAGAAAACTTCCATGAAATGATTCATAAGGCTGACGATAACGGTATGAAGGATTTCCACTTCATATATTTTGCCTCAATACAAGATATGCGTGGTTCTGAACTTGTTGGAGGAAAGTTTGCTAAGAATGAAGAAATCTTCAATATTAATTGGGATTTAATCATCATTGATGAAGCTCACGAAGGAACGCAAACAGAACTTGGAAAAGCTGTTCTTTCAAAATGTCGCAAAGAAAACACGAGAGTTCTTCATCTTTCAGGTACTCCATTCAATCTTATGGATGATTTTAAAGAAGATGAAATTTACACCTGGGATTATGTAATGGAACAACGGGCAAAAGCTGAATGGGATAAAATCCATCAGGGAGACCCGAACCCATATTCTGTACTGCCTAAACTAAGTATTTATACATATAACTTGGGAAAACTCTATCCTGAATATGCAGATGCTGATATTGCTTTTAATTTCCGTGAGTTTTTTCGAGTTGATAAAGAAGGAGACTTTATACACGAAACAAACGTAAAACAGTTTCTTGATTTATTAACGAAAGAAGATGCTGATTCAAATTATCCATATTCAACAGAAGAATACAGACAGAATTTTCGTCATTCACTTTGGATGATTCCAGGGGTAAAGGAAGCAAAAGCTTTAAGTAAACATTTGCAAGAACATCCTGTTTTTAGCCAATTTGCAATTGCAAATGTTGCAGGTGACGGAGACGAAGAAGAGGAAGAAAAAGAAGCATTAAAGAAAGTAGAAAAAGCAATCGGCCCACATCCAGAAGATTCATATTCAATTACTCTTTCTTGTGGACGACTCACTACCGGCGTAAGCGTAAAACCTTGGACTGCTTGTTTTATGCTGTCTGGTAGCTTTAATACTGCGGCAAGTACTTATATGCAGACAATTTTTCGTGTTCAGACACCAGCTATAATTGGGGGAAAGCAGAAAGAAGAATGTTTTGTATTCGACTTTGCTCCAGACCGTACTCTAAAAGTAATTGCGGAAACTGCAAAAATCAGCAGCAAAGCCGGTAAAACAACAAACAATGACCGTGAGATATTGGGCGAGTTCTTAAACTTCTGTCCAATCATAGGTTTTGAAGGCAGTCAGATGAAGGCCTATAATACCGAAAAAATGCTTGGTCAGCTTAAAAAAGCTTATATTGATCGGGTTGTAAAAAATGGTTTTGAAGACAGTTATCTTTATAACGATGAACTTCTTCACATGGATAAACTTGCTCTTGAAGAGTTTTCTAAACTTAAAGAAATAATTGGTTCAACAAAAGCTCAAGGAAGTACAGGTGATATTAACATCAACGCTCAAGGTTTGACTGATGAGCAGTATGAATTATTACAGATGCCTGAAATCAGAGAAAAACCTGTTAGAGAACTTGCTCCAAAGCAGCAGGAAGCATTAGCGCGCGAAAAAGAAATCAAGAAAAATCGCGATACTGCTATTTCCATCTTACGAGGTATTTCTATCAGAATGCCGCTTTTGATGTACGGAGTAGATTTGCAGAATAATCTTGATGGAACTGAAGAAGCCATTACTCTTGATAATTTTTGCGATTTAGTTGACGACCTTTCATGGGAAGAGTTCATGCCAAAAGGTGTAACTAAAGAAATCTTTGGACAGTTCAAAAAATATTATGATTCAGATGTGTTCCGTGAGTCTGGTGTAAAAATCCGGGAAATGGCGCGTGCTGCGGACAAACTTAGTATTGAAGAAAGAATTGAGCGTATAAGTTCAATTTTTGCTACATTCCGAAATCCAGATAAAGAAACCGTTCTTACTCCTTGGCGTGTTGTAAATATGCACCTTGCACAAAGTCTTGGAGGCTGGTGTTTCTATGATAAAGACTATAATGAGCAAATCCTTGAACCAGAATTAATAAAACAAAATGAAATTACTGATGAAGTTTTTAAAAAGAATACACATATTTTGGAAATAAACTCTAAAAGCGGTTTGTATGCCTTATATTGTGCTTACAGCGTATATCGTACTCGGGCAAAACTTGAGCTAGGCCCTAAGCCTACACGAGAAATGGAAATTGATTTGTGGAAGAAAGTTCTTGCAGAAAACATTTTCTTAATTTGTAAAACGCCTATGGCAAAAAGAATTGCGCAAAGAACTTTGGCCGGATTCACAGGAACAAAAGTAAATGCTCATTATTTTGAAGACCTCGTAAATCAGCTGAAAAACAAACCAGAAAACTTTATAAACAAAGTGAGCAAAACAAATTACTGGAAAAAGGATGGAAATGAAGATATGAAATTTGATGCAATAGTAGGTAATCCACCATATCAGATTATGGCAACTGGAGAAGCAAACGGTTCAGATCCAATTTATCATCTTTTTATTGATGCTGCCTGCAAGCTTGGTGAAAAGGTAAGCTTTATTCATCCTGCAAGATTTTTGTTCAATGCCGGGAAAACCCCAAAAGACTGGAATGAAAAAATGCTTAATGATGAGCATTACAAAGTTGTTCAATATTGGGCAAACAGTGGAGATGTTTTTCCAACTGTAGATATAAAAGGCGGTGTTGCAGTTACATATTGGGATAAAAATAAGACTTTTGAAAAGATTGGAACTTTTGTTGCGCACGAACCGCTCAGAACGGCTTTGGAAAAAGTTTTAGCGATAAAAGGTTTTAAATCTTTAACAGACAGTATTTATCCACAGAATAAATATGAATTTTCAACCTTATATAAGGATTATCCGCATTATAAAAATATCATCGGAAGTGATGGAGCTGATAAACGATTGCGTCCAAATGCTTTTGATAAACTTGATGTCTTTACAGAAAATCAAAGTAAGGGCGAAATTCCTATTCATGGTTTAATAAAAAATAAACGTGTTATTAGATTCATTAACAGCAAATATATTGAAGCAAGTGAAAATCTTGATAAATATAAAGTTCTTGTTCCAAAGGCAAATGGATCGGGGGCGATAGGCGAAGTACTATCGACCCCGATGGTCGGCGAGCCGATGGTCGGCTATACAGGTTCCTTTATTGGAATAGGAGCTTTTGAGACACAAGTTGAAGCCGAAAACTGCATGAAGTATATAAAAACAAAATTCGCCCGTGCAATGCTTGGTACCCTAAAAGTAACACAAGATAATCCTCGTGAAACATGGCTCAATGTTCCATTACAAGATTTTACCACAAACAGCGATATTGACTGGAGTAAATCTATTCCAGAAATAGATAAACAGTTGTATAAGAAATACAATCTTTCACCAGAAGAAATATCCTTCATCGAAAGTAAAGTAAGGGAGATGTAAAGATGGGCAAAGAGATAGAATCTAAAACAGAACAGCAGTTTTACTCTGATATTTCTCAACTCATAGATACTAGCAAGCGTACTGTGCAACGTGCTGTAAATGATGCAATGGTAATGCTGTATTGGAATATCGGAAAATATCTTGTTTGCAATGTGCTTGACGGCAGCAAGGCTGAATATGGGCAACGAATTGTAGAAGAACTGGCAAAGAAACTTTTTCTGAATTATGGGAAAGGTTTTGAGAAAACATCTTTATTCAGAATGATAAAGTTCTACCGTGAATTTCCAGATGCCGAAAAAGTGGCGACACTGTCACAACAATTATCATGGTCACATTTTGTTGTTCTGCTTCCTATAGAAGATGAAACAAAGCGTGAGTTTTATGCGGTTATGTGCTCTAACGAAAACTGGAGTGTCAGGACATTGCGCGAACGGCGTAAATCTATGCTTTTTGAACGAACGGCAATTTCAAAGAAGCCTGCAGAAACTATAAAAAATGACCTTGCCGTTTTGCAATCTGTAAACAAAATGTCACCCGATTTGTTTTATTGAGATCCGTATATTTTGGATTTCTTAGGTCTAAAAGACACTTATAGTGAAAAGGATTTGGAGAACGCTATTCTTGCTGAGATTGAACACTTTATCCTTGAGATGGGGTCTGATTTTGCATTTCTTGCTCGGCAAAAACATTTTATTCTCGACGGAAGAGATTACTATATCGACTTGCTTTTCTATCATCGTACTTTGCGTCGTCTAGTTGCTATTGAACTGAAACTTGGGGAATTTGAACCTGAGTATAAAGGTCAAGTTGAATTATATCTTCGTTGGCTTTCAAAATATGAAAAGGCAGAAGGTGAGGAAGAGCCTATAGCCTTGATTTTATGTGCGGAAAAATCACAGCAAACGATTGAGCTTTTGGAACTGGATAAAGGTAATATTCGTATTGGTCAATATTTGACAAAAATGCCGCCGAAAGATGTACTTGAACAAAAACTTATGCAGGCAATCGAAAATGCAAAAGAACAGATTGAAAGAAAAGAACTGGATGTGTAATGAAATGAAGCTGGCAGAGAATCCTAATGGTAATGCGGAGAAAAATAAATGAACAAAGACCTAGCCCCACCCAAAAATATCTCAAAAGTCTACAAAGAAATCAGCTCTGTCCTGCGCACTGTCAGAACAAATGCAGAGTCTGGAAAAGGATACGATGTTCGCGAACTTAGAAAAATCAGACAGTTTTATCTTGAGTTCAAGAATTGTGACGCAGTGCATCACGAAATAACATGGACTCATTACAGGCTTTTGATTGAAAAACATATGAAGAGAGAGGAGTTCTAATTAATGTCCGAATCCCAGTTAATCGAATACAAAGAAAGTTGGCGTGATGAATATCTCAAATGGATTTGCGCGAGTTTTGCTTGTCAAAACTCGTTTAGCAAGACGCGAAGCGAATTGCGACGTTTCGCAAATGCTCAGGGCGGTGTGCTTTATATTGGTAAGCGTGATGACGGCTCTGTTTGTGGCGTTGCTGATTCAAAGAAACTTATGGAAGATATTCCCAATAAAGTTCGCGATGCTCTTGGATTGATTGTTGATGTGGATTTGATTACTGAGAACGGACTTGATGTTATTAAAATCACTGTTGAAGAAAATCCTTATCCTGTGAATTACAAGGGTGAGTATCATTATAGAACTGGCAGCACAAAGCAGCTTTTGCAAGGTTCGGCGCTGACTAATTTCCTTTTGCGTAAGACTGGCAAAAACTGGGATTCTGTTCCGCTTGAAAATGTGAATGTTGATGACCTTGATAAAGAAAGCTTTGATATTTTTCACCGTGAAGCAATCCGTAGCGGAAGAATGAGTAAGGATGACTTGAAGCTTTCGAATCAGGATTTGCTTGAGAAACTGAATCTTCTTGACGGGGCTTTGCTTAAGCGGGCAGCGGTTTTGCTTTTCCATCGAAATCCGGAAAAATGGATAACAGGTTCATTTGTAAAAATCGGATTTTTTGAAACTGACGCAGATTTGCGCTATCAGGATGAAGTTCACGGTTCTCTTATGATTCAGGCAGACCGCGTTATAGATTTGCTTTACACAAAATATCTGACTGCAGAAATTTCTTATGACAACATAACTCGAATTGAACATTATCCTTTCCCTAAAGATGCAGTGCGAGAAGCGGTGTTTAATGCGCTAATTCATCAGGATTTTTCTGTTGGCGTACCTGTGCAAATCAGTGTTTACAAGGATAAGCTTTATATCAGCAATGATTGTGTTTTTCCTGCCAGCTGGACTGCCGACACTTTAATGCAAAAACATCGCTCGCTTCCCCATAACCCGGATATTGCGAATACATTCTTTAGAGCGGGCTTTATAGAAAGCTGGGGTCGCGGCATAGAAAAGATTTGCAATCTTTGTAAAGAATATGGAATTGCCGAACCTGAATATACAGTTCATCCCAATGATATTATGATGATGTTCAAAGCAAATGAGCCTGTAAATGAGCCTGTAAATGAGCCTGTAAAATTGGTTCTTGCCGTTATTGCTGATAATCCTAATTTATCAAAAGAAAAGATTGCTAAAAAAATCGGAATGTCACGGGCCACGGTAACACGAGCTTTGGCAAAATTAGTGGAAATCGGCGCGATTAAGCGTGTCGGTTCGGACAAGTCTGGACACTAGGAAATTGTAGAGAATGGAGAATAAAATGAATCAAGAACTAACCACCGCCGTAGAAACAATAAAAACAGCAATTTTACAGTCTCAGTATCAGGCAGCAAAAGAAACTACTCGTGTTCAGCTAATCCTTTATTATGGCATTGGTCGCTATCTTTCTTCTAAAAAGGGGAAAAAGACATGGGGAACAAGTGTTCTTGAAACCATAAGTTCTCAACTTAGAAAGGAACTTCCTGGATTACGTGGATTTTCGGCAACAAGTCTTAAGAAAATGCGTCTTTTTTATGAAAACTGGAGTTTCTTAGAAGATTCTAATTCGTCCGTTATGACGGACGAATTACCAGATACAAGAACAAATTCGTCAGACGCGTCTAACGAATTAACATCAATAATTCCAATTCCAAATTTTAAGCTTAGGAACTAAATATGAACGTATTTGATATAATTCCATCAGATTTTTTCAATTGTCTCGCTGGAAATAGCAATAATCGTGTATACGCTGACTGTCTGGAATTGATTCATAATCAATATGATAAAGAAATTTCTTATCGGCTTGAACGTTCATATTTGCGAGATGTACTTGCTGCTTTTTTATTGGAAAATCATCTTGATTTGACAGATGAAGAAAACACTGCAAATGCAGGGAACGATGAAGCTAACTTTGTTTTAAGAAAGTTTATTTCTGTTGGCTGGCTTGAAGAAGATCAGGATGATTCTACTTTTGAAAAATATATTGTAATGACTGATAATGGAATTGCTCTGGCAGAATTTTTACATAAATTAAAACGGCCGGCAACTCCAGAGTTTTCCAGTTACATTCTCAATATTTATAACCGTTTTAATTCAAAGGAATATGCAAATAAGCAGGAACTATATAACTTTATTCTAAAACCTACTTTTTCCGATGCAAAAGCTCTTTCTTCAGATCTTAAAAAACTTTCAACTTCTATAAAAAAGATTATCGAGAAAATGAATCATGAAGGGAGCCTGGAAAGTCTTACTGAAAACATTATCAGTTACTGTGACGGAGATTTTATAAAAGAATATTCAAGACTTGTTCATCAACAGAATATTCATATTTACAGGAACTTTATTACTCGTAAGCTTGATGAAATGAAGCAACCTGAATATTTTAATCTTCTTTGCACAGAATTATCAGCAGAAGAAAAAGCTCATAAAGTCCTGATTTCAAATATGGAAGCAGAAGAAAGAGTTTATGAAATGATTGATTCCACAAAGAAGTTCCTTCATGACGACTACAACAAAATAATGGATGATATCAAACTGAAGATTAATACTTATATTCACATAGCAATTGCACGGGAACGAATGCTAAGAAACAAAGGGCTTGATATTCGTGGTGTAGTTGAGCAAACATTACGAATTCTCATTTCTTCTGAAAACAGTTCAGAAAAAGAAGAGCTTGGAAATTTGTTTAATATTCAAAAGTATGAGTATGTTGATCAGTCATCTGTAATGTATCCACATAAGAGCCAGCAGATCTTGCATAATACTGAATCCGAATATTTTGAATTATCCAAAGAAGAAATTGAACGGCAAAAATATATTCTAGAACAGGAATCTCACAATCCATATTCAAAAGACCAGATGAAAAAATATATGGATGATTTATTCATGCAAAATGAAATTATTGATAACAGTCAGTTTAATTATTCAAATAAAGAAGACATATTAAAATCTCTGGCTGCAGTTAGTTATGCAAAAGAAAACGGATATTTTATAGAAACAGATGGTACCTATATAGAAAGTGAAAACTATATAACCAAACACTGGAGGGCAAGAAAAAATGACAAATAATGAATCTATTAATGAATACTGGAATTCAGAATTTACCTCAGGTGATAAACAATTCTTCCAGAAATGTGCCCGCACCCTGTTAAAGAAAACTTTTATTGTTCGTGACAAAGACGAAGAAAATAGAAAGATGTTTTATTTCGTGTCAAAAAACTCTGATTTCTTTTCTAATTATTTTTCTTTCATGGGATTTGAAGTTCTAGTTCAGAAAGATTCCGGTGTAGTAATGCTCTCAAATATCGTAAATGAAAACATATCGGCATCTGTTGCAGTTAATAGATTCCGATTTAAGAAGATTGAAAGTATTATTCTTTGCTGTTTATGGACTTTACTTTCTGACAGATTGCATCGTGGTTCATTGGATAAAGTTATTAAGATTACATTGTCAGATTTAAATATAGAACTTGAAAAATATGACTATAAGAAACCATTTGATAAAGGACCATTGAATGACATATTGAAGCTGTTTTGTAAATTCAACTTAATTGGAACCAGTGGTGAAATAGGTGATGAAGGTTTTACCATTATTCTTTATCCTTCGTTACAATTTGCGTTAAATGAAAGTGAATTTATTTCTTTTGTAAAAGATGCAGAAAAAAGGATGAAAGGTAATGAAGAAGATATAACAGCGATAGATGAACCAGAAGATTTTGACTCTAAAGATTCTGAAATAGATCCTTTTGATTTAGGAATTGATATGGGGGATGAAGAATGATGAAAGAAAATCGCAAAACAGCAAAACGACTTCTCCTTGTAAACTGGTCATGTTTCCAAAATGAAATAATTTCTCTCGGAAGTTCGACTTTATTTACTGGTGTTAACGGAACCGGTAAAACTACAATCCTAGATGCAATGAGTTATCTTATAACTGCAAACACACAGTTTAATAAAGCGGCTGATGATAATGGAAGAAATGTAACTGCTTATATTCATGGTGACAGAAAGACAAACGGTGCAGACAGATATCTTCGTCCGGGGAATGTTACAAGTTATATTGCCATGGAATTTTATGATCCTCTTATTTCTGATTATCACGTAATTGCTGTTTGTATGGAATCTCGTTCAGAAAGTGACAGAGCTATCAGCCAGTGGATAATCCGTGAAAAATGCAGATTAGAAGATTTTAATTTCAGTTCTGTTGAAAATGGAAGACTTATCGTAACATCAAAAAATAACCTTACATTCAAAAACATCCCGCTGAAAGGGGCTGATTTTTTTGGTCGCGAAAAGGCTATCCCACAGTTAACCCGTCAGTTAGGAATACGAACTACAGATTACAGAAAGTATAAAGAAAAGCTGCTTAAGATGATGGCTTTTGATCCTGAACGAAATGTAGATAAATTTTTGCAGACTTCTGTATTTGCTGAAGCAGAAGTAAAATCCTTGGATCGTTTAAGGGAACAGAGAAAACTATATGAACAGGCAAAACAAATGTTCGAGCAGATTCAGGAAAGGAAGAACCTTCTTGAAGAAATAGAGCAGAAAACTTCAGAATATGAAAAGATTCTTCGCAACTATAATATACGTGAATTGATGTTTCGATATCAGTATATAAACCAATATAATGATGAAATTTCAAAGCTTGAAATAAAGCAACAGAATAATCAGATTCAGCTAAAAGACCTAGAAGAAAAGAAAAAAGAATCAGAAATAAAACTTTCGGAAATGATGGAAAGACTTTCTGAAATTAAAAATAAGAATCATTCACTTACAGAAAGCTTAAATAAGATGGAGAATGATAAAACTGAAATTTCTAAAAAGATTTCTGAATTGGAAAATGAACTTGGCCAATTAAAGAATCTCCAAATTTCCTTAAAAGTTATTCTCCCACAAATTGAGAATTATTTTGATATTGCAGATGAAAAAAAAACAATTCTTCTAAATTTGAGTGAAACTGATTTTTCATCGGATAAAAAGAATTCTACATTCATTGAGTTTTCTAATAAAATAAAAAAACAACGAGATTTATTTATAGAAGAAAACGGTAGAATAAAAGACAAACTCTTTGAAGTATCAAATGAGATAACAAGTTATCAGAAGACAATAAAAGACCTTGAAGCAAATATTCGTCAGTTTCCAACCGAAGCAGAGGAAGCAAAACGAATTATTCAAAACGAATTTAATAAACGTGGTATAAAATGCCAGGTTCGTCTTTTTGCAGAACTTGTAGAATCTCTTAGTGATGAATCCTGGCGCAAATCAATAGAAACATTTTTGTGGAATAAACGTTTTAATATTATTGTTGATGATGAATATTGCCATGAAGCTCTTAAAATCTTAAATGAAAAAAATATTTATAAGACAAGTGTAATACTCACAGATAAAATCCCAGAAACAGAAATTGAAGAACAATCCGCAGCTTCTGTTTTGAATATTACAAATAAAGGTGCAAGGCGATATGCAAATTATCTCTTAAATGGTATTCACCTTTGTGGAAATATAGACGAACTTCATGAACATCCTAAAGGTGGAATTACAAAAGATGGAATGCTTTGTAAAAGTTATGCGGCAAGTCTTATGCAGATTCAGAAGACTCAGGTTTGTTTAGGAAATAATGTAGTAAAATTTCAGTTGGAACAGGCTAAAAAAGAGCTTGAGAGACTTATTCTTGAGAAATCTGGATATGAAAAAGAAATAAAAAACAGGAATCAATTAGTTACCTTGATTGATAATGTAGAATGGAAAGCTGAACGCTATAATTTTAATAGTTCAATCGAGCTTTCTGAAGAAAATAGAAATTTAGGAAAACTTTCGGCACAAATTGAAGAATTAAAAAACAGTCCAGAAATGCTTGCCGCCGCAAAGGAATACGACCTTGCTAAATCAAATTACGATGAAGCCTACAAGCAGGATAATGATTTGGCTACTAGACATGGTTCTGTTAAAAATGATATTGAAAATACAAACAATAAAATATCGGAGCGAATTGAACAATCTCAGAAATATGAGTCAGAATACAATGAGCTTTCATCTAAATACAACGAACTTATCGATGAAATGAAAGATGAATATGAACGTGCCAGCAAACAGCGAAATACATTTATTGTCATTGGTTCTAAACGTCTACAGGAAATTGGTAACGATGTAGAAAATGCAAAGCGTAAAATGGAAGACAAGCAGCGTGAATATAATATTCTTTCTGAAATAGAAGCTTCAAACTATGGTGTCGAATTTATTCCTTTCTACCGCGACCGTTATCGTGATGTTGCAAACGTCAAAATTGATGAAGCAAAGAATAAAGTTGAAAAACAATCAGAAAATCTTCGTAATGTTTTCTTGCATGATTTTGTGGCAGAACTTAATGAAAAAATAATTACGGCAAAGGAAGAGATTGCTGTTATTAATTCTGAATTGAAACGTATTCCATTTGGCCGTGATATATATCAGTTCAAAATGGAAGAAAAATCAGACCGGGAAGTTTTCTTTACTATCTGTAAAAACCTGGAACTGTATTCAGAAAGCCCGGATTTATTTACAGAACGGACAGTAAGCGATGAAAAACTTGCGGATGATGTTCAATCTTTCTTAAACAAAATCCTTGATACAGAACAAGAAGAAGATTATTCAGATTACAGAAATTATTTTACATATGATATGACAATCAGAAGTCATATAGGCGATGAAGAATCTGAAATGGATTTGTCAAAAAAACAGGGATCCGCAAGTGGGGGAGAAAAACAGACGCCTTACTTCATTGTCCTTGCGGCCAGCCTTATGCAATTCTATCCTAAAGATGTTTGTTGTGCTCGTATTGCATTTATTGATGAGGCCTTTTCCGCATTGTCAAAAGAACGCATCGAGCAGATGGTAAAATTTTTAGAAGACAATAATTTCCAGGTTTTCTATGCAGCTCCACCAGAGAAAATAAACAGTATTGGTCAGCATATTGATAATACGGTATCTCTTTATACACAGGGAAAGTATACAAAACCGGTTGAAGGTTCGTGGTACTCCAGGAGCGCAATTAAAGAATGATTTATTCAAATATTCAAAAACAAATATTACAGAAGCTTCTCACAAAATATGAATCCAGTAAAACTTATAAAGGAACAAACTCAGTTGTACAAAATTTCTCAATAAAGCCTGCTTATATTTTCAAAGAATATGAAAAGGATTCAACAGACATTAATGCAATTGAAGATTTTGAAAAACAATGCAAACTTCTTGAATCTGAAGGGCTTATTCAGCTTGCCTGGAAATATGAAAGAATATCAAAAATAGTTTCAATTACAACAGAAGAAAATTGGAATAAGATTCGAATAATTCTTGGTGTAAAAGATAAGAATACAAGGCTAAAAGAGGAAATCGCTTTTTATTCATCTGTTAGTGAAAAAACTTCTTCTCATAAAATAGTAAACGATTTTTGCAAAACTCAAATTGAGCGACTCCAGGGTGGAAAGCATGCCGAGTACTCTTTAGAAGATGCTAACAACATAATTGCACTTTTGTCTTATATTTTGCAGAACAAAAATGAAATCCTTGAACGGGAACTATCTATTTCTGTATTAGCAAATTCCAAGTCTTGGGAATCAAAATACAAAACCAAAATTTTACGCATTATTAAAAATAGTGGATATTTTAATTCTTTAATTGAAAATTGTGCTGATGAAAAAGAAGTAAATAAAGTCATTCTTGAAGAATGTAATATTTTTGCAAATCCTTCATATGTGTATTTTAAGGGAAATGGAACAATATTTTTTGAAAATGGTACCGTTACAAAAACCTGCTCTGAAATACCATTTGCTATTTCCTCCGCCTCAATCGAAAAAATTGCTTCATTTGAAATAACTGATTCTAAAATAATGACCGTAGAAAACTTGACCTCATTTAATAGAATAAATAACTCGGATACTTTTTATATTTTTCTCTCAGGCTATCATAACAGCGCAAAGCAAAACTTCCTAAAAAAAATCAACTGTCAAAACGCGGAAAAAGAATATTTTCATTTTGGAGACATGGACCCGGATGGTTTTTATATTTTGGAAAATCTTCGCTCAAAAACGAGTATCCCTTTCAAGCCTTATAAAATGGGAATTTCGGAACTGAAAAAATATTCTGATTATACAAAGACACTAGAAGAAAATGATATTTTAAAAGCAAAAGCCTTGATAGATAAAGGATGTCATAAAGAAATTATGAAATATATGTTAAAACATAATCAAAAGCTTGAACAAGAAATAATCAGCTGGAAAAAAACTCAGCACAAAAAGGAATAAGAAATGAACAATGACAATCCCTTCAAACTAGACTTTGATTCATACATTCTCCAGAGTGAACCTGAACAACAGGAAAACGGAAAGCTCTGGCAGACCGCTATCGGCTTGCAGCAGGTAGACGGGCTTACTCCATCTAAATATCTTTACGAAACTGCAAAGCGAAACATTGATGGTGAAATCACTATTGAAGAAGCCAAACAGCTTATTGATTCTTATTATGAAACTCGACAGGGCAGAACACGAGAAGACGATGATGCAGAAGAAGCGGATAAAGTTTCAGTCCGCATTCGTGAAATCTTAGCAGAAAAGGCTTTTGATTATTCTAAACTTTCTAGAGAAGAGACTATAAAACATCTCACTAGCTTCATTGCAAATATCTGGCAGATTCATCCCTTTGGTGATGCGCTTGTACCGCAAGGCACAAACATCAATAATTTCCACTCATGCAAACGACGCGGAGCGGCGTATAACATCATCAACTTAAGCCCACTATTTAAAAATTTCAAAATATAATAAAATTCCTTAGGTGGAAAAATGGGGGCAACATTTAATAATAGATGGGAAGAAAATCAGAAAAAATTATATTCAAAGGAAGCAGAAGAAAAAGCAAGGGGGAAAAATAAAAAAGCATTCACGCGTAAAAGAAAAATGCCTGTTTGTGATATAATAATAAGTATCATGACAAGCAAAAAA
>JALFAW010000166.1 GCA_022773305.1 Spirochaetia bacterium
GTTTTGAAAAATGAAGAAAGAATGGCAGATTGCTGGGAATTTATGAAATGGTGGGTTTCTGCAGATATTCAGGTACGTTTTGGTCGTGAACTTGAAGCTGTAATGGGACCTTCTGCTCGTTATGCAACTGCAAACGTAGAAGCTTTGAAACAACTTCCATGGAATTCTCAGCAGATTGAAGTTCTTTTGAATTCTCTTGATGAAACTATTGGTGTTCCAGAAGTTCCTGGAAGTTATTATACACCACGCCATGTATCAAATGGTATTCGAAAAGTATATAACGAAAAAGATGATCCTCGCGAAACTCTTATCGATTATGCTCGTAAAGTAAATGAAGAGTTGACTCGAAAGCGTCAGGAATTCAATCTTCCAGTTGAGGAGTAAATTATGAGTGAAATGTGGACTAAATATTTTAATAAAAAGAAGATTCAAATTGCTGACACAACTAGACGAGCAAAAAACTTAAAGTTTTGTTATTTATTCTTGTTGCCTTATGCAATTCTGTTTATTACATTCAGTATTTTGCCAATGTTGACTTCAATTTATTATAGTTTTACAAACTTTAATATTTTGGAAAAACCAGATTTTATTGGTGCTAGAAACTATATCAACTTGTTTTTGCAAGATGAAGTATTCCAAACTGCTGTTAAAAATACTTTCCTTGTAGCTATTATAACAGGACCAGTTGGCTATATTATGGCTTTTATCTTTGCATGGTTGATTAATGAACTTCCAAATAAAGTTAGAATGTTCGTCGTTTTCTTCTTTTATACACCATCAATAGCTGGACAAGCTTACATGATTTTTAAAACTGTATTCAGTGATGATAGATACGGTTGGGTAAACAATATTTTGATAAAATTAGGTTTTATAAATCAACCGATATCATTTCTTACAAATCCTGAATATACAATGAAGATTATTATACCAATCATTTTGTGGATGTCTTTAGGAACAGGATTCCTTTCTTTCGTAGCTGGATTGAAAGGTATTGATAAATCTCAGTATGAAGCTGGATATATCGATGGTATTCAAAATAGATGGCAGGAACTTTGGTTTATAACTTTACCAAATATGAAACCAATGTTGCTTTTCGGAGCTGTTATGTCTATCACACAGGCATTTAATGTTTGTGATGTCCCAATGAATCTTGCAGGATATCCATCTACAGATTATTGTGCTAGAACAGTTGTAACGCATTTGTTTGACTATGGTTATACTCGTTTTGAAATGGGTTATGCATCAGCAATTGCTACAGTTTTGTTCCTTGCTATGATTATCTGTAACAAAATAATTCAGTCTCTCTTGAGCAGAGTTGGACACTAATAAGGGGGTTCTGAAAAATGAATAATAAATATAAATCGAATGAGATAAAAGTTCATCACTATAAACATAGACGAAAACCGAATCGTTCTATCGGTGGTGATATTGGAATTTACATTTTTCTAGCAATTTTCTCAGTTATTATGGTCTTCCCATTGGTATTCAACATTTCAGTTTCTTTAAAACCTCTAGATGAATTGCTGAAAAATCCTCCAACATTTTTCCCACGTAATCCTACTTTCAGAAACTATACTGATTTGTTCATTACATTAAGTCAATCTTGGGTTCCATTCAGTAGATATTTGTTCAATACTTTGTATATTACTTTAGTTGGTACTTTGGGACATGTTGTACTTGCTTCTATGGCAGCTTATGTTTTGGCTAAATACGATTTTCCAGGTGGAAAATTGTTCTTTAGAGTAGCAGTAGTGGCTTTGATGTTTAATGGTTATGTAACTGGAATTCCTAACTATATGATTATGTGTAAACTTCACATGGTTGATACATATTGGTCATTGATTCTTCCAGCTATCGGAGGTTCATTAGGATTGTTCCTTATGAAACAGTTTATGGAAGGTTTCCCAATGTCATTGATTGAAGCAGCAAAGATTGACGGTGCCAGTGAAATGACAATTTTCTGGAAACTTGTAATGCCTAATGTAAAACCTGCATGGCTTACAATCTCGATTTTCTCTATAAATGGTTTATGGAATAACCCTCAAACAACATACATTTATACAGAAAGCAAAAAAATGATGGCTTATGCGTTGAGTCAGATTCAAGCTGGTGGTATTGCCCGAACTGGACAATCAACTGCAGTTATTGTATTTACAATGACAGTCCCAATTGTATTCTTCCTCTTCTCTCAGAGTCAGATTCTTGAAACAATGGCTACATCAGGTCTTAAGGATTAGTATATGAATAGAAGAAAAATAATTTTAATGATTGCAAGCCTTTTTATGCTTAGTGCATTGGCTTTTGCAAAATCAGATACTTATATTTATGATTATTGGGGAGAAATTGAAAAGTCACCTGATGTTTATCGTGTTTCTCATGTTCTTTATGCAGATGATTTAAACCTTGATGTTGGTCTTAGAAATCCTCAAGGATTATTTTGTAAAGATAATTTTGTTTATGTAATTGATACAGATAATAATCGAATCATTGAATTGGAATACACTCAAAAAAAACAGGTTGAATTAATTAGAGTGATTGATAGTTTTAATGCTCCTGAAGGTGTTATAAACACTTTTTCTTCTCCAACTGATTTGTTTATCGATGAAGATTATTCTTATTATATTGCAGATCAAAAAAATGGTAGAGTAGTAAAACTTGATAAAGATTTAAATTTTGTTTTTGCTTTGTATGAGCCAGATGATCCAACATATGTAAAAGGAAAAGAATTTCTTCCACAACGTGTAGTTGCAGATTCAAAAGGACGTACTTATGTTCTCGCAAAAAACGTAAATAAAGGTTTTATTAAATATGAATATGATGGAACATTCACTGGATTTTACGGTGCAACAGAAGTAATGTACGATTGGACAGATTTATTATGGAAAAAATTTGCAACTCGTGCACAACGTGAACAAATGGAGGCTTTTGTTCCAACTGAATACTGTAATGCCTATATGGATTCTGAAGGATTTATTTTTGCTGTCACAAAAACTTTCAGTGAATGGGATTTGAAATCAGATAAAGCAAAACCAATACGTAGATTAAATGCACTTGGTTCAGATATTCTTGTAAAAAATTCTTATTATCTTCCAATTGGTGATGTTCAATGGTCAAATGCCGCTGGTATAAAAGATCCTTCTAAGTTTTCTGATATCACTGTTTTAGATAATGAAGTTTATCTTGCTTTAGACGAATCACGTGGTCGTATTTTTGCATATAATAATCAGGGATTCTTACTTTTTGCTTTTGGAAATAGAGGTAATATTGATGGTTTCTTCCGTCAGCCTGCTTCAATTGAACATATTGGAAAAGACCTTTTTGTTCTTGATTCTCAAAATGCTTCTATTACAGTATTTACACCTACAGAATATGGTAATTTAATTTATCAAGCTACAGAACAATATTCTGAAGGTTTATATGATGATTCTTCAGATACTTGGTCAAAAGTTTTGGAATATAATGGAAATTATGATCAGGCTTATATTGGAATTGGAAAATCTTATTTACGTCAAAATAAGTTTAAAGAAGCTATGGATTGTTTCAAACTAAAGCGAGCAAAGAAATTCTATTCAAAAGCTTTTATGTATTATCGAAAGGAATGGATTGAGGCAAATGGTGCTATTTGTATTGCAATAATTCTTGTAATTATCCTTGTTCCATTTATTGTAAAACGCATTATTGCATTTAGACGGGAGCTTAAATCATTATGAGTTATATTACAAATAAGTTTAAAAAATTAGGACGGAAGGAAACTTATAATCATTTCTTTTCTACATTAAGGTACTCATTGCATGTTATTACACATCCTGCTGATGGTTATTGGGATTTAATCCATGCTAAAAGAGGTTCATATGCTGCAGCAAATTTCTTGGTAATAATGACTCTTTTAGTTCATATTTGGAAATTACGTTTTACAAGTTTTCTGTTTCTTGATGTAAACTGGGAAAAAGATGTAAATGTATTAATTGAAATTGCTTCAATTATACTTCCACTTGCAATCTTCTGTATATGTAATTGGGCTTGTACAACCTTATTTGATGGTAAAGGTCATCTTGGAGATATTTATATGGGAACAGCTTATGCTTTAACTCCATATGTATTGATTCAGATTCCTTTAATTATAATGAGTAATTTCGTAACTGTAGAAGAAGGTTCTTTTTATACAGTATTTGATAGCATTTCGTTAATGTGGTGTGCTATTCTTATCTTTATGGCGATGATGATGATTCATCAGTATAGTTTTGGAAAAACTCTGTTATTTACAATCATTACTATTTTTGGAATGCTTGTATTTATTTTTATCATGCTTCTTTTCTTTAGTATGATTTCTCAGGGTGTAGCATATTTTATTTCTCTGGGAAGAGAAGTTGTGTTCAGGTTGAACTGATAAATCAGACTGAATGATTAAAGGAAATATTTATGGCAAACGAAAATAAGAAAAAAAATAAATATCCAGAAGGCTATATTGGACGTCCAAAGGCAATGAAAACAAAGAAAATTGAGTTTCATAAGCCAACGACAAAATTTTATGTTGAACTAGGAATATTTTTAGCGATTGCAGCTTTTTTAACTTACATCGTAATCAGATTAATTAATGTTGAAAAACAAACAGAAACTGGTTTGGAGTTTTATTCTTACGAAGAAGAAAAAATGCCAGAATCATTTGTTTTGGAAAATAATAAAATTCGTTTTGAATTAAATCCAAGAACAACTCAGTTTACAGTGTTACAGAAATCTACAGGTCATCTTTGGAATTCAAATCCTGTTGATGCTGACAGTGATCCGATTGCTTTGGCAAAAGAAAAAAATAATATGAAAGCTCCATTTATATTGAAATATTCAACAATAAATGGTTCTGACGATTTTTATGATTTCTATTCAAACTCTGTAAATAGAAATTTCTATTCAGTAGAAAAGAAAGGAAATGAAGTAATTGTAAATTATACAGTTGGACAGATGGAACGTGAATATACATTTCCATTGATGATGTATCAGGATGAACTTGAAAAGTATCAGGAGAAACTTTCAACAACTCAAAGCAGAACAATGCTACGTTCTTACAAGAAGTTAGAATATGCAAATATGCGAAATGAAGATGAAAAAAAAGAATATCTTGAAAAATATCCTGAATTAGATAAGAAAAATCTTTATCTTCTTTTTGATAATGTAAAACCATTCCAAAAAGAACAACTTGAACAGATGTTTACTGAAATTGGTTATACTTATGAAGATTATTTAGCAAACAAGGAATTATATAAAGAAACAAATGTAAAAGATGAACCTGGTTTCAACATTACAGTGAAATATTCTATTGATAGTAATAATCTTTATGTTTCAGTTCCATTCGATGAAATAGGATACAAAACTAAATATCCAATCACACAACTTTCTGTTTTACCTTATTTTGGAGCTGCTGGTAAAGATGACGAAGGATTTATATTTGTTCCTGAAGGAAGCGGAAGTTTAATGCAGTTCAATAACGGAAAAACCAAACAAAATACTTATTATGCTGATGTATATGGTTGGGATTATGGAACTGATAGAAAAGCAAAAATTACTGAAACAAGAATTACGTTCCCTGTATTTGGTATGTCTTATGGAGAAAGTAGTTTTATTTCAATGCCAGTTGCTGGTGCAGAGTATGCTGGTTTTACAGCTGAAATTGCAGGAAAACTTGGAAGTTACAATTATGTTCGTGCAGATTATAAAATGCTTCACCGTGAACAATTTGATGTATCTGCAAGAAATATTAACTCACAATTCTCTTATGAAAATAATCTTCCAAAAGGTGAAGAAATCAAGCAAGTTTATACTTTTGTAGATGGCGGAAGTTATGTTGATATGGCAAAAGCTTACAGAAGTTATCTTTTTGGAAAAGAAAAAACTGTAAATGTCACTGAAACACCAATAGCAGTTGAAATTGTAGGTGCTGTAGATAAAATGCAACAAGTTTTTGGTCTTCCAAAGAACAGACCATACAAACTTACAACATATAGTCAGACAGCTGAAATTGTAAAACAGATTGATGATATGGGCATTAAAAATGCAAATGTTAAACTTTCTGGTGGAATTAACGGTGGTATCAGACAAAAAATTCTTAAAAAATTCAAGTTCGTAAAAGAATTGGGTGGAAAATCTGGATTTACAAAAATGGTTAAGGATATTGAAGATACATCAGCAAAATTCTATATTGATGCTTCAGTTCAGACAGCTCATCGCTCAGGTATAACAGACGGTTTTAATAAATATCGTGATGCAGCACGTTTTGTAAGTGATGATCTTTGTCAATTGTACGATTATTCTCCAATTTGGTATGGTAAACTAAAAACTACCACACCATATTATCTTTTACGTTCAAGTGTGGTTTCAAAAGCTTCAGATGTTCTTTTGAAAAATGCAAAGAAATATGGAGTAAATATTTCATATAAAGATAATGGATATATTCTTTCTGGTGATTATAATCAGGATAGAGAATTAACAAGAGCTCAGGCAAGAATAAATCAAGTTGAAAAAATGCAGAATGTAAAAGATGCTGGACTTTCTTTGATGATTAATTCAGGAAACGATTATGCTATAAAGAATGCAGATTTTATCACAAATATGTCATTCCATGGAAATAAATATGCTATATTGGATGAAACTGTTCCATTCTATCAGATTGTACTTCATGGTTACAAAAATTATGCAGGGATTCCTTTAAATCTTAGTTATGAACAAGAACAGATAATCTTGGAGTCTGCTGAATGTGGTGCTGGATTATTCTTTGTATTCATGGGAGAAACTGAAAAAGCAATTCAGGAAACTGATTTTACAGAATATTATTCTGCTTGTTTTGACAATTGGAAAGACAACCTTTCAAAGATTTATAAAGAATATGATAACAATATGGGAAAAGTAAAAAACAGTTTGATTTCAAATCATGAATATTTGACAGAATCTGTTACGGTTACATCTTATGAAAATGGATACAAAGTGTATGTAAACTTTGGTTACATTGATTATAATGATGATAATGTTTCTGTTCCTGCAAGACAATACAAGGTTGTTAAATAGGAGGTTTGCATAAAATGGCTGAAACAACTAAATTAAAAGGAAAATTTCTTTCCAATAAAAAATCTAAAATCGGCTTAACAAGTAGACGTGCCGTTTATGGATACATTTTTATTTTACCATTTATTCTTGGATTCATCTTTTTTATGATTAAACCTCTTGCTCAGTCTTTTAGAATGAGTTTGTGTGAAGTAATCATTTCAAATGAAGGATTTCAGTTAATACCAAATCAATTAGGAAATTTCAAAAGAGCTTTTTTAGTAGATCCTGAGTTTAACAGAATGTTGACCGAAGCAATTGAAACTATGTTATATCGTTCCTTAGCTACGATTGTATTTAGTTTCTTTGTTGCTTTGCTTTTAAATCAAAAGTTTAAAGGAAGAACTCTTGCACGTTCAATCTTCTTCCTTGCTGTTATTTTATCATCAGGTGTACTTGTTGGACTTGAATATAGTAATGCTTTAATGTCACAACTCAAAGAATCTATTGAAGAAGCTGGAAATTCAAATTCTATAACGCAAGTTTTGGAAACTATTCTTGTTTCAAATACAGGTGGTGTAAACGCAACAAGTGAAAAAATGTTTAAGATACTTTTTGAAATTATTGACTCGATTTATGATGTAGCAATGGCTTCAGGTATTCAGATTATCATTTTCCTTTCTGGATTGCAAAATATTTCACCAAGTATGTATGAAGCTGCGCAAATGGAAGGTTGTACTTCATGGGAAAGTTTATGGAAAATTACAGTTCCAATGGTTAGTCCTTTGATGCTCGTTTGTTGGGTTTACACAATTATTGACTTCTTTATGAAGACAGATAATGAAATAATGAAAAAAATCCAGGAACAAATGTCTATCCAGTTGAATTATGGATTTAGTTCTGCAATGGCTTGGATTTACTTCTTAGTTTGTATGCTTTTGATAGGCTTAAGTTCATTAATTATTTCGAAGGTGGTATACAATTATGACTAAAAAAACTAAAAGCAATAGTCCTTCAGTGGATACAAGAAGTTTCTGGGAAAGAAATGAAGCTTCAAATGGAATTCTTTTAAATGAAACTATAAAAAAATATGTATTGTCAATTTTCAGAGCAATTTTGCTTTTTGGAATGTGCTTTATGATTATTCAGCCACTTTTAAATAAACTAGCAGTTAGTTTTATGGCTGAACAAGATTTGTATGATACGACAATCACACTTATTCCTAAACACTTTTCTTTGAGCAACTGGAAGATTGCAATAAATCTTTTGAACTATAAAAGTACTTTAATAAATACGATTTGGGTTTCTGTTCTTGTTTCAATTATTGAAGTATTTGTATGTTGTCTTGTTGGTTATGGATTTTCTCGATTTCAATTTCCACTGAAGAGATTTTGGTTTTTCTGTGTTTTGCTTGTTATTGTAATTCCACCACAGACAATTTCTACATCTTTGTTCCTTCATTTCCGATATTTCAATTTCTTTGGTAAAACAATTAACTTGCGAGGTTCTATTCTTCCATATATTATGCTTTGTTTTGGTTGTATGGGACTTAAAAATGGACTTTACATATTTATGATAAGACAGTTTTTCTTAGGTTTCCCATTTGAACTTGAAGAAGCAGCTTATGTTGATGGTTGTGGTCCATTCAAAACATTCTTTAGAATTATGGTTCCTGGTGCAAAACCAATTATTACATCTTGTTTCCTGTTTTCTTTTGTATGGCAGTGGACTGATAGTTTCTATTCAAATATGTTCTTAGGAAGACTTCAGGTTCTTTCTATTAATATATCAAGTTTAGTAGAACGATTTGGTATTTATCTTTCAAAATTGAACGGTGGTACTGCAATTGCACCTCAAGGATATTCAAATGCAATTTTGTCTACAGGTGTTTTACTGGTAGTTATTCCTTTGATTATACTTTATATATTCTGCCAGAGATTGTTTGTTGAAAGTCTTGCAAGTACAGGTGTAAAAATGTAAAAAAAATGTTGCATTATCAAAATAATGTGATATAATATTTTAAGTGTTTAATTGCTAAAAGCAAAAAAGTAAAGGAGTTATATTTATGAAAAAACTTTCAAAAGTTGTTTTGGCTTTAACTGCAGTTTGTACTCTTACAGCTGTAGGTTGTAGCAAAAAAGAAGGCGGTTCTTCTGCTAAAGGTAGTAGCAAGGAATATCAGGGTGTAAAAGCTCAAAAAGATCCTGCTACAGGAAAAATCTACGATTTTGGTGGATTGGAAGTAACAGTTTATGACTGGTGGTCAAATCCAGATGCTCCAGCTGTATCAAAACAGCAGGAAGATGAAAAAGCTTTCCGTCAGTGGATGATGGATACTTATAACTTCAAAGTTGTACAGACAAACTTGGCTGGTTGGGGTGAACATCCTACAGAAGTAGCTAACTACTGTATTACTGGTGGTGATGATGCTCGCGTATTTATTATTGATGGACGTTCTGCAATGTCTGGTCTTAAAGCTAATTTCTGGGCTGATTTGTCAAAAATTCCAAACATCGATTGGTCAGACAAAAAATGGAATAGAGCTGTTCTTGATGTACTTAAGAACGGAGATTCTTTCTATACATTTGCTTCTGGAAAACCAGAACCACGTCACTGTGTATTCTGGAACAAAAGAGTTTTACAGGAAAATGGATATGATCCAGATGTAATCTATGATCTTCAGAAGAGTGGTGAATGGACTTGGGCAAAATTTGAAGAAATGTGTGCTAATTTGACAAAAGATACAGATAACGATGGTGTAATCGATCAGTATGCTATGGCTTCTTTCAATACAGAATTTACTTGGGCTGCATTAACTTCAAATGGTGGTTCAATTGTAGAACAGGATTCAAACGGAAAATACTATTTGAATCTTGAATCAGACAATTCTATGGAAGCTTTGAACTGGGTAAAATCAATGTTTGTAAACTATCAGTTACCACAGGCTGAAGGTGCTGCTTGGGATTACTTCAAAACAGCATTCACAAATGGTGAAGTTGCATTCTATGTAAATCAGGAATATGATGCACAGCCAAATGGTCTTCTTGCTACTATGAAAGATGACTGGGGAATGGCTTGTTTCCCACTTGGACCAAATGGTGATGGAAAACTCTTTACTATGAACGGTGATAATATGTGGGCAATTCCTAACTGTTATTCACAGGATAAAGTAAACAAGATTATGAAAATCATCGATTTCTGGACAACAACAACTCCAGGATATGAAGATGAAGATGCATGGAAAGAAGGATACTATGCTGGATTCCGTGATACACGTGCTGTTGATGAAACAATGCAGTATATGATGGATAATTCAATATCTTGGAAAGCATGGTTGATTCCTGGATTGAACTATGCGCCAGTTTCATGGGACATTTGTGGTGGTCGTGATGTTGCTGAAACAATCGAAGCTCGTAAACCTGAATTACAGGCTACACTTGATGAAATGAACAAATAAGTTCTAACATAAAGTGAATTATAAATCCCTGTTTTCGTGATGAAAATGGGGATTTTTTTATTTTAAATATTGTGTTTTATATAATTGAATAGTATAAATATTTTCTATATAATCGAAGATTATGGAACATGGAACTATTACTACTGATAATCATGCAGCTTTATGGCATGGACGTTTTTTGGAAGGACCTGATGCTGCAGCTGTAAGTTTTGAAACTTCTATCAAAGATGATTTACGCATGGCAATGGTTGATATTGAAGGAAGTATCAATCATGCTAAGATGTTGTGTAAACAGAACTTGATTACGAGAGAGGATGAACAGAAAATTATTGAAGGATTGACATCAATAAAAAAAGATTTGTTGAAAGGAAAGACTTCTGATGGAAAGGATTTAAAAATAGATTTATCGGCAGAAGATATTCATTCTTTTATTGAGGCAACACTTACTGATAGAGTTGGAGAACCTGGAAAAAAAGTGCATACAGGTCGTAGCAGAAACGATCAGATTGCATTGGATGAAAAACTTTATTTGCGGCATCAGGTTTCTGTATTAAAAAAAGAATTAAATAATGTTGTTTCTGTTCTCATTGAAATTGCTAAAAATCAAAAGAATACTTTAATTCCAGGTTTTACACATATGCAGCACGCACAGCCTGTAACATTGGCTCACCATTTGTGTGCATGGGCCTGGATGTTTTATAGAGATTATAATCGTATTTGTGATTCTGAATGTCGAATTGATTTTTCTCCGGTTGGTGCATGTGCTTTAGCTGGGAGTGGTTTACCTTTAGATAGAGAATATGAAGCTGAAATAAATGGGTTTTCAAATGTTACTTTAAATTCGCTTGATACTGTTTCAGATAGAGATTATTATTTGGAAGTTATTTCAGATTTATCAATCATTCAGATGCACCTTTCTAGAATGTGTGAAGAAATAGTCTATTGGGCAACAACAGAATTTGGCTTTATTGATTTGAGTGAAAAGTGGTCAACTGGAAGTTCTATCATGCCACAAAAAAAGAATCCTGATTTTGCAGAGTTAATTCGTGGAAAAACAGGTAGAGTTTATGGAGATATGATAGCACTCTTTACGATGATGAAAGGTTTGCCTTTGTCTTATGACCGTGATATGCAGGAAGATAAATCAAGTTTTTTCGAAGCATACGATACTGTAGTTTCGAGTCTGAGAATATTTTCTGAAATGGTAAGAACTGCAAAATGGAATGAAAAAAAGATGTCTGAATCTTGTGAAGGCGGTTTTTTGAATGCTACAGATGTTGCTGACTATCTTGTAAGAAAAGGAATGCCTTTTAGAACAGCACATGGGGTTTCTGCAAAACTTGTGAGAAGTGCGATTGAAAATAATTGTAAGTTAGAAGAACTTGATTTTTCTGAATATAAGAAAGCTTCACAGCTTTTTGAAAATGATATTTTTGAATTAATTACTTCGAAAAAATGTGTTGAAATCAGGAATATTACTGGTGGTCCTGCGAGTGAACAGGTGCAAAAACAAATAGATATATTGGAAAAATTTGTTCAGGATAATATCAAAAACCAGACTATTGATTCTGATAAAGAAGAATGGGATTTAGTTTTTGAGAATTTATATAAATAAATAGTGAGGTTTGTATGAAAAAGGTTTTTGGAATTTGTTTGTTACTTACTTGTTTGTTTTCTGTTGTAAGTTGTAAAAAAAACAAAAATGTTGAAACAAAGAATGCAGTTGAAGCATTAAAAGAAAGAGGAACTTTTATTCTTGGTTTAGATGATTCTTTTCCTCCGCTTGGCTATCGTGATGAAAACAATGAAATTATAGGTTACGATATTGATCTTGCAAAAGAAGTTGCAAAAAGACTAGGTGTAAATTTTAAAGCACAGCCAATTGACTGGGATGCAAAAGAAATGGAATTGGAAACTGGAAAAATCGATTGTATTTGGAATGGATTTACTATTACAGAAGAAAGAAAAAATGCACTTTCTTTTACAAAAGCTTATTTAAACAATGATCAGGTTCTTGTTGTGAGGGCTGACAGTGGAATTAAAACACTTGCTGACATGAAAGGAAAAACTGTTGGAATTCAAAGTGGTTCAAGTGCACAAGAAGCTGTAGAAGATAATCCAACTTTTGCAAGTTCTGTTGGTAATACAATAATGTTCAAAGATAATATTACTGCTTTGAATGACCTTGATATTGGTGGTGTTGATGGTGTTGTAATGGACAGTGTTGTTGCTAATTATTCAATTGCACAGACAAAAAAGCCTTTTGTTGTAATTGAAGAACCACTTGCAAATGAAGGTTATGGAATTGGATTTAGAAAAACTGAGCCTGAATTACGTGATGAAGTTTGGAATATTCTTCTTGAAATGCAGAAAGATGGAACTGTTGAAGCTATCGGTAAGAAATGGTTTGGTAAAGATATTTCTGTAATTAAATAAAAGAAAACGCTATGGACGATAAATACATCAAAATGCTTAAGGCGATGTTATCAGGTTCTGTTACATCGATACAGGTTTTTATTCTTACTCTGATTTTTGCAATTCCTTTGGCACTGCCGATTGCAATGGGAAGAATGTCCAAAAATAAATTACTTTCTGGTTGTACAAATGTTTTTCTTTTGATTATAAGAGGAACTCCTTTGATGCTTCAGCTTCTAGTAGTTTATTTTGGTCCTGGACTTTTTATAAGATGGCTTGTACTTAAAGGTTTTGATGTATCATTTAAGTGGAATAGATTTGTTGCCGCTATTGTTGCGCTGGCAATAAATTATTCTGCTTATTTTGCAGAAATTTACAGAGGCGGTATTGAATCAATTCCAAAAGGTCAATATGAAGCTTCTAAAGTTTTAGGATATAATTCTGTACAGACTTTCTTTAGAATTATTTTACCACAGGTGATTAAAAGAATTGTTCCAGCAATGGGAAATGAAGTTATTACGCTTGTAAAAGATACAGCTCTTGTTTCTGTGATTGGTGTTTCTGAACTCTTGATGGTTGCAAAAGAAAGACAAGGGGCTTTATTCTCTTTTGTTCCGCTTTTTATTGCTGGAGTTTTTTATTTTATTATGAACTGGATTGTTTCAGTTTGTTTTCAGAAATTGGAAAAGAAGCTTAGTTATTATAATTAGGAGTTTTTGAAAGATGAGTGAAGAGATTATAAAAATTGAAAATCTGAAGAAAACTTTTAATGATAATTTGGAGATTTTAAAAGGAATTTCCTTTTCTGTTAAAAAAGGTGAGGTTCTTTCGATAATTGGACCAAGTGGTTCTGGTAAGTCGACATTGTTAAGATGTATTTCTCAACTGGAAGATGTAACAGACGGTTCAATTACAATTTGTGGAAAAAAACTGGTTGAAAACGGTGTTTATGTTGATAAAAAATTGAAACATGAAATCATTTTAAAAAGTGGACTTGTTTTTCAGAATTTTAATCTTTTTCCGCATTATTCAGTTTTAAAAAATGTAACAGAACCTCAAATCCAGGTTCTAAAAAGACCAAAAGATGAAGCCGAACAAACTGCAATGGAACTTTTAGAAAGAATGGGACTTTCTCAAAAAGCAAAAAGTTATCCGTGCGAATTGAGTGGTGGTCAGCAGCAGCGTGTTTCTATTGCAAGAGCCCTGGCTTTAAAACCAGAAGTTTTGCTTTTTGATGAACCAACTTCAGCTTTGGATCCTGAACTTACTGGTGAAATTCTTGCTGTTATAAAAGAACTTGCCAGCGAAAAAATGACTATGGTTGTTGTAACTCATGAAATGGCTTTTGCTCGTGATATTTCGACTGAAATAATTTTTATGGATGGCGGGGTTATTGTTGAGCAAGGTGAACCAAATCAGGTGATAAACAATCCTAAAACAGAGAGAATGAAAGCGTTTCTTTCTAGATTTGCAGGCAGATGATTTTTTATAAGTGGAATTTTTACTGAAAATTGTGATTTAAATTGCGCCAAGGGTGTAGCACCCGCGAAGCGGTCCACCGTAAGCGAGGCGAAGCCGAGTGCGGAGGATGAGCGTTAGCGAAGTGCGAAAGCCGTTTTGGAATGAAAATTTGCGCCATAATTATAAAAAAAATAAAAATGCGTGTCCTGTCTATTGAATAAAAACTTTTTTTACTATAAAATAATATTCTAATACTCAAAATTGGGTTTTTTGTATTTAAATTTGTAAAATTTGGTGCCAAAAAGGTGCCATGGAGGATAAAATGGTCAAAATCAGACTTAAGAAATTTGGTACAAAAAAACGTCCATGCTATCGTGTTGTTATTCAGGACTCACGTAAGCCTCGCGACGGTGCTTGTATCGAAGAAATTGGAACTTATCAGCCAATCGCAAAAGAAGATGCTCAGGTTTCAATTGATTTGGATAGAGCTAAGTACTGGATTGGTGTTGGTGCACAGCCTACTGACATTGTTAAGAAATTGATTAATGTTCAGTCTGCAAAACAGGTAAAATAGGTGATGGGAGCAGAAAATGGAAAAAGACCTGATTGAATACATCGCAAAATCATTGGTCGATGATCCGTCAGCTGTGACTGTTACTGAAACTGAAGGCGAGAAAGGGAAAGTGCTTCAACTTAAGGTTGCGGATGGTGATATTGGTAAGGTTATCGGAAAATATGGTAGAATTGCCAAAGCTATGCGTACTGTTTTAAGTGCTTCGGCTGTGAAAGACGGTAAACGTTACAGTCTTGATATTCTTGATAATTAATTTGGAATATTGCTGATGGAAAAAGCACAGTTGGTTGTTGGTTTCATTCGAGGTTCTCATGGATATTCGGGTGAATGTAAAGTTGAGAGTGCTTCTGGTGATTATGAACATTTTCTTAATCTGAAGGAAGTGACGCTGAAACATGGCGAAGTGTGTAGAGAGACTTTTGTTGAGTCGGTTAGTATCGGGCATGCTGTAGCTTATGTGAAGTTTAAAGGAATTAATTCTGATGCGGAGATACAAAAGTATAACCGTTGGGAAATTTTAGTTCCGAGAAAGTATTGCAAGCCTTTGAAAAAAGACGAGTGGTACATTGAAGATTTGAAAAATTGTTCTCTTGTTTTTCAGGAGAATGGCGATCCGGCAACGTTGGATGCACCTGCTGTTTATACGGTGGGGACAATTACAGACGTATTGGAAGGCGGAGTTGGTTACTTGCTTGAAGTTTCGCTCTCCGAGAGTTGCAGTTGTATTAGTGATGATGTGAAGTTTTCTGATAATGCTAAATGTGTTGAAAATGGTGAAAAAAGAACGACTAGAACGGTTCTTGTGCCTTTTAATGAACAGTTTATTGGAAAAGTTGATGTTAAAAACGGTACAATTCAATTGATGCACCTCTGGATTCTGGAGTAATTCCATGAAATTTACTGTGCTGACCTTATTTCCTGATATTGTTAAGGCTTTTTTTGAAAACTCAATCATGGCCAAGGCTGTAAAAAAGGAAATTATTGCTTACGATTTGGTGAACATCAGGGATTTTGCTTATGATAAACACCATTTCTGTGATGACGGAACGTATGGGGGTGGAGCCGGGCAGTTGATGCTTTGCGAACCTCTTGCTAACGCACTTGATAGTGTAAATGCCAAAAAGAAGTATGTGATTTATGTTACTCCTAGTGGCAAAAAACTTACACAAAAAGTTGCTGAAGAACTTAGTCACAAGGACGAACTTGTTTTTATCTGTGGCAGGTACGAAGGTATTGACCAGAGAATTATCGATTCGTATGTGGATCTGGAACTTTCGATTGGGGATTATGTTATGTCTTCTGGGGAAGTTGCGGCTACAGTTGTGATTGATACTGTTTACCGTTTGGTGGACGGTGTGATTTCACATGAATCTTTGCAAGAAGAAAGTTATTGTGATGGGCTTTTGGAATATCCGCAGTATACTCATCCTGAAGAATGGAGGGGTATGAAGGTTCCTGCTGTTTTACTAAGCGGAAATCATGAGGAGATTCGAAAGTGGAGGCTGAAAAAACGGTTGATGAAAACTATGGCTAACAGACCTGATTTGATTTGTGAAGCCAGAATGAAAGATCAACTTTCTTTGGAAGCTGAAATGATGATTGAGGAAATAACTGAATCTTTTTTTGATAAGCATCTTCCTAAAAAGAAGAAAAAATCAAAAAAATAAAAGCTAATGATTAATTGCTTGAATGCTAAAATAGGAGATCATTATGGATCTTATTAAAACAATTGAAGAATCACAGAAACGTCCTGGAGCTCAGGATTTTAATGTTGGTGATACTGTAAAAGTTTATTTCAAGATTATTGAAGGTAAAACTGAACGTATCCAGATTTTCGAAGGTATTGTTCTTTGTAAAAAAAATGAGGGAGCAAGAAGAACATTTACTGTTCGCAAGATTTCTTACGGAGTAGGTGTTGAACGTGTGTTCCCTTATAACAGCCCACGTATTCAAAAAGTTGAAGTTGTACGTCCTGGTAAAGTTCGTCGTGCTAAACTTTATTACTTACGTGATAAGATTGGTAAGGATGCAAAAGTTAAGACTTTGGTTGGTGCTAAAGTTACTGCTGCTATGCAGGCTAGAAATGCTGCTGCCAATGCCGCTGCTGTTGCAAAAGAAGCTCCTGCAGAAGAAACTGCTCAGAACTAATTAATTTATATGTCCGTTCTGTGCGGATAAATTGAAAACCTAGAAATGATGACTAATTTTTTTCCGGGTTTTCAATTTTTCAGGTATGTTTTGCTTTCTTTTTGATTGCATTGCATACCTTTTTTATGCAAACTATTTCTGTTTATTCGGCTCAAGCTGCTCAGGCGGGATTAAAAGAGCAAAAAATTGTAGAAGGTTCTCTTGTTAATGTCAGAATTGTTTCTTCGAGTGGAGAAGGAAAGTATATTGGTATAGTTGCTGGTGTAAGAGTAAACCTTAAATCTGATTCTGTCTTGCAAAACGGTGATGTTTTCAAAGCAAAAATTTCTATTAAAAATAATACGATTTTTCTAAAGCCGTTACAAAACAATAATTCAATAGAAAATAATTATAAAATTCAGTTAGATAATTTTCCATTAAAACTTGTTGAAAATGAAGAAATATTAAGTTTTTTTTCAAGATTAAGTTTGCCAGCTGATAACACCATGATAACTGTTTTTCAGATGATGAAGCAACTTAAAATGAAATTTGATATTCCGTTGTTTATGAAAATTCATAATATGTCAGTTAAATTTGGTAAACAACAAAAAAGTGCTGCAGAAATCTTAATGATTTTGCAAAAAAAAGGAATTGAAATTTCGAATGATTTTCTATTGGACTTTATAGAATTTTTAAATGGTGATAATTTTTTTAATGAAAATGAAAAATATTTTGGAAATAAAAATGAATGGAAGAAAAATAAGGAAGAAAATCAGAAACGAATTGTAAACTCTATGAACAGAAGAAAAGGTGGTTGGTTTATTTTTCCTTTTTGTATTCTAGAAAATCTATATAATAAAGAAATTGTTGATTTAAGAAAAGAAAATAGTGAATATTTTACAAAAAATAATTTTGAAGATAATAATATAAGGAATGAAAAAAGAATTGGGGAAGGAAATATTCGTGTTTTAGTGAATGATTCTGATAGAATAGAAATATTAAATCTTTCCTGTTTTTTTAACAATGCAAGAAATTTTGCTTCTTTATTGTATGAGAATGGGTTTATAAAAGAATTGCGAGTTAATTTTGAAAAAAAACTTGAAAAAAAAGAAGAAGTGATATTATATTTACAATCAAAGTTTAATAAATTGTATTCAAAAGGAAAAATAAAAAATCAAATCGAAGTACAATGGACTGATGAGGATGATTTGACTGGATTTTCTAGTGATAATGAAAAGTTTTATTCTATAAATAAGATAATTTAATAGGTTCAATTTCGAGTATTTGATTTACAAACCGTGGCAAGGATTGTAAGGGCTGGCGAAGCCAGTTCCGAAGCGGAGCGAAGGAATGAAGCGATAGCGGAACCCTGAAAAGCCTGTTTTTTGCGAAGCAAAAAGCCA
>JALFAW010000167.1 GCA_022773305.1 Spirochaetia bacterium
CTTTTTGCTTCGCAAAAATCAGGCTTTTCAGGGTTGCGCTATCGCTTCATTCCTTCGCTACGCTTCGGAACTGGCTTCGCCAGCCCTTACAATCCTTGCCACGGTTTGTAAATCAAATACTCGAAATTGAACCTAAATAGACGTTCACAAAACTCACCATGAGCATAATTGCACAGCAACTCGGGCGTACGGTTTATTACATGCTCAAGCGCAAAGAAGCTTTTAATCCCGATAAGTTTTATGGGAATAAGAAAATTGAAAATAAGGACAGTGGCGACGAACATCTCGCATACGTCGCTTCGCGCCGTTTGCATGAGAAGAAATTATTTAAGTCACCGCTCTCGCGGCTTGCGCATAACTGAAGCGTATACGGCGGGACTTTTAAAAAATGAAAACTATATGCAGCTGAGACCGCCTGTCATTCTTTCTGTTCCGTATGCCGTGACTTCGTAACCTTTGAATAGACGCGGCCACTGTGCCTTTTTATATTTTGTTTTTGTTGAAAATAAACAAGCGGACTGTCCCTGCCTTGACCTGCCCATATAACTATCGGCATCGTATGATGACCATCTTATTTTTGCTTCAGGCTTGGCATGGGTACCGGTTCACCTTCACGCAGGGGCGTTCGGCATTTTTGGCGGACGCTGCGTCACTCGCGTCCTTTTCTCCAAAAATGTATTCGTGCCGGAAATCTGTTTTTCCAGGTTTGCCGTGACCGACTATATGTGTTTGATTCAAAACGCTTTTCCTGGAATCTTTTTTTGAATTGCGATACAGGCTTTGCTTTTTTATTTTGAACGGGAACTTTATTTTTCTCTAAAAAAAGAAGACTGTCTGAAAAAGACAGCCTTAGTTGATTTTTTTTGAAGATTCTTATTGACAAACTGGGGCCTTATATGTGTCATGCTATTATTTTATTTCCTTACCACAGTAGGGACAATACTTAATTTCATCTTTTTCACATTTCTTAGATTCTTCCATATTTTCCATAAAACCTGCAGAAATGATACCTGTTGGGACAGCAACAAGTCCAATACCTAATATTGCAATTATTGCGCTTAGAATTTTACCTAATACTGTAATAGGATAAATATCCCCATAACCAACTGTAGTTAATGTTGCAAGTGCCCACCATAATGCATCAAATGCATTTCTGAAAACTTCTGGTTGAGCTTTATTTTCTACGCTGTACATTAATACTGAAGCTACAATCATTAAAAGAAGAACTACAAAAATTGAAGATAACAATTCATTCTGTTTAATCTTAAAAACTTTAACAATAGATGAAAGAGCATTTGTATACCTGTTAATTTTGAATACTCTGAATAGTCTGATAATTCTTAGCATTCTCAGAACTCGTAAATCTATCGTAATCAATAACGGAAGATAAAAAGGTAATATTGCTAATAAATCTATTATTGCTAAGAATGAAAAAATATATTTTATTTTAGCAATGAACCAATTTTTATTTGGGTAAAGCAAATCTGCTGTCCAAATACGTAAAAAATACTCTATGGTGAATATAATAACAGAAACTACTTCTATATAATATGAAACAGTTTTTACTTTTTCAGGAAGATTAAAAGTGTCTGCAATTACTAGGCAAACATTTATGAGAACTAAAACTATTAAACAAATATCAAAAACTTTACTTGCAAGGTCATGTTCAGTACTTGCTTGTATTATTTCAAATAAACGTTTTTTTGTTTTTTGATAACTCATTTAAAAATCCTTCAATAATCTTGCGAGATAAATGCCCATAAGTTCTGAGTCTTCATATTTAAAAAATGGTTTTTTACCAGTATCTTTGTCGATTTCTATACCATCAGCAAAAGGTGTAAAGGCTAAGATTTTTGAATATGGAATTTGTTTATTACCATGTTGCCCAATAAAAATGATTCTTTTGTTTGTAAAAAAAATATCTCCATCGTCGATAAGTTTTAAATATTCTTCTGTGTTTCTCATTGGGGCTATAGAACCGCCGCGTAAATAAACTCCTTTGCAAATTTTAAACTTAGTACTTATACCTCCATACGAAACTGTTGTAGTTCTTGTTCTTTCTTCAAACCATTCTATATTTGCTGAAAAATACAAGTTCTCACTTTTTTGCAAATTTATTGGAGAATCCAGAGGTATTAATTCTGCGTTTTCAATATCCCAATATTTTCTAAATCTTGAGATTCCATCTCCTGAGAAACTAGCAGTAACATGCATTCCTGAAATCATTTCATATAATTTCTTTTCTTCGTCAGGAGAGATTCTTCTTTTTTCTAAAAGTGAATTTACATATGATTGAATTTTTGAAGAAACTTCATTACTTAAAATTTCTGTAGAATCTGATTCTGAAATGTTAAACTCTTTTTCTAGAGAATCTAATTCTTTTTTTTCAGAATCTTCTATTTTGTCATCGAAAATAACAAGTTGTACCTTTTTCTTATAAATTGCTTTTCCTTCTTCTGTAATTTTGTTATTTAAGTATTCTTCTGAAATATCTAGAAGTTTAGCAAGATAAGATAATTGCTTCTTTTCTTCATCGGATAAATGTTCATCCCATAAACAATGAGAAATAAATCTGTTTAGCAAAAACTTTCTTTCGTATGTAAAATCTTTTGATTTGATATTATATTTTTGTTTTAATGAATTTATTATCGAAATATCTAATGTAAGTAATTTATCTTCATATTCATACAAAGCATTTTCAAGTTCTATTATAAAATTCTGTTTTGGTTGTTTTTTGAACATTTTCTGAAAAAAACTTTGTTCTACAAGCTCTTTCTTTTCATATACACTCATTTTTTTTCCTCCAAAAGCGCCCCAGTGCGGGCGTCCACATAACATAATTTCTCCGTATCAATTGTAATAAGTTTACACTGCAAAAAGTGTCAGTGTAAATTCTTGAATCATTTTCCTTATTCCTTAGTATACAACACTTTCACGAATGTATCCAGATTTTTACACGGATACTGGTAAGTTTACATTTTATCCAGAGGACTTATTACGCCACCGGCTCCGCGATTTAGGACATGGGTATAAATCATTGTTATACTCACATCGCTGTGGCCAAGAAGTTCCTGGATTGTCCTTATATCGTATCCGTTTTCCAGCAAGTGAGTTGCAAAAGAATGACGAAAGGTGTGGCAACTTGCGTTTTTATTGATGCCAGCTTC
>JALFAW010000168.1 GCA_022773305.1 Spirochaetia bacterium
TGGCTTTTTGCTTCGCAAAAAACAGGCTTTTCAGGGTTCCGCTATCGCTTCATTCCTTCGCTCCGCTTCGGAACTGGCTTCGCCAGCCCTTACAATCCTTGCCACGGTTTGTAAATCAAATACTCGAAATTGAACCTAATAGTATGTATGCTACTCAAACCTAAGAGTAAGATAAAAACAACACTATTTCAGCTGTTTTTATCTTACATTCTAATCTAATTTTTGTTTCTTGTCTTTCTTACGAAATATAATCAATACACTAAAAGTTTTGCATTTCCACCAGAATTAATTGCATTATCAACAGTTTTTGCAACTAGAGCGACATCACCATCTGACATTTTAATACATCCCCAAGTTGTAGAACCTATTCCACTGTGAATTAAATATCCTGAATCATTTCTTTTACAAATCCTTCCTGATTCCCAAGAGCCAGCTGGAAATGAAAATAAATTTTGATTGCTGTTATTTCCATAATATCAATAATCAATTTATTTCACTTAGTAAGAAATAGATTAAATCTATACTCTTCTGTGTCAATTTTGATGAACTTGATATGCTCTGACGTTTTCCTGAAAATTCTTCCAGTTTTAATATTTCGGCATCTTCAGTTGTATATGGTTCTTTATATAAAATCTTTTCACAATATCCATCTAAATAATCATTATTTATAGTAAAAAAATATTGAATCTTATACATGCTAGAATAATAATACAATTTTACAATACAACTTTTTAAGTCATTTTTACAAACATATATATTTGCAAAACCATCCACATGAGGTTGATAATCTGCTAAATCAAAGGTATATTTTGTATATAAATCTAAATCAAGAAAGTCTTTGATTCTTAATTTCTAATGCCCTATATAAACCTTTATTTTTGAAATCAATCCATTTTCTGCATAAAAAGTTATACACATGTTTTCTTCATCAATCATATTCGATCCATTTAATGAACAGCCTTCGTTCGAAGTATATAGTCCAAACATTGGTTTTTCCTTTTTTGAAGCAAATGAAAATTTTTCTGTTTCATAATCATAGACTAGAATATTAGAATCCTCCCCGTATGCTTCTACTACTTTTGAAATAGGATCGCCAACTTTTACACCTCTTTTAGTTGACCATTCACTTGACGTTGTTATTAATTCTGTAATCAAACCAGTTTCATATACCCAAGTTGCAAACAAATCTTGATAACTATATGTATAAAAAGGGTTAGAACTTGAAAAATATTCAGGTTTTTCTTTCTTTGAATCATCATAATCTTTAATCTTTCTAATATTATGATAAAGGCAGAAGGAGACATCATTTGAATTCATAAGACAAAAATTTAAAATTACTTCATTATCATATATAGAATCATCAAAATTTTTATTAACATAAATAACTGGCTCTATTTTTTTTCTTTCTACTTGTACTTCAACTTCTTTCGGTACAGTAGAAAACGAAATTTCTCCATCACTATTTCGATATTTTTCCACATCTTTATTTACGACTTTGCTACTCACAACATCACTACTTTCAACTTCATTTTTTTTTGAACATGATAAAAAAATTACTGCAAAAAGTGTTATTACTACTATTCTCGATTTCATTGAAATCCTCCCATAAAAAGTCAAGAAGATTGTTTCAACAATCGATTGACTTTTTACGCTGTTCCGTAATGTAATGAGGAACAGCAGTTCAATACGACCGGTCAAGGCAAACTTCGTTCAAGGCCTTGACTCGCTCGTTTTCAGGGGTTGTATTAACCCCTGAATAATAAGTTTGCAACGCAAACTTTAGGTAAGATAAAGCCGCGCTATTTTAGAGGTTTTATCTTACACTCCTTTCTTTTTCACAAAAAAATATAAGACTTTCGGATTTTCAATTGACAAATCCGAAAAAAATCCAAAGACTTAGAAATTATTTCTTCCTATAGTCGATTTATTAAATAACTTAAAAAACTTTTTATTTTTCAACATAATAAGTTGAAGGCATATGTTTCAAAGGATTCTCTATCGGAATATCATTATTACCTCCTGCATAAACACCATTTTTTCTAATTTCGTAATGTAAATGAACATTATTTTTAGTGCCTATATCGCTCATATAGCCAATAATCTGTCCACGTTTAACTGTATCGCCAGCTTTTACAATAAATGCTGCATGTTGATAAACTGCAGTATCTTTTGTACCAGGAAGAGTTTGCTCGATTCTGGAACTTTTTGAATTAGTATAGCCAGAACGTGTAATAACACCATCTGCAACTGCATAAATAGGATCACCTTTCTTGCCTCTTGTTAATCCTCCTATATCAACTCCTGTATGTGAATCTTGTAATGATGTTTTAGAACCAATAACTTCAGTAATACGTTTACTGTCTGTTGGACTTCCATATATTCCAGCTGCTTCCTCTTTTGCAAGAGCTTCAAGAGCAATTTTTTGAAACTGTTTCGGAATATTTTTTCTTATATATGTTTCACTATATACATTTCCCATTTTTACTTCATTTTGTGTATTATTCCCTCCGCATCCTCCGTAACTGCTTGAAGTTGTACTGCTTGTGCTACCTGACGAACTATAGCCTGAATAACTTGATGAACCTCTGCTTGCAGAACTACTTCCACTAGCACTGCCTGAATTTCCTGAAGAGTTCTTTCCTCCACTAAAAAAATTCCTTACTCCAGCCCAAAATCCTCCTCCACAACCACCATTTACTTCAACTAGCTGGTTGTAATTCAACTCTTCAAAATCATTCAAATTAAACGCAACTGCACTTAATTTTACTTGTTTTTTTGTAAAAAATCCCATTTTTACCTCCGATTTTTAATAATTTTTTATTTTTTTTTCTCAAATCACAAATTAATATTATTCTCTCTACAAAAAACAACAAACTCTAAACTTAATCTTGCAAGATGTTTTCTTATTTTACACTCAACTGGTTCAATCTCCAGAATATCCCCCATCATTACTTGTGAAGCATAAAAACACGTTCCACCACATAAATATCTTGCCCAGCATTTATTACAAGCATTTCTTGATGATACACTTTTATCACCCTCTATTCTCTTTACTTGAGAATTAATGTTCCCGATTTTATTCATATTCGAAGCTTCAAAATACAGACAATTATATACATCTCCTTTTGCATTGATAACTAATTGATTGTCTAAATTACACCTGCATACTTGCTTTGTTCTTGAAATCAATAGCTTTATAGAATTTACACAATAATCATCTTCCAAAAAATCCAGCAAAGAAAAATCATTTTTTAATGCATCATCTTTGAATCGCAAAAACAATTCTTCATACCCTGCCAAAAGATTATCCACATTATCCAATGTAAATGAAACAGAAGTTCCAGGTCGAACTGATGTCATTGTACCTTTTTGAAAGCCAAGTTTTTGTAAATGTAATGCTATTTCCAAAGGTTTAGGATAATGTGATGTTAATACCGCCGAAGCACATAATGAAATCTTCTCATTTTGGAAAATTCTAATGTTTTTCAAAACTTCACCATATGAACATTTTCCGGAATTAAATTTCCTATTAAAATCATGCACTTTTTGCGGACCATCAATACTAATGTACAGAGGATTGATTCCCGCTGCCTTAACCAAATGGATAAAATCTGAAGTTGCACAAGTACCATTTGTAAAAATACTAAAAGATGGATACTGCGGAATTGCTTTTTTTGAAAAATCAATATACTCACCATATTTAACCTCAAGAATCCAACGATTCACTCTATTTGCTTTCCATGCAGAAAAGTTATGCCTATTTTGAATTTCAGCTCTCATATCTTCTTGAAACATTCCTATAGACATTCCAAGCATTTCATATAAGTTTTTTTCCCTGATAAGTTTATTCAATATTAAAACCAAACAAGATTTATTTTCATCACTTTTTTCAGAAAACAAATCTGGTTTGATATTATCAAAATCTCTATGCAAACACTTAAAAAAATTCTGCACTTCCTCTTGTTTTAAATCATTTTCTAAAAAATCCTGTGGTTCGTAATTTTCATATTCCTTTAAAACCTGCTTTAATATATCAATATCTATAGAAGATTCTGAACTCATAGAATATGTAAAATCAAATTTTGAAGCTTTAGGTTTGTATTCTTTCATCACCCATTCTATTGATTTTTTTATATTTTCAATACTGTTTATATTTGCATCTTTTTTATTTCGATAGCAATATGAACAGTTTAGATTACAGCGGTTACTTGTATTTATCATAACAGAACAACCGTCATCTTCTACTGAAAAGTTTGTATTATCTGTTTCATTCTGCAAAATATTATTGATGATATTCAAAAAGTAAGCATTTTCCTTAATCGATAGTTTTTCAGTGATATCAGATAAAGATTGATTCTTTTCCACAAATAAAGCATTATAGAGATTTCTGCTTAACGAAAAAACATTATGAACATGGGCATCATAAATCCAAATCAAATCTGATTCATTAATCTTATAAAATCTTGAATTATCTTTTATCACAGTGTTCAATTGATCTAACTTATTCATTAATATTCCTCTTCCCTTCTCGTTTTGTATTTTTTCTATTCTGAGAATTTTTTTTATAAATCTCCAGGAGAAACAGAACACACAGACCAATTTGATGAATCATATACAATTGGAAAATCAATTTCTTCATCATTCATTACTTTTTTATTGATTTCTGATGCATTTATTCTAGTCAAACTTTTTAACGGACTTACTCCTTTTGAAAGAACAGCTGCAGAAATGTCTTTTGATTTAAAAATACCCTCATCAAAAAGTAAATCAACAGTTTCAGAAACTTCAGTTTTCCATTCAGTAAGGTTTTCTGCGGCATACACAAAACCGTCCATCACAGAATTATTAACAGTATTGAATAGATAAATAACATCTGTTGAATCATTGTAGCGAGAATTCTCATTTTTCGACCATAAATCACGCACTCCGTCTTTAGAAAAAGGAGCAATTGCAAGATTTAAATCATCACCTTGTTCATTTATACAACCAGTCTCTTTTGTTCTTGGATGAACTAGAATTATTTCACCTTTTTTTACTTCAACTGCCGGCAATACAAATTTACCCTTTTCACCATCACAAGCACTGATTATCTCAATACCAGCAAGATTTCCATCTTCCAATGCCATAAGTTCAATAAACTCGGTCCTATACAAAACATTTCCTGATACAGTTGCTTTAGCATATTTTATTTGTGCTTCAGTAATAATCATTTTTGGAACAGATGGATTATAACCAATAAATGGGACACAAAATGTCAATGAATTACCAGCTTTATCTTCAACAGTGCCAAAAATCTCATATTTCAAACCTACTTGTGTTTCATTTTCAAGGAGAAAAGTAATTTCTTTTCCATCTTCTGATATTTGCTGGGAACTCTCAATAACACCATATTCACCGCATGCTGCTGCCAATGAAGAAGATAATTCAATTCCAATAGAATGTTCCTGTGAATCTGAAATATTCTTAATAAAGGGTGAAACAACTACATTTCTGACAGAAACAGCATCAGTGAATTCAAGTTTTACTGTTTTATTATCCAGAACATTAATATTTTTTAAACAAGGACTCTTATAATCACCGCCAATTATCTCAATTCCCTGTTCCGTAGCCTTACAAGAAACTGGAATAACGGACACCAAAACTATACTTACAATAAAAACTGTCTGTAAAAACATCAGTACCAACTCATTTCTTAAACATTTCATATAAAACCTCCATAAATTCAAGCAAAGTAATATCTAACTTCACCTTCAAAATTAAGCATCAAAATTGATTTATGCTCTAAAATAAATATGTCCAAAGGATGACGATTTTATACGAAAAAAGAGAAAAAAAAAGCAGAAATTTATTAAAAAATTTCTGCTTTTTTTTCTCTTTTTATTTTTATTGTTTCTAATTAATTTTATATAAATTGCGTTATAATTTTGCAGCTTCTACCATATATCGAATAGAAATACCAGTATCATCTTCTAGTGTTTTTTCAATTACAAAAATAAGACTCTTTCCAGAATTGTCACAAAAAATTCGTTCAATCTTATAATCTGTAATTCCTTTTCTCTTAATCTCTGGAGAACCAACTTTCTGCCGTGCAATGACATTTCCATCTGCATCCTTTTTTTCAATCATAATAAAAAACGAAGATTTGACATTTTTTCCTTTTCCTTCAAAGGTTGGAACAAGCTGAATGTGATAAGAATTTGGATTTTCAATCTCAGAACCTCTAAAATCCTTAAAAACAATTTCTTCAGTTCCTTTTTTATTAACGTCATCAAGAATATAAAGCACGTTATCAATGTTTGCTTTTTCAGAAGGATAATTTTTAAAATAATAATAACTTTTTGCTTCCAGACCTTCAAAAACTTCCTTGCCACTTTTACCTGCAGTAACCGATGTTGGTTTAGTTAGAAAAACACCGCCTTCAACAAAATCATTAGCAGCTATATCCACCTGATAAATTTCGGCCCATCCTTGAAATTTTTTATCAGTCTTTCCATATTGTCCAAAAATATAATATTTTCCGTCTGATGTAAAACCTTTATCCACAAAAGACGCAACATCTCCTGCAAAACAGGCAGAAATTCCAGCTATAAATGCAGCACAAGCCAAAAATATCTTCTTCATTTTTCCCCCTAAAACTGTATTGGCTCAAAGAGTCTTTACAAAATAATTTCCCATATACATTTTTCTTATTAGGACAAATGTCAAGTTTTGAATTTTTTTTTTAGGGTGGCTTTTTGCTTCGCAAAAATCAGGCTTTTCAGGGTTACGCTATCGCTTCATTCCTTCGCTCCGCTTCGGAACTGGCTTCGCCAGCCCTTACAATCCTTGCCACGGTTTGTAAATCAAATACTCGAAATTGAACCT
>JALFAW010000171.1 GCA_022773305.1 Spirochaetia bacterium
TGGCTTTTTGCTTCGCAAAAAACAGGCTTTTCAGGGTTCCGCTATCGCTTCATTCCTTCGCTCCGCTTCGGAACTGGCTTCGCCAGCCCTTACAATCCTTGCCACGGTTTGTAAATCAAATACTCGAAATTGAACCTAATAAAAACTTTTTTGAATTCTAAAAGATTTCGGGTGTATGACAAGTTCAGATACTCGTAATCTTTTTTTTTGATTTAAACAATGGAATTTTGTTTAGTATATTTTAATAGTTGAAACCTGCGAGAGGGATTGGAGCACCTGCGGAAGCAGTCCCGAAGCGTAACGTAGTGGAGCGAAGGGATGAGCGGCGGTTAGTCCGCGAAGTGCGCAAAGCCCGACCCGAAATGAAATGAAGGGGCTCGCCAAAAATATTATTTTAATCATACGGTTTTATAAGAATTTTTCCCTATAAATTCTTGAAATCTCATAAAAATAGTTTATACTATAAGAAACAATTAAATTTATGAGGATTTTATGGCAAATAAAGTTTTAATGAAAGCTCCTGGTTGTGCCCTAGATATGGGAGATGGAAGTGAACGCGGTCTTTATGTAAATCAGGATTATATCTTGCAAAAGATGGGAAAAATTCACCGCGGTATTAGTTTGATGTATACTTATTATCCTAATGATAAAGGTTGGCCTGGACGTGCAAGTGTTGTTCATAAACAGGCAACTCCGACTGGGGCTTGGGATTATCCTTATGAAGATTATTTTCCATATCGCGGTGGAAAAGAAGGTTTGCGAGATGGTGAACCATTTTGTTTTATGAAAGAAATTCGTCAGCGAGGACAGGATGTTGTTCTTACTCTTACTATGGATCCTGCTTTGACTAAAGAAGAAGTTATTCAGGTTGCTAAAGATTTGCGGCCTTATGGAAGACTTCTGCTTCGCGTTAATCACGAATGTACTGGTTCGTGGTTCTGTTTTAATAAAAGGGCAACTTATCAGCAGCTTGCAGATTTTTTCTGTTTGGTTTGCGATGTTATGCATGAATTTGCGCCAAATGTAAAGGTGATTTTGTGTGCTGGTATGTGGCAAAAAGAAACTGGAAAACTTGAAATGGAAGATATTTTTTTGGAAGCGCATAAAAAAGCTGATATTTGGTCTGGAGATCAGTATCTTTCACTTCACTGGGGATGGCCTGTTGATGTTGCTACAAAAGAGAATAATAGTTATGCCTGTTATGATGTAGATGCGGTTTACGAAAAAGCAAAAAATACTTATCTGCGATTGAAAGAAATCACTGGTCAGGATAAACCGATGGTTCTTTCTGAATTGAACGGCGATGGTGATGTTACTGGTGCTTTTGAGCAGTCAAATATGATGAAGCATTTTATGGAACTTTTGCAAAAGGATAATGATAAATGGCTTTCTGCATTTACTTTGTATCAATTCCGTGATGATGGTCGTCTTGGGCTTGAAATTACAAATCCGAATAATAATGATGTTGGAATTGAACAGCCAATTTTGAAAATGTACAAACAGGAACTTCATAAATCATTTTTTACTCATCCTATTGAAATGAAAGAGGAAGTTTCATTTCCTGTAAAACTTCGTTGGGGTGGCTCAGAAGATGCAGAAGGTGTTGAAACAACTGTTCATTTTGACAAAACTCCTTCGTTTTTTGAGGTTTATTTCAAAGATGAACTTGAAGATGCAAATATTATGATGGAATTTGACGGATACTGGTTCTACAAAGCTCCTGGTGTAAAATTTGTTGATTTAATGAGTTATTTCTTTGAAAATTCTTTGGAAAAACCTGCCGATATGAAGCTGAGATTTTTCTGTCCTCCAAAAGATGGTTTGAACTATCCACAAGATGGAACTGACCCATACGCTGCAGGCGATGGAGACTGGCTTACAAATTCGTATTCAGTTTTGCCAAAACTTCCTGAAATCAGAATTGAACAAGAACCAGTTGCACTTTTTAAGCATTACGATGACTAAAAAATAAAGGAAAAAATCAAGGCTCGTGTAAACCAAAACGTACGTTGGTGTACTAGTTTATAGCACGAGCCACACAAACAGGGACAGACCTCCTTTTAAACATAACTTCCCCGAGTTTTTCAGCGAAGCGTTAAGAAAAACTCGCAGCATGTGCAAACAAAAACTTTCATTGGTGTGTAAACAAACAGCACATGCAGGGACAGACCTTGATTGATATTCAACATCAATCAAGGTCTGCCCCTGTTTTGCTCTTGTTATGTAGAATCTGTGTTTTTGACTGTTGTTTTATTCGAAATGTTTTAATTCCTCTGCTAAAATCTGAGCGATTTTTTCGTGAGTTTTGGCTGAAGGATGCCAGTCCGCTGCAATTCCGTCTTCTTCTTTTTGAACTGGGAATTTTACAGTTTTGATTTTCACTGCTGGAAAATCTTTTTGGAAAAGACTAGTAGCCTGTTCAACTGAATCACACAAATCCTGCCCCATCACTCCAAGACAACAGCAGATTTTTGCTTTTGGTGAACGGCGATGCACAGCTTCAATCAACTGTCGTAATCCGCTAACATAACTAAGTCTTCTGTCTTCTTTATTCTGAACCCAACTTGTATCATTTGTTCCCAAGTGAATTACTACAATATCTGGAGAAAAGCGACTTTCATCCCAAACTTCTGGTTCTAATCCAAGTCTGAGGGAAAGTGATTTGTCTGTGTAAGGCCAGTTTGCAGGCATTAACCAGCAGGTTTCCGGAATCTTCGCTGTGGCAGGGTCAACATAATTTGAAATGATACCGATTCCACTCCAGCTACAACAATGAAGATTTGCATTCAGTTTTTTTGCTGTCAAAAAAGCATAAGATTTATCGGCTCGTTCAATTTCGGTTGAAAATGTATCTTTTTCCCACACACCTTCGATTCCATAGCCGCAGGTGATACTGTCACCAATCACTTCAAGATTTAAGCAGTTCTTACCAGCAAGTTCATAAGCTTGTGAAGGAATAATTTCTCCATCAACTTCAAGTTTTTCAAGTCCAGCATATCCAAAAGCAGCTTCACTTAATTTTAAAACGCGTATGCAAACTGTCTTTTCTTCATCTGACTCAAAAAGCACACATTCATTTTTTTCTTCTGTCAAAATGATGCGTTTTTCTGGTTCTGAAGGGAAATTTTGCCAGGAAAACTCTTCTCCATTTGTAACGTAAACCCCAATCACACCTTTATTCTGCTGATTCCAGGTTTTACTATCACTTAAAATTGTGGCAACAGCTTTTTTTCCTTTTAAAACAAAACTAAATCCACTTGCTGAATAATCAAAATAACGAACATTGTTATAATCCAAATGACGTCCAAACCAATTCAAGTTTTCTTTTTGTATTAACATAATTCCTCTCTTTTTTGAAAAATACCAATTCTATATTTTTTTCTGCATACAAAAAAAGCTAGTACACAAATCATTGCCGAAAGTGCTGAACCAAGAGGAGCCGCCATGCCCATTGGAAAAAGTGTTTGAGGATATAGTTTTGCTGCAAGGTAAGCACCTGGAATTCTTACACAGATGATTGAAATCACATTGTGAATGAAAGAAATGATTGATTTTCCCATAGCACAAAAATATCCGCTGAAAGAAAAATGAATTGCTGCAAAAAAACAGTCAAAAACGTATGATTTGATATATTGTACGCCCAAATCAATTACGACATTTTCACTTGTAAACAAAGACAATATCGGTTTTGCTGCAAACTGAAAAACTAACGCAAAAATAAGTCCGATTGCGGCAGCAATAGAAGTTCCCAGCCATAAAGTTTTTTCTGCACGATCAAAAAAAACTGCACCGATATTCTGTGCTGCAATGGAACTGACAGTAGAAAGCATTGTCGAAGGCACTAAAAATAAAAAGCAAATGATTTTTTCTACAATTCCTACAGCTGCTGCAACATCAACCCCACGTCTGTTTGCAATTACAGTGATAATCATAAATGAAATCTGGATAAATCCGTCCTGACAACAAACTGGAACACCGATTTTCAAAATATTTCTTGCAGTTTTTGATTTTAGTATCAAATCAGTTTTCGAAATTTTTATTCGATTTTTAGTTTTTGTCATAAAAACAATACTTATGATAACGCTGAATGTTTGTGCAAGAACAGTTGCTATTGCGGCACCAGATGCCTTTATCCCTAGAATTCCCATAAATAAATAATCAAGAATGATGTTTATGACGCATGCAATTGTTATAAAAATCATAGGACTTTTTGAATCACCAAGTCCTCTGTAAATAGAAGAAATCACGTTATAAGCTACAATAAAAGGGATACCAATAAAACAAATTTTCAAATAAGAAACTGTTTCGTCTATGCTCTCTATAGGAGTTTGTACAACCAAAACAATTTTTCTACAGAAAACAAGTAAAATAAAAGTGATGAAAATAGCAATTATGATGAAAAGTGTGATTGTATTCCCAATTACGTTTGAAACTTTTTTGGAATCTCTTGCCCCTACAGCTTGTCCGATTAGTACAGTTCCGCCCATTGCAAGACCAACAATCATAACCGTGAACATGTGCATCACTTGGCTTCCAATTGAAACGGCTGAAATTACATTTGCTCCATTGAATTGACCAGCAATAAATAAATCAGCCATTCCATACAACGTCTGTAGAAAATAAGAAAGCAAAAATGGAAGTGAAAAAACAACAATATTTTTGAAAATGCTTCCTTGAGTAAGATTTTTTTCCATATTTTCCATAACAGAAAGATTATAATGAAAAAAAAGCCATAAATCAAATGGAATTTTGTGCTTTTGAAAATATGTACGATACAAAATTAGAGTAATAAAATATAAAAAACAAATTATTATCATTAAAATTCGATTCCTATCTTGACTTTAGTGTATTTTGGATAGTATTTTTCATGTAAGGAAAATACTATGGAAAACAAGGAAAGCGTCTTTGGACATGATTGTCCGCATTGTATCGGAGTTTGTGACAGAATTACAGCGCGTTCTCAGGAAGACAGAAAAGCTTTGTCTAACCGACTGAATCGAATTGTTGGCCAAATTAATGGAATTAACAGAATGCTGCAGGAAAACACTTACCCTCCAAAAATTTTGGTACAAGTTTCTGCGGCATCTGCAGCTCTCAATTCCTTCAGCAAAGAATTGTTTAAAGATTTTGTTTCTTCCTGTGTAGCTGAGCATCTAAAAACTGGTGATACAGAAGTTTTGGATGATATGACAGAAACTTTGAAAAAAATGCTCTAATAACACATTATTTGTACAATTAAAAATTTCTCAATAAGTTAATTTGTATAAAAATAACTAGTTTTAAAAGTTTGTTGTTTATGTATTTAAATTTCGCAAGAACTGATGATTGGTTTTTCTTATTTATAGAACATAACTCATTTGGATTTTTTTCGAAGGAAAATGATTTTCAAATAATTAAACCTCACCCGTGGCAAGGATTGTAAGGGCTGGCGAAGCCAGTTCCGAAGCGGAGCGAAGGAATGAAGGCGCTTTGACGCCGGAACCCTGAAAAGCCTGATTTTTGCGAAGCAAAAAGCCACCCTAAAAATACGTCGAGTCAAGGCACGCTAACGCTTAAAGCCTTGACTTCGCCGTTTTGAGGGGTTGTATTACCCCCTCAATAAAAATTCAAAATTCGACATTTGTCCTTTTAATTATTGTGTAATAGTTGTAAGATGCATTGAGGTTTTTTACTATGAAAAATAATGCATTTCAAGTATTGAAATTAAGCGAGTTGAAAGTTGGTGAAAGTGCTGTAATCCAAAATGTTGGCGGACAAGGTGAATTGCGTCAACATTTTTTGGATATGGGAATTATTCCTGGTGCAGAAGTTACACTTGTCAAATTTGCGCCAATGGGCGACCCTATGGAATTGCAGGTTCACGGTTATGAATTGACACTC
>JALFAW010000177.1 GCA_022773305.1 Spirochaetia bacterium
CTTTTTGCTTCGCAAAAATCAGGCTTTTCAGGGTTGCGCTATCGCTTCATTCCTTCGCTACGCTTCGGAACTGGCTTCGCCAGCCCTTACAATCCTTGCCACGGTTTGTAAATCAAATACTCGAAATTGAACCTAAATAGAAGTTCAAAAAACTCACCATGAGCATAATTGCGCAGCAACTCGGGCGTACTGTTTATTACATGCTCAAGCGGAAAGAAGCTTTTAATCCCGATAAGTTTTACGGGGATAAGAAAATTGAAAATAAGGACAGTGGCGGCGAGCATCTCGCATACGTCGCTTCGCGCCGTTTGCATGAGAAGAAATTATTTAAGTCGCCGCTCTCGCGGCTTGCACATAACTGAAGCGTATACGGCGGGACTTTTGAAAAATGAAAATTATATGCGGCTTTGACCGTCTGTCATTCTTTCTGTCCCAGATGTCGTGACTTCTTGAGCTTTGAATAGAAGCTGCCACTGCGCCTTTTTATATTATTGTTTTTGTTGAAAATAAATAAGCGGACTGTCCCTACCTTGACCTGCCCATATAACTATCGGCATCGTATGATGACCATCTTATTTTTGCTTCAGGCTTGGCACGGGTACCGGTTCACCTTCACGCAGGGGCGTTCGGCATTTTTGGCGGACGCTGCGTCACTCGCGTCCTTTTCTCCAAAAATGTCTTCGTGCTGGAAATCTGTTTTTCAGGTTTGCCGTGACCGACTATATGTGTTTGATTCAGGACGCTTTTCCTGAAATCTTTTTTTGAATTGCGATACAGGCTTTGCTTTTTTATTTTGAACGGGAACTTTATTTTTTTCTCAAAAGAAAGACTGTTTTTTCTAAAAAAACAGCCCTAAGTTGTATTTTTTTTGAATTAGTATTGACAACTTGGGGCCTTATATGTGTTATGTGATTATTTTACTTTGACACTTTTCTCATACAAGTATTCAGGACACATGTCAAGTTTTTCATTCCACATTACTGTATGATGATGTACTTTTGCAGTCATAAAATAATTGATGTCACGTAAAGGTTCATTTATTTTATCTTCTAATAATGGAGTAAAATCAAATACTCGTTTTTTTCCACCTTCAAAAGTGAGAAATAATTTATAATCTTTTGTAGGTTCTACACTAATTACAGCCCATTTCATTTTGACCTCCTTATACAAGTGGAGCGATATTACGCAAATCCATTTTCTTTGTAGCAAGTTCCCAATTCTGCAAAAGTTCATCTTTATGAATTTCGCACCATGCAAGAATTAATCTTAATTTATTTTTAGGCATTTTTCCTTCTGTTTTTTTACACTTATGAATGTCAATTACACATTCCAAATCTCCGTAGAATACATGAAAATGAGGTGGATTATGTTCACGACCATTATTATACATATAAACTGAAAGTCCATAAAACTCACTTATACTTGGCATTTTCAAACTCCTCTACTTAAGATAATTTATTATATCATATTTTTAATAAAAAGACAGACAAACTTGACTTGTCTGTCTTTTTCTAGTTTTCGATTTTAATTAATTCAATATTCTTGTTTTGCTTTCTAATTCTTGAAAATAAATCTTGTAGATGCGGATTTTGTATTAACTGTGGAAACGGAACTATTATTTCTCTTGTATTTTGGTCTTTTGCTTTTATTTGGATGGTATAACGCCAATGTCCACCACCATGAACGGTTTTACTTCTGATAAAATCACGTTTAATTTTTTTAATATCGATAAATTTTATAGTTTCTATTCCTCTAAAACTTCTAATTATAAGGTGAGTATCATCATAAAAAATACATTCATAAACTTCAGTAATTATTGCAAATATAAATAAAAAAATAAAAACAATCGGAATTGTCAAATACCATCTGTTTAGATGCTCTACGCATATAACAAATAGGCCAAGCAAAGATGCAATGAGAAAAAATGAATTTGCAACTATACGTGCGATGTTTTCTTTCTCTATTCCAATTCTTTCCATTTTTTCATTTTTCTCCAGGCGCCCCAGTGGGGCGTCCACATAACAAAATTTCTCCGTATCAGTTGTAATAAGTTTACACTGCAAAAAGTGTCAGTGTAAAATCTTGCAGCATTTTACTTATTCCTTAATATACAACACTTTCACGAATGTGTACAGATTTTTGCACGGATACTGGTAAGTCTTACATTTTATCCAGAGGACTTATTACACCACTGACTCCACGAGAATTTTCTTCCCGCTTATTTCTATTGCGAACTTTTGGCGTACCAGACTAGTAATCGGTCTATAGCCGATTCCATAATTGTGACTGATTTGTTTTTCTTTAATGAATACAAGAATCTCATCATCTTCCGGTTCATCTTTTTGTTTCAGAAAATCGTAGTAGTTTTTTCGGTTTATGTTTGCTATCCTGCAGTAAACTGTCAGTTTCTCTCCTGTTTTTTCGGCTGCCCGCTTGATTGCCCTGCACCGTTTTTTTTTGATACTTTGTCAACTTTAATCCCGCATTCTTCTGCAAGTGCTTCATAATATGCAAGTTTTTGCTTCAGGTATTTTACCTGTTTTGCAAGATCTTTTGGATTTTCTTCTTCTTGTTCCATTGCTTCCTCACCAAGAAAATAGTTCAATTTTCCTTCTGAGGCTATTTTAGCAATTTCCAGGCATTTATTCACAAAATAATCTCTTGTATGCATCCAGCCCCTTACGGTTGAATCACTGACTCCGTATTTTCGTGCTATCGCCTTTTTGCTCAGTTTCTTCACTTCATAATCAACAATTGCATTGATTCTTGTCTCGACTGGTACGCTTCCGCTTTCCATTTTTACCTCCAAATCTGTCACCTTTTCGCCACCAGTCGATTTTAAATGTGTTACTTTTTAGGGGTGCAGATCAGTCCAGTGGACCGCTTCGCGGGGGCTATCATCGCTCAACTATTTAGTAAGTTTAAGCTCAGCTTCCGAAGCTCTCAAATAAACAGGTCCATCATAATCTTGCAGAGGATTTTCATTGTTTTTGTGCATTTTTTCTGCAATTTCTATAAGACAAGCTGCATAATTATCAGAATTTCTTAACAGATATGGTTTTAAATCTGTGTGAGCATTTGAATTACTTAAAATGTCATAAAATTTTTTTGCATCAGGACCTGTAATAAGAATTTTGTTAAAGTTAATCTTTTCAATCAGTTCTGATTTTTCATAATCCCCATCAGGTAAAATTTCATTTCCATTTTCGTCATAAAGACAGGCATAAAAACGGTCTTTGTTAGCGTCAATACAACATAAAACAGGGAAACCAAGATTTTTTGCAGCATAAGAATAAACTTGCAAGGAAGAAACTCCATAAATGGGAACATTATACGCAAGTTCAATGGCTTTTAGCGCAGAAATTCCAAGCCTTAGCCCTGTAAAACTTCCAGGACCAATTGTTATGGCTGAAAAATCCAAATCACCGGCTGTAATTCCAGCTTTTTGCAAAATATCGTCTATGGCAGGAACAAGAATCCCAGACTGACGCATACCTATGTCATAAGTCTGTGCTATCATCTTATCATCAAACTTCACTGCGATACTGATTTTTGAAACTGCACAATCTAAAACAAGTATATTCATATATCACCTGATTATTTATTCAATTGTTTCATTAAAATTTTCAATTTCTATTTTTCTAGAATTGTCATCCTGTGGTAAAATTCGCAGAATAATTGTATTTTTTGGAAGCTCATCCATAATTTTTTCAGACCATTCAATAATACAAACACCATCGCCATAAAGCATATCGTCAACACCAAGATTTATAAAATCTTCTGTGCCGTCTAGTCTGTAAACATCTATATGATACAAAGGCATTTTGCCATAATATTCACTTATTAAACAAAAAGTAGGACTTGTAATCTCTTCAGAAATATCTAAAGCTTGCGCTATTCCTTTCGTGATTGTTGTTTTTCCAGCTGCAAGAGTTCCCTGCATGGCTATAATGTCGCCTTTTTTTAGTTTTTTTCCAATTTTATAACCAAGAGCAGTTGTTTCATCTGCAGAGTGTGTAAAAAAAGTTAGCAAGGCAGTCTTCCTTCTAATTCTTCTGTTAAAATAAATTCAACAAGAGATTTTTTTACTGGAATAAGAGGATAATTGACAGGTGTTGGAAAAGACAGTTCAATTATCTTTTTTCCAAATGGATCTGTTTCTATTGTAAAAAGAACGGGAATGGTTTCCTTATTTGTAGGCAAATCTAAGGTTGCATTACATTTGTATTTTCGTCTATAAAAAAGTTCACTTTCTTCTCGTTCAACATTAGTAAGTTCTAATACTCTCATAGAAATTACATTTTACCATTATTTTTACAAGATAGCAAGTTTTTTTTATATATCATTTTTTTTTTTTATGTTATAATGATTTTATGACAAAGAAAATATTTTTAGGCGGAAAAGGCATAACAAAAAGAATTTGTATTGGTGGTGATTCTCCAGTTACCTTACAAACAATGTGGAAAGAACCAATAAATGATTTAAAAAACTCTCCGCAAAAATTAGAAAGAATAATATCAAAAATAACAGAACTTCAGATTTTAGGTTGTGATATAATCCGTTTTGCTGTACCTGATGTAGAAAGTGCAGCAGGTTTGTGTGAGATTGCAAGAAACACAAGCATGCCTTTAGTTGCTGACATTCATTTTGATTATAAACTGGCACTTGAATGTCTGAAAGGTAACGTTAGCGCAATCAGAATAAATCCTGGAAATATTGGATCAAAAGAAAATACAAAAATTGTTGTTGATGCCTGTAAAGATAATGGAGTTGCAATTCGCATAGGAATAAATTCTGGAAGTTTGCCACAAGATTTACAGCAAAAGATTGCATCAAAACAAATTTCTAGAGCCCAAGGATTATGTGAAACTGCCGTGCGTGAAGCAGAAGTCTTTGAGGAATTGAATTTTGATCAATATGTTGTAAGTATGAAATCATCAGATGTGAATGAAACAATAGAATGCAATAGGTTTTATGCAAAAAAATATTCAAATCCTCTTCATCTCGGGGTAACTGAAGCGGGACCATTAATTGGTGGAATCGTAAAATCTTCGATAGCTTTTTCTACACTTTTGAATGAAAATATTGGTGATACAATCAGAGTAAGTCTTTCTTCATCTGTTGAAAATGAAGTGATTGCCGGATTAAACATCTTAAAAGAATGTGGCAAAAGGGAAGGCGGTGTCAAAATTGTAAGCTGTCCTCGTTGTGGAAGAATAGGTTTTGATGTACATGATTTTATTAATCGATGGGAAACAAAACTGCTTTCAATGAAAAAGAACATCACTGTAGCGGTGATGGGTTGTGTTGTAAACGGTCCTGGAGAAGGAAAACACGCAGATATTGGAATTGCAGGTACTGGTTCAAAAGTAATAATCTTTAAAAAAGGAAAAATTGTGCAAACAGTTAATAAAGAATTTGCCGATAAAGTATTTGAAGAAGAATTAAATTCTTTGTGAGATATTATGAATAAAAAAATATTTTTGATTAATTGTATTTTATTTTTTTTGATGTGTGGATTGTTTTCTCAAACAAATCTCAACGAGGAAAGTATAAAAAATTATCGTCTAGCTTTAGAAAGTTTTGAAAACAAAAATTATGGTGATGCATTAAAATATTCAGAATTTGCTATTTTATATAAAAGACAATTGATAGAAAAACAAATTGAAAGTTTAAAAACTTCTTTGACATCAAGACAGGTTCAAACTGCTGGTGATGAGCTTGACAGCATCCTTGAAATTCTGACAAAGCGAAAAGAAAATGTAAGTGTTGAAATCATAAATTTTTATTTAAAACGAAAGGGACTAAATTATTTCAACAATTCAATGCAAAACCTTTTGACATATCTACAAGAATCACTTTTGTTTCCAGAAGCACAAAAACTGATTGGTGACATTTACAGACTAGAAGGTGAATATGATTTTGCAGAAACATATTATCTTTTGGCTTTGGATAATGCAGATGTTTTAGATATTCCTGAACAGAAATACGAAATTCTATATCTTCTTGCGGAAATAAGTAGATTAAAAAAAGATTATAATAAGATGGAAGTGCGGCTTTTAAATCTTCTTGTGGAAGACAAAAATTATAAAAACAATAATCTCATTTCATCCATGCTAAAAACAATAAAATCTTCAAAAAAAGGAACAATGGAGAAATTCTTTACGCTTTACCGTGCAGATTCGTACATTTTTATTGATGCATATAATCAGCTTGCAGATTTTTATTATGATAATCAAGAGTTTTCAAAAGCATTGGAATTTGCTTGCCTTTCGGCGATTACAAGTTTTTCAAAAATTTCAGAGATTTTAGAAGAACGAAACATTGATTATGAATATTCAACTTTTTCAAAATTTTTGCAAGAAGCTTCTTTTTATGATGATGTTGTTGAGTGGGGGAAAAAATCAAGTGCATGGAAAAGTTTTAACATTCTTGCAAAATATGCAAAAGAAAATGAATGTCAAACTTTTGCACGGGAATTACTTGTAAGTCTTGCTCAATTTTCTCCAGTTTTATATTGGCAAAAAGATGCGGTTTTGCTTTTGGAAGAAATGTGATGCTACAAAATCACTTCATGAAATTTATAACAATTTAATAATGCAGACCGATTCCAATAAATATTTCATTGTATTTTAAAAGTCCTTTGAGTTTGGAATCTGATTTCAAAACTTTTAATACATCAAATCCGACACTTGCCCTTAAGGTGTAACTTGACCATTTTAATGGGTAAATTAAAAATTCTAAACCAGCTGTGTAAAATCCATCTTTTAGAGAAAAAAGTGTATTTGTTTTTCTGTCCAACACTAATGCAATATCTACAAAAGGTGATATCTGAAAATTAAAATTCATTATTTGATATTTAAAATTTGTAGTAAAAAGATGATGTGGTAAATCAAGGTTAAAAATAATTGCAGAAGATGCAGTGTACTTAGGTGCATTTGGTAAATCATTTCCAAAGTATGAATTATCTAAAATTCCTCTTATGCGACTACCAATTTTTTCACCGTAAAGGTATTCATTATTAGGTAAATAAAAATATGAAAAGTAATATATATCAGTGCAAATACCAAATTTTTCCAGAAAATTTCTTTTAGAAGAAGTGGAAAAATTGTAGAATAATTGAATTTCTGCAGAAAGAAAAGGAGAAATATCGTTTCTTTGGAAATTATAAAGAATCGAACTATTGAAATGAGCATAATAACCTAAACGGAAAAAATTATCCCAGGAGATTTTTTTATTTGAAAAAGACGAAGAGAAATTTATAGAAGGACTTGATAAATCACTGTTTTGTATATTTATTCCATTAAAATCCCAGTTTGTATAAAATGAAATTTTTGGTGTAAAATAAAGTTCTGTAAAATTATCAAAAGAAAAAATAGAAATAGGAGAAGAAAATGCAAATTCTTCTTTGAAATATAAATCGTCGTTATAATCAAGATAATCAAAGTTTTTGTATGAATATTGATAAAATTCAAGTAAAATGGAATTTTTATAAAATGGTAAAGTTAGTTTTAATCCAGTTTTAGCGTTCCATTCTGGCATTGGATTATTAATTGTATAATAAATTTCATAATCATTAACCCATTGAGCATCAAAAATACCAATTTTAAAAGGAAAAGAAATATCTATTGCAAAACCTGGCTCAAAACCTTCATTTGTAATATCAAATCGTAATTCAGTTGAAAGAGTTTGGAGTGAACCCAAAAAATTTGTATCTTTTCCTTTTAATTTAAAAGAAAAGCCTGTGTTAGATGAAAATTTTGGATAAGGAACAAACAAAAGATGATGAGAATCCTTTATATCAAAATGTAAAATAACTTGTTGAATATCAGAATTTTCACTATTTTCATTTTGAATATCTAAAATTTCATAATCCAATTCAACAGATTCAAAAAATCTTGAACTATCAAGAGAAACTTTGTAATTATCAAGATATTCTTTGAATTCATCTTCAGAATCAAAAACCTTTTTTTTATCTAAAGGAAAATTTGTCTGTAAAGAATAAGGTGTAGTTTTTCCTAAAAAGTTAAATCCAGCACCCTTTATATCAAATGTTGCATCATAAATTTTAAATCTTTGAGAAAATATGTTTTTGGTAAGAAAACAAAAGAAAAAAGCAAGAAAGAACAAAACCTTTTTATTCATTAATATGCACCTTTACCACTTATAACTACCCAAATAGTTTTTAAAAGAATCCATATATCAAGCCAGATAGACCAGTTTTGAATATAGTAGGAATCAAAGGAAATTCGTTCTTCGTATCCTGTATCTGAACGACCTGAAATCTGCCACATTCCAGAAAGTCCTGGAAGAACTGACAGTACGTAATCCTGATACTTTCCATATTTTATAAGTTCAGGTTCTGTTACAGGTCGAGGACCTACAAGACTCATATCACCTTTAAGAATGTTAAAAATCTGAGGTAATTCATCAAGACTTGTTTTGCGCAGGAGTTTTCCAAACTTTGTTACTCTTGGATCATCTAAAAATTTTCTATCTTTTTCCCATTCTGCACGTCGAATCGGGTCAGTTGCCAAAATCTGTTCAAGAATTTCCTGAGAATTAGTACACATAGAACGGAATTTCCAGCATTTAATTTCTTTATGATTTTTGCCAATTCGCTTGTGACCATAAAAAATTGGTCCTTTTGAAGTAATTTTAGTTAAAAAGGCAAGAATAATCATTATTGGAATCCATAAAGGTGAAAAAAATAGCACAATCAAAATATCAAGAACTCGTTTTGTAAAAAGATTTGTTTTAAAAGTTAAATTGTGAATAGAAGAAAAACCAATAGTTCCCGCAATATCTTTCAACTGTTGATTGGATGTAAAAAAAGTTTGATTTTTAGAAACTGTAATTGTATAACGATATGAAGTCATAATTTGCATCATATCACCTTTATAATCACAGATAATTGCTTGTTTTACATTATGTTTTTTTATAACTGGTAAAATGTCTTCAGATGACGGAAAGACTGGAATTCCTTTATAATCTGACTGTTTGTCAATACTGGAATCTATAATCACAGCCGGATGATAACCTAAAGATTTGTGATTCAACAATTTATCAACTATAAAATAATTATCTTCGCCATTGCAATAGATTATAGCTGGAACACCCCACCATTTGAATTTTCCAAAAATATATTTAAATAGATTTCTAGCTCCTGGGAGTAAAAGAACTGCAAACGGAAATGCTATAATAAATGAAATGATAATTGCAATATATTCGCTGTCTTTTATAAAAAAGTTTTTTAGATCATTGAAATGATTCTGTGAAATGAATACTGAAAAACAAATCCCTGTAAAACAGAAAAAAGTTGAGAAAAAAAACTTTTTTACCTCTTCTGGTGGTGAAATCATGATGCCAGGATAAAGTCCAGTACATCCAAAAATGATTAATATAAATGGAATGAAAGTTGAATAATTTAAAAATGATTTAAAATTAATTGCAGAAGAATTAAAAATGTTTACACAGAAAAAACCAAAACCAATAGAAAAAAGTAATACAAATGAATCAACAATAAATAGTGCTAAACCACTTATAAAAGAACTTGTGTGTGGAAATCGTGTTTTTAAGTAATTCTGTAAATCATTTTGTGTCATAAGCAAATTTAATTATACGATATATTAATAGTTTTGTCTATTTATAATAAGTTTTCAAAATTATTATAAATTAAAAAAGAACTAAAGATGTCTTTTTTCCTCTATTAGATGACTTATTTTTTGAATAAACTGATTTTTTGAAAACTGTTGAACATGTGCTGTGTATGCTTCGCGATTTGTAAACTGACTCTCCATAGATTCAAACTTGTTTATACAGTCTATTATGCTTTGGACAGTTTGTTCTTCAAAAAATAAACCAGTGATATTTTCTTTTATAGAATCGATTGCTCCACCTTTTTTGTAAGCAAGTACAGGACAACCAGCAGAATTTGCTTCAACAGGAATAATTCCAAAATCTTCGATTCCAGGAAATAACAATGCTTTTGCTTTGGAAAGATAATCAGCTACTTGCTCATCACTTACTCTGCCGGTAAAAGTAACATATCCAGATTTTTGATATTTTTTTGCCTGTTTTGATTTTCCTTCTCCAATAACTACTATTTTTCTTTTTGATTGAATGCAAGCTTCAATTGCTAAATCTGCACGTTTATATCCTACAAGCTGACCAAAAAACAGATAATAATCTTGTGGATTTCGAGGATTATTTATATATTTTTCAATATCACAAGGTGGAAAAACCACATCGCAATCTCTGTTATAATAACGTTTAAGTCTCTTTGCAACAAAAGATGAATTTGCAACAAAATGATCAACAAGATTACTCGAAGTAACATCCCAAATTCGAAGTTTTGGAGAAATCATTTTCATAAAAAGACGCACAAGAACGTTTGATTTTTTTGCGTATTCATAATACATATCCCAAATGTAACGCATTGGTGTGTGACAATAGCAAAGGTGGAACGCATCAGGAGAAGGGCAGACTCCTTTTGCTGGTCCTGATTCACTCGAAATTATCAAATCATATCCTGTTAAATCAAGCTGCATAAGTGCATTTGGCATAAAAGGCATATATTTTTGATATAATTTTGTTGCCATAGGATATTTATTAACTTTTGTAGTGAAAATTTTGTGAGATTTAATGGTTTGTGAGATTTTTTTTGGATTGTAAACATTTGTGTAAACATCGGCTTGTGGAAACATTTTGCAAAGTTCTTCCAAAACTTTCTCTCCTCCGCGCATAGTAACAAGCCAGTAATGAACAATTGCAACTTTCATTTTGAAACCTCATTTTTTATAGATTTTATGATAATATCAGATGTTCTTTCAAATGAATAAATGTCTGGCAGATTTCCAGGATATGGTTTTTGCAAAGCTTCAATTATTTTATCAGCAAGATCTTGTGGATTTTCACATTCAAAATAAGTTACTGGAAAATCTTTATAGATTTCTTTAAACACAGGAATGTCAGAAATGACAACGTTAGTTCCGCAGGAAAGAGCTTCCATAGGTGGCATTCCAAAACCCTCATAAAGGGAAGGTTGAATTAAAAGTTTTGAGCAAGCATAAAGTTCCTTGAGTTTATCATCCGAAATTTTTCCTGTAAACTCAATATTAGAAATTTCAGTAATCTCATTTTTTATTGAACTGTCTTTTGTTCTGAAATTTTCACTATTTCCAACAATTAAAAGTTTATTATTAAAGCCTTTGTTTTGCAAAATTTTGAATGCTTCAAGAAGAGTGTGTAATCCTTTATGTTTTTTTATATTTCCAACAAATAAAAGGTTATCGTTTTTTTTGATATTATTTTTTGAAATATTTTCAGTAAACCAGGCTGGAACTGCATTGTAAGTTATGACAAGAGGAGTTTTTTGTAATCGCAGTTTATTTCGAATTCTACCGGCAGAAAATTCAGAGACTGTGAATACAGTTTTTGATTTATTGATTGCCCTTTGATAAAAAAACTTTCTGACAAGAGTTCCAGTTTTTGAAGCAAGGTTTTCTACATCAAGAAAAACTATATCGTGAATTGTAGTGAAAACAGGAATCATAATTCCACAAGGAACATTGCAATAAGGAGAATAGTAAAAATCATTTTGATTTATCTGCTTGAGAATTTCTTTTGGAAAAGCAACTAATTCTTTCAATGAAAAAGTTTTGATATCACATTCAATAATCTTGATATTTTTCATAGAGTTGAAATTTTGAACATCTTTTGTATATAATATCAAAGTGCATTCAAAACTTTTAATCAAAAATGGCAAAATGGATTGTAAATAAGTTCCAATTCCGCCTGAACCAAGCATGCGGCAATCAATTACGGCTTTCATCAAAATAAAACTTTAACTCCTAAAGATAAAACTGCTCCAAAAATTTGAGGATATTCTTGTGTATTAACAACAGAAATTGGTGTGGAAAAATCACAGTTTTCAGCTTTTCCATCAATTGAATAATTCTCCTGTGCAATCATTGAATAATAACTATAGACAAAACCCAAATTAGTAGTAAACGTTACAGGATATTTTGATGAAAGTGTAAACTCACCGCCAAAATTTACAATATGTAACCAGTTATATGCTCCATCGTGTAAAAAGTATTTTCTGCGCTCTGCACGACCGCTAGGATCAAGTTCTGAATATAAAGAAGAACCTGGAACCTGCTGACTTCCATAATCTGCTCCATGACGGATTAACTGATAAGTAAAAGCAAGATTAAGATTTTTTTGTGGCATGATATTAAAATCAAGACGAAGTTCATCAGAATTTGGATCAAGATAATAACCTATGTTGTATCCATCATTAGTATAGTTTTGTGAAATGTAATGATTAAACCAAGGTGTATAATTGATAGACTGATGAGTATAACAGTAAGGTTCAATTTTCGTATATCGCAAAGAAAGAGTAGCGAATGGAAGTTTTGGAATGACGTATTTAGCTCCAAACTGATATGCAAACATATCACGAGTGTATGTAAAAACATCTTTTTTCAAAAGTGTGGAAAGGTCAAGTTCATCCAGGAAAAGTGAAACCCAGATTTCACCAAGTCCCTGATATTTTAGTTTTATATCACCAAACATCTGCAGATTGTCAGCATCGCCGACATGATTTTGATATTCCACAAAATTTGCAAGTGGAAACAAATATCCCATGGCAAATCTGTTTGGCCAGATAACAGAACTTCCAAAATCAATGTGAAGATGTTTAAAATCTAAATCTACCATATTTAAAGTATAATTGTTCTGAAAAAAGAATGAATCGTCATTTGAGCCAGTATTTTCAGGATACCATTTTTCATTCATATAACTCTGACTTGGATACTCCAGTGAACCAACAATAAAAGAATATCGTAGAAACTTAAAAGGAGAAATCTGCATGTCTAAAGCAGTAAAGGGACGTGCATTTGCATTTAGTACAAGAGAACTTCCGTTATCCATACCAGCAACTTCTCTGTAAATCCTACCAAATCCAATGTTCAATTTATCATCAAAAAAACTTGTCCTGATTTCGCCAGTCATATTTAAACATAGCGAAAGTTCCTGTGGCCAGCCTTCAAGTCCAGTAGTGCTCAAATTTGTAACATAATACACTTTTGCATCCCATGGACGGAAATAATTATATGGAAGATATGAAGTGTTTATAAACTTTTTTATTGTTCTATCAAATCTTTTGTCTTCTTCATCATACCAGTTTTGACCACAATTATATTCGCCAAGTTCAATTAGTGGCATACGTGCAATCGAACCCAATGCATTAAAATTCCAGGAAAGATATTTAGAAATGTCACCAGAAAAATCCAACTGAGGAATAATGTCGAAACCATATTGTGAAAAATCTGTTTTTGTATAAAGTCCACCAGAAACATTTGTAGTTAATGAAAAATCATACACAAATGAAACTGGAATTTTTGTTTCATCAGAATTTTTTAATCTGGAATGCAAAACATTATTTTTTTTTGATTCGTCTTTTTTATTTATATTTTCGATTTTTTCCAGATATTCAGTGAAAATTTTTAATTCATAATCAGAAAGTTTGTAATCACTGTCAAAAATTTCAAAAATAGCGTTTTTAATCTGTTGATTTGTATACGGTTTTTGATAAGGCAATGAAGAAATGTATCCTTTGAGAGATGCGTAATCAATAATTCGATATAATTCACTGTTAAGTT
>JALFAW010000179.1 GCA_022773305.1 Spirochaetia bacterium
TTGCATTGCAAACTCGCGCTTTTCAGGGTTCCGTACGCACTTCGTGCTACCTTCATTCCTTCGCTACGCTTCGGAACTGGCTACGCCAGCCCTTACAATCCTTGCCACTGTTTAAAATTAAAAAACTCGAAATTGAACCTAGAAATCTGCAAGTTTTGGAGCACGAGGATAAGGAATCACATCACGGATGTTTTCCATTCCTGTGACATAACGAATCAATCGTTCAAAACCAAGCCCAAATCCTGAGTGAGGAACTGTTCCAAAACGTCGCAAATCAAGATACCACTGGTAATTTGACATATCCATATTGCGTTCTTTGCAAGCTGCAAGAAGTTTTTCATAATTCTCTTCACGTTCAGAACCACCGATAAGTTCACCAATGCCTGGAACAAGCACATCAACAGCTTTTACAGTTTTTCCATCATCATTTTGCTTCATATAGAAAGATTTGATTTCTTTTGGATAATTGTAAACCATAACTGGACAACCGAAAATCTTTTCTGTCAAATAACGCTCATGTTCTGTTGCAATATCACAACCCCAGTATGGTTTAAACTCAAATTTTGCACCGTTTGCAGAAGCTTCTTCAAGTTTTGCAATCGCATCAGTATAGGAAATGCGTACAAACTTTGCATTTGCAACTTTTGTTAGATTTTCAATCAGACCAGGCTGAATTCTCTTGTCAAAAAATTCCAAATCAGAACGACATTTAGTCAAAGCCCAATTCAAAAGATATTTAACAAAATCTTCTTGAATATCCATATCGTCATCAAGATCATAAAAAGCCATTTCAGGTTCTATCATCCAAAATTCAGCTAGATGACGAGGAGTATTTGAATTTTCTGCGCGGAAAGTAGGTCCAAAAGTATAAACACGGCTCAAAGCGGTTGCCAAAGTTTCTGCTTCAAGCTGACCTGAAACTGTAAGACTTGCTTTTTTACCAAAGAAATCTTTTGAATAATCAACAATTTTATGAGCATCTTCAATTTTCATTCCACCGATACCGGCTTTCACACCCATTTCTGCAATTTTTTCCATGCTCAAAGTTGTGACCTGGAACATTTCGCCTGCACCTTCACAATCTGAACAAGTAATTTCAGGAGCATTAATATATTGGAATCCTCTTTCCTGGAAAAATGAATGAACGGCAAATGCCATTTGATTTCGCACGCGATAAACTGCTCCAAAAGTATTTGTTCTCGCACGCAGATGAGCATTTTCGCGAAGATATTCCATGGACATTTTATTTTTCTGCAAAGGATATTCATCTGGATTACAAACGCCAAGACATTCTAGAGATTCAAGTGTAACTTCCACTGCCTGTCCACTTGCAGGACTTTCAATCAAAAGACCTGTTGCACGAACTGAAGCTCCTGTATTAAGTTTTTTTAAGTTTTCTTCTATACTATTAATATCTGCATTATTTGAAGGAGAATTTCTATCAAAAGTTAATTGAATATTTGCAAAACAACTGCCGTCATTTACCTGAATAAAGACTAGTCCTTTAGAATCACGGACAGTACGAACCCAACCACATACTTTTACCAACTGACCTTCTGGTTTTGTAGAAAGTAAATCTTTAATCAAAGTAGGTACCATAATAAAACTCCTATTAAAACATGAATCTAATAAATTAGAAACTCTTTTGAAAAAATATATTACCTTTTTTTTCCTGATTCTTCAAGGGAATTTATAGCCATTAACTTATCTCTAGAATCTTATTATTTTTCATACCTTTTTTTGTTTAAATTTATATAATTAAATCTAATATATTTCCATTAAAATAAACAACATAAGATTCAATAGCTCTATCTCATTTTTTTAATTCTTTCGTTCTTTATTATTACATGATTTTTTCATTAACTTGAATTTTTGTATCTTTTCAAATATATTAATATCGATATGGAAACAAAGAAAAATAATTCTGTAAAAAATCAGGTGCAAAAAGAAAGTTTTTTTCAAACACTTTTAACCTCAATTTTTAAAAACTCTAGTCCAGAAGCAGAAAAAAAACGAAAACTCAAAAATATTGCTAAAGCAATTTCAAAATCAAAATATAAGAACTTTTATAAACCTGGAACACTAGAGATGGTTGCTCCTTTTGGAAAGTTTATTTTTGATATTTACAAAGTAATTGCACCTGTTCAAATTATGTTTAAAAATCTTCCTAATCCGAATGTTTTTAACAGATATATCATTAATTTTATTTTATCAGACAACCAGAAACAAATTGAAGAGCAGCTTGATGAACAAAAAATTCTTGAAATTTCAAAAAAAATTTCAATAAAAGATTTAAAAAATCAAGTTGAACTCAAATTGCAGGAATTTAAAAACGAGTTTAATGATGACAAAGCTGTTCGTGCTGATAATTTAAGTAAATCTTTTACATTTTTTAAAGATTTTTGTAATTTTGATTATTACATGATTTTAAAAAAATTTGATTCTTCCTATAGAGAATATAACTTTAATTCAACTCCACGACTTGAAAAAGTAAATGCTGAATATATTTTGAATGATTTAAAAGATTTTCTTGAAATTGCCTATGCGATTACAGACAGTTCTCTTGATTGGCAAACTTTATTTTCAATGTTTAAAACATCATTGCAAAAAGAAGTTATTTCTTTTGGAAACTGGAAAAAAATTGTTGATAAAATTAGAAGTGTTCAAGTTTCACATTCTTTAGATTTGATTGTGCAACATATTGGACAAGAAATAAACTATACTACAAAACCAATTACGAATTATAAATCAGTTCTTGAAAATTATGTCGAAAAGTTTGAAAATGAAACACGAAATCTTTTGCACAAAATAGAAAATGAACAGAAAGAAACAAAAGCTTCAAATCTTTCAGTACAAATTTTTGGTGCAACTGAACCTCAAAATTTAAGAAATTATGTTTCAAGTTTTAATGCTGTTTTGGAAAAGAAAAATCTAGATTTAATTGAATATACTGAACCATTAAATTATTTAAAAACCTTTTTGATTGAATATTTAAAAAAAGATATCCGCGAGTATTACGAAGTTATTGTAATTCGAGGACAATGGGATTCAAGGCTTTCAACTCCGATGTCAAATGCATATCAGGAACTTTTAAAAACTTCTGACGAAATAACAGTTTTTGATGAAAATTTCGGTGAAGAAGGTGCAATGGGAATGAAAATTAAAACTCTCATGCCAAAAACTTCCCATGATGCAAGTGCAGAAAGCATAATCAATAGAGTTGTATCAGATGCAAACGAAGAAGCAAGAGGTTTTATCATCACTTCTACTCAAAATCTGATTGTAATTGGAAAAACTATCAAACAACTAATAGAAGATTATTCAAAAGAAAAACATCTGATTGTGCAGAACTGGAAAGAACTTGAAAAATTCATCGATGAACCAATGAAGGATTTCAGCATAAAAATTTATAAAAAAATTTATCTGTTTGTTCAGTTAATGCAAAATTATATTGTGGATTAAAAAAAAGGCTAATAAGTTCAATTTCGAGTATTTGATTTACAAACCGTGGCAAGGATAGTAGGGGCACCAAAGGTGGCCACTGGACTGAGCGAAGCGAGGGAAGCGGCTGGAGCGATAGCGGAACCCCGGATAGCCTGTTTTTTGCGAAGCAAAAAG
>JALFAW010000181.1 GCA_022773305.1 Spirochaetia bacterium
AATATGATGGAAGAAGATTATTATTGGAAACAATGGTTTGAATTTTATCAAGCTTTTTTGGAACATTATGCTCAGATTGCCGAATTCACAAAATGTGAAATGTTTTGTTTAGGTTGCGAAATGCTTGGTACTGAACGAAAAGAAGATTATTGGCGACAAACTATTGCAAAAGTCAGAAAAATTTATTCAGGTCCGCTTGTTTATAATACAAATCATGGAAAAGAAGAAGTTGCCCAATGGTACGATGCTATTGATTACATCGGAACTTCTGCTTATTATCCTGTTGAAAAAATGCCTGGTGCTTCTAAAGAAGAAATGGCAAAAGAATGGAAAAAAATTGCTGCAAATCTTAAAGTTATAAGTAAAAAACTTGGCAAAAAAATCATCTTTATGGAAATAGGTTGTAGAAGCGCATTAGGTTGTGCGCAAATGCCTTGGGATTTTGTACATAAGGAATTTCCTGTGAATGAAGAAGAGCAGGCAAATTTTTATGAATCTTCTTTGAGTGTAATGGCAAATGAAGACTGGTTTATGGGATATTTTTGGTGGGATTGGAGTACATGGATTTATAATTCTAAAGAAGAGGCTCAAAAAGACAAGGGATTTAATATTCACCTGAAAAAAGCAGAAGATGTTATCAAAAAATGGTATACAGAAAAATAATCATAAGCTTTTAGATAAAATCAAAAGAAGGACATTTCTTTTATCAGCGATCTGCTTCCTTCTATAAAAGAAGGGGTTTTTGAAAATATTTCAGAAAGGTAACTGGTATGTATTTGGATTTGATCAAAGGGCGCTCCCCTCACAAAGTTCGGGTCGGGCTTTGCAGGGTTCCGCTAACGCTTCATTGCCTACGGCAACGGCTGACGCCGCCCTTCCAATCCCTAGCGCAGGAGCCTACCGTATTTACGCTTTGTCCCCATAAAAAACATCAAAATCACAGCTGAACAGTTTACAATTCCGGAAGGCTTTGACATCAGTAAGGAAGTTGATTTGAGTTTTGGAACTGCAGTAGAAGTGCTTGCTCCAGAGAGTTTGAGAGATGAAATCCGTGAAAATGCTGAGAAGATTTTGGAGAAATATAAAAAATAGAAAGATATAGAAGTGATGAAAAAAAACAATTTTACACAACAGACACATTTTATTGGAGTTCTTCTTCCGGAGGATATTACGCTTACTCTGGAAGATTGTCGCCGTTATATGAGAGAAGCTTATGGCTGCAAAAGCGGACATGGAACTCCTATTCACGTTACTTTAGTTCCGCCATTTCAATTGCAGGAAGAATATTCAACAGAAGACCTGGCCCGTGCAATTGAGAAGGATGTATTACCTAAAGGCTTAGGTTTTACTGCTCATATAGATAATTTTAACGCTTTTGGGGACAGAACACTTTTTGCAAATGTTGTGGCTGGGGATGAGTGGACAAGACTGAGGGATGAAACTGTAAAGGCAATTTTGAATGCTTGTCCGGGATGTACAAAAAAGGATCAGAAGCCTTTTCAGCCCCATGGAACTGTTGCAAACCGTGATGTTCCGGCAGGTGTGATGATTGAGGCTCTGCAGGTGATGAATGAACTGAAGCTGGTGGAAGACTTCCCGGTGGATAATATCACAATTTTTGAGCGCAGAGGCAGCAGGTGGGATGCGCAAGCGTCTTTGACGCTGAGTTAAATAATTTCAACTCATGCAAACGGCGCGAAGCGACGTATGCGGCGGTGACTCTGGAAATGTTGGAAGAAACTGACAAAAAATAAGAAAAAATCAAGAAATTTTAAACATATTGACTGTAATACAAAGTTGAAAAGTATCACTTTTTGAAATAAAATACATTTTTTCAATTAGTTATTTCAGAATGTTTCACAGATATTGAAATAACACCGCAAATATGGTATTCTTATTTCAATATCTAGCCTCTTTCAGGAGACAATATGAACCGAGCGGGACAATTAATTCAAAATCTCTCAGGGGAACTCTCTTATAAATCGTTCAAACCTAATCCCTTGCCTCCGAATCCACCGTTACAAATTTCAAGCTCGATGATAAAAAAACTTGTTGAGGCAAACCGTGCTCTTGTCAGGCTGGATTCTGCTTCACGCCTTATACCGAATGCCACGCTCTTTGTTTCAATGTATGTTCGCAAGGAAGCCTTGATTTCAAGCCAGATAGAAGGAACTCAATGTACGCTTGATGATGTCCTAGATCCGGAAGTGGACAAAAATATAAACGTTGATGTTGGCGATGTTGTAAATTATGTGAATGCGGTTAATTATGCGATTGAACGCTTAAAGACGCTTCCTTTGTGTAACAAACTTTTAAAAGAAATTCACGCAAAACTGCTAGAAGGCGTAAGAGAAAGTAACAAGACTCCCGGGGAATTCAGAAAAAGTCAAAACTGGACAGGTGCTGCAAACTGTGCCTTAGAAGACGCACGCTATATTCCGCCGAATGTGGAAGATATGCAGGATTCTATGGATGCCCTGGAAAAGTATCTGAACGACGGTGATGACTACGACAACCTTGTGCGCATTGCTCTGATTTATTATCAGTTTGAAACAATCCATCCTTTTCTTGACGGTAACGGACGAGTCGGCAGAATTTTGATTTTGATTTATCTTCTGCAGACTGGTATTCTTCATCAGCCAGTAATTTTCATTTCATATTTTCTCAAAAAAAATCAGGTGGAATATTACGATCGCATTTCCGAAGTTCGTCGAAGTGGCAACTATGAACAGTGGGTTGAGTTCTTTTTGGAAGCTGTTGAAGAAGCGGCTAATGAGTCTCTTTTGACAATTCAAAAACTGGTCAAATTGCATGATACAAATATAGAAAAACTACCTAAATCAAACCGGGCAAAAGATAATCTTCGCGCCATATTTGATTATATCGAACAGTACCCGATACTTGACATTAAGCGGACGGCAAAGGCTTTGTCTTTAAGTTACAACACTGTTGCTTCATGTGTAAAAAAACTAGAAGAACTTTCGATTGTGAAGGAAACATCAAATGCATTGAGGAATAAGGTTTATTCATATTTTGACTATATGGAAATATTACGCAAGGACGTCACAAAATGAAAATTCAATGTAAAAACCAAAAATTCCACTCTGAAGGTGATAAGGCAGTTTTTGAAGAAGCAAAGTCTTATCTGCAGGCAAAAGGAGCGGGCGCAGGAAGAACTTTTGCTTGAATTTATGAAATCTAATACTGCAAAAATGCTTTATGATGATTCAACAAAACTGTGGTGGGACGATTCTTCTGCAGTGGCAGAAGAATTTAAAAGCCAGAAAAAAGGAGAACAGCAATGAATAAACCAAAATTTGAAACACCGAATATGACACAGAAAAATATTGATAAAATTGCGCAGTTGTTTCCAAACTGCATAACAGAAACAAAAGATGAAAATGGGAAGCTTAAAAAGGCTGTAAATTTTGAACTTTTGCAGCAGATGCTTAGTGATGAAATTGCAGATAAAGATGAAGCCTATGAATTTACATGGGTAGGAAAGAAAGCTGCCATTGTTGAAGCTAACAAGCCAATTAGAAAAACTTTGCGTCCTTGCAAGGAAGAATCCGTAAACTGGGATACAACTGAAAATCTTTATATAGAAGGTGATAACCTTGAAGTTCTTAAACTTTTGCAGGAAAGCTATTTAAAGAAAGTGAATATTATTTATATTGATCCTCCATATAATACAGGACACGATTTTATTTATCCTGATTCATTTATTATGGATAATGAAGAATACAATGAAGGAACAGGCTATTTTGATGAAAATGGAAATGTAAATTATTCACGCGAAAATAGTTCATCAGCTGGAAAATATCATTCAGATTGGTGTTCAATGATTTACTCTCGTTTGCTTTTGTCAAAAAATCTTCTTGCTGAAGATGGGGTTCTTTTTATTAGTATTGGACAAGAAGAAATACATAATCTAATAAATATTGCAAACGAAGTATTTGGCGAAAGAAATCAATTAGGTATTATCTCGCATCAAATGAAAGCTGGAGGTGGAACTCAGGGAAAATATTTTGCTCATAATGTTGACTATATTTTATGTTACGCAAATAAATATGACTATGCTCCTTATTTTAAGGGTGAAATGAGTGATGACTTAATACAAAATGTTTATAACCAGATTGAAACAGAAGGAGATAGAAAAGGGGAATATTATCGTTCGATGGGATTGTATCAATCCTCTTTAGGTGTAAGACCTAGTTTGCGATATTATATTCAATGTCCAGATGGTAGTTTTGTAATTCCACCTGGTGAAACTTTTCCAGAAAAGAAATCTGAAGGAATTACAGTAAAGCCTGTTACAACAGATGGTGTTTGGCGTTGGAGTTATGAATTATTTAGACAAGAAAAAGCAAAAGGGAATATTGAATTTAAAAAAACATCTAAAGGCACATTGATTGACGAAAATGGAAATCCTTCTAAATGGAATATTTACACAAAAATTTGGCTTAAAGATAGACAAGAAGAAGGTACAATTCCTAGCGATTTTCTTGGAAAATTTGAAAATAGACATTCATCAAAAGAGTTATCGGTATTAGATATTCCTTTCGACTTTGCAAAACCAGTCGAGCTTATTAAGTATTTGTTGTATATTTCACAACAAAAAAAGCAATCGATAATCCTCGACTTCTTTTCAGGTTCAGCAACAACAGCCCACGCCGTAATGCAACTCAATGCAGAAGATGGCGGAAAACGTAAATTCATAATGGTTCAGTTACCAGAAACCACAGATGAAAAATCAGAAGCTTACAAAGCTGGTTACAAAAACATCTGCGAAATCGGTAAAGAACGCATACGTCGTGCAGGTCAGCAGATTCTGAATGAAAAAAAATCCGCGAAGGACGTTAGTTCTGAGCAAATCCGATTGTTAAAAACTAAAGAACAAGCAGATTTGTTCACAGCGAGCTCTGTTCACGAAGAAAATGACGGGGCGTTGCGGGGTGTCCCCGCAGAGGGGGTAGCGGAAAAGCCAAAGGCTTTGGAGCGAGGGGGAGACTTCCCCCACCTTGATATCGGATTCCGCGTCCTAAAAGTCGATGACAGTAATATGAAAGATGTTTACTATTCGGCTTCTGAATACGACCAGACCAAGCTTGATATGTTTGAAAGCAATATCAAAGAAGACAGAAATGATTTGGATCTTTTATTCGGCTGCCTTTTGGATTGGGGGCTTCCGCTTTCATTACCATACACTTCTGAAACAATGGGAAAGTTTACTGTTCACACTTATAACGAAGGTGATTTGGTGGCCTGCTTCAATGAAGATGTATCAGAAGAAGTCGTAAAAGAAATTGCTCGAAAGAAGCCGCTTCGTGCAGTATTCCGTGACAGTTCATTCAGTAACAGTGCAAGCAAAATCAATGTTTTTGAGATTTTCAAGATGATAAGCCCTGAGACTAGTGTGAAGGTGATTTAGAAACAACTAAAATCAGGAGGCAACCACATGACACTTTTAGAAGAAATCCAAAACGGTGAAACAGAAACTCTTGAATTCAAGCGGGAAATCCCATCAAAAGACTCAAAACTTATGAAAACGGTTGTTGCTTTCTCTAATTGTCACGGCGGCCGTATTCTTTTTGGTGTTGATGATGAAACACATGAGATTGTGGGGATTGAAAACGAAAATGTGTTTAAGTTTATGGATTCTCTTGCGGATATGATAAGTGAAAGTGTTGAACCACAGGTGATTCCCCGCATTACTTTTGAAACCATTGAAGATAAGACTGTAGTTGTTGTTCAGATTGTTGCAGGTCAGAATCAACCGTATTTCTTAAAATCGGAAGGAATGAATGATGGTGTTTATATCCGTGTTGCTGCAACTACAAGAAAGGCTGAGCGTGAAAAAGTAAAAGAACTAATGCTTTGGGGTGAAGGTAAGTCTTATGATAAGATTTTTGAGAATCACGAGCCTGTTACGGAAGAGGCCGCCTTACATTTGTGCAAAGCTATAGAAAAATTGAACGGTAAAAATCATGTTACATTAGAAAATTTAAAAAGTTGGGGACTTATAAAAGATGAAAACGGAAAACTTCTTCCTTCAATAGCATTCAGACTTTTGGAAACAAGTGATATTCATTTTGCGCAGGTTCAGTGTGGAGTATTTCGGGGAACAGATAAAGTTTTTTTTATTGACCGAAAGGAATATTCTGGTCCAATTTATGAACAGATTGAAAATGCCTACAATTTTGTTATGCAGCATATAAACATTGGAGCAAAAATTGAAGGTTTGTACCGGAAAGATATTCCAGAAATTCCTGCTGAAGCAATTCGTGAACTTATTGTAAATGCCGTCATGCATCGAAACTATCTTTCTCATTCATACATTCAAGTATGTATTTTTGACGACAGGTTAGAAATTACAAGCCCTGGTGGATTGTACGGAGGACTTACTATTGAAAAAATGCTAAAGGGAAGTTCCAGTATTAGAAACGAGTTAATCGCAGATACCTTTTTACGCATGGGGATTGTGGAAAAATGGGGAACAGGAATAAAACGTATTGCAGATTTGTGCCATGAACATGGTTTGGGCGAAGTTGAATATTCTTCTGATGATGAAAGTTTTACTGCGATTATAAGAAGAACTAGAAAAGATTTGTTTGATATGAATGTCCCTAAAACGACAGCAGAAATCTCCCTAAATGTCCCTAAAAAATCAGTGGAACTTCACCAGAACTTCACCGAAACTTCACTAGAACTTCACCAGAACTTCACCGAAAATCTTTCGGATTCTGTATTGAATACTTTTGAAGAAATAAAGAAAAACCCGAGAGCAACTGCAGAAGCTCTTGCCAAAATATTAGGTGTTTCTTCAAGGACAATAAAAACGCATTTTTCAATCTTAAAAGATAAAGGCTTGATTGCATATTCGGGTAGTACGAAATCAGGTCATTGGATTATAAAAGATATTGCAGAAAAGGAATAATTATGAAGATTCAATATAAAGACCAAAGTTTCCAGACCGATGCAGCAAAAGCTGTTGTCGATGTTTTTGCAGGACAACCATACGCTTCAAATTCATATAAAATGAATCCAGGGAAAGTAATGCAAGGACTTGAATTTACTGGCTGGAATAATAATCCAATTGTTCAGGAATTAAATGATAGAAAGATTCTTCAAAAAATAAATGAAATTCAACGGAAGAATAATCTTAAGCCAGATGAACATTTGTTTGGAAAATACAACCTTACAATTGAAATGGAAACTGGTGTAGGAAAAACTTTTACTTACATCAAAACTATGTATGAACTTAATCAGGCTTATGGCTGGTGCAAGTTCATTATTGTTGTTCCATCTATTGCTATTCGTGAAGGTGTTTATAAAACATTCCAGACAACAGAAGAATACTTTGCTTTAAAATATCAGAGGAAGATTCGCTATTTCATTTATAATTCTTCAAGACTTACAGATATTGAACACTTTGCTTCGGACAGTTCTATAAATGTTATGATTATCAATAGCCAGGCTTTTAATGCAACAGGAAAAGATGCACGCCGTATTTATATGAAACTTGATGAATTCCGTAGTCGAAGACCAATTGATGTTATTGCTAAAACAAATCCAATTGTAATTATTGATGAGCCGCAGTCTGTTGAAGGTGAAAAGACAAAGCTCCGTCTTAAAGAATTTAATCCTTTAATGACATTACGATATTCAGCAACTCATCGTGAAAATTACAATATGATTTATCGCCTGGATGCTATGGAAGCATATAACAAGCGTTTGGTAAAGAAGATTCGAGTTACAGGTATTACTCAGAACGGAACATCTTCTACAGACAGTTACATTTACTTTATTGGTATAAATCTGAGTTCTGGAAACCCAACTGCAACTATTGAATTTAATTTTAACACAGCTATAGGAACTAAAAAAATAACTCGTACTGTAAATGAAGGTTATAATCTTTACGATAACTCTAATGGCCGTGAAGAATATAAAAATAATTTTATTGTTACCAGAATTGATGGTCGAGACAATTCATTAGAGTTTATGAATGGTGTAAAGCTTTTTGTAGGAGAAGTAACTGGTAAAGAGAATGAAGATAATATTCGTGCTATTCAGATTAGAGAAACTATAAAGGCACATCTGGAAAGAGAAAGACAGCTTTTTTATAAAGGTATAAAAGTTCTTTCATTGTTCTTTATTGATGAAGTTGCAAATTACCGTGTTTATGACAAAGGAAGTGATTACAGCAATGGTAAATATGCTGACATGTTTGAAACCATATATGACGAAGTTGTTGAAGAAACAAAGAAAGAATTAGATTTGTATCCTGAATACTTGGCTTATCTTGATTCAATTGAAACAAAGAAAACTCATGCAGGTTATTTTAGTCAAGACAAAAAAGGTCACTTTACGGAATCAAAACTAAGTGACAAAAAAGAGAAAACATCTGACGACGTTGATGCTTATAATCTTATTATGAAAGATAAAGAACTTCTTCTTGATCGGGATCCAAAAAAGTCTCCTGTCCGATTTATTTTCAGTCATTCAGCATTAAGAGAAGGATGGGACAATCCTAATGTTTTCCAAATTTGTACTTTAAAACAAAGTGGAAGTGATGTTCGTAAACGCCAGGAAGTAGGTCGCGGACTTCGCTTGTGTATTAACGAAAACGGTGAGCGAATGGATGAGAGTGTTCTTGGAAATAATGTTCATAATATTAACTGTCTTACTGTAATTGCCAGTGAAAGTTATGAAAAATTTGCAAAAGAACTTCAAACAGAGTTTGCAGAAAGTATTGGTGATAGACCTGTAAAAGTTACTGCTGAATTATTCAGAGGAAGAGAACTTGTTGATAAAGAAGGTATCAAAAAAGTTATAGATAAAGACATGGCAGATGCTGTCTTCTATGACCTTGTTATGAATCAATACATAGACAAGAAAGGATTACTAACAGACAAATATTATGATGACAAAGCAAATGGAACAGTTGAAGTTGCTGAAGAAGTAAAGGATTATGCTGATTCTATAATCAATATTTTGGATTCTGTTTATAATCCATCTTTGCTTGCTCCAGAAGATACAAGAAAGAATAACGTTACTCTTTCTCTAAATAATAAACAGGCAGCTTCCAAAGAGTTTAAGGAACTGTGGTCACGAATTAATCATAAGACAGTTTATGCAGTTGATTTTGATACAGATGAGTTAATCAAAAAGTGTATTGTTGCTCTCGATACACATCTGAAAGTTGCAAAAGTTACTTATACAATAAAAAGTGGAAGTATGGAAGAAATCCAATCCAAAGAAAAGCTTGCTGATGGATCATCTTTTTTAATGGATAGCCATTCCACAGAAAATGCTCAAATTAGTATTAATAATTCTGTAAAATATGATTTGATTGGAAAACTTGTTGAAGAAACAAATCTTACTAGAAAAACAATTGTAGGAATTCTTAAAGGAATTCTCCCTTCAACATTTAGCCAATTTAAGGATAATCCAGAAGAATTCATTATTAAAGCTGGCAACTTGATTAATGAACAAAAAGCTACAGCTGTAATTGAGCACATCACATATAATGTACTTGATGAAACATACGACATGAAAGAAATCTTTGCGGATGCTCAAATCAAAGGAAAACTTGATGTAAATGCAATAAAAACAAAAAAGCATTTGTATGATCATGTTGTTTTTGATTCTTCAAAGGAAAAAGAATTTGCCGAAGAATTAGATACAAGTGATGAAGTCGCAGTTTATGTAAAACTTCCTGATGGATTTTTTATTGCAACTCCAATAGGACATTATAATCCAGACTGGGCAATTGCTTTCTATGAAGGCAAAGTTAAACATATTTACTTTATTGCTGAAACAAAAGGTTCTATGTCTACTTTACAGCTTCGTGGAATTGAGAATGCTAAAATTCAGTGTGCAAGAAAACACTTTGCTGCATTAAGTTCTGATAATATCAAATATGATGTTGTAGATAGTTATAAGAGCTTAATGGAAATTGTGATGAAATAGGAAATATGACTGAAAATATAAAACTTTTGGGAGTACATAATCACTAATGAAGTTTGTTTCTTTGAATCCATGGCACGGCTGTCATAAATGCAGCGAAGGCTGTAAGTTCTGTTATATTCATAAGGGTGATGCCAAAAGGGGAGTGAACACAGATGAAATCCGCAAGTTCCAGACACCTGTCCGTTTTGTTCAGAAATATGTGAAAGGGGATAAAGCAGGACAGTACAAAGTACCAGGCGGACTTTTATGCTATCTTTGTTTTCACAGTGATTTTCTTCTTGAAGATGCAGACCAGTGGCGGGCTGAGACCTGGGATGTTATCCGTGAACGTAAAGATTTGAATTTTCTTTTTCTTACAAAGCGCATTGCCCGCTTTATGAAATGCGTACCTGAAGACTGGGGCGATGGCTGGGATAATGTAATCGTAGGCTGTACTGTAGAAAATCAGAAAAATGCAGATTACAAACTTAGTATTTTTGATTCCCTGCCAATAAAACATAAAGTCATAATTGTTCAGCCTATGCTTGAGAAGATGGATATTTCCCTTCATCTTAAAGGAATAGAGAGTGTAGACGTAGGCGGAGAATCAGACAGAAATGCCCGTCCTTTGGATTTTGACTGGGTTCTTGATATAAGAAGGCAGTGTATTGATGCAGGTGTAAAGTTCAATTTCCGCCAGTGTGGAAGCCATTTTATAAAAGACGGAAAAATGTATAATCTGCATCCTTTTCAACTGATGGAGCAGGCTGCTAAGGCAAATATTAATATTTAAAATTATGAAAAGATATATTTAGGACAAATGTCGAGTTTTAAATTTTTTTTCTTTGGGTGGCTTTTTGCTTCGCAAAAAAAGCAAGAAATGCATAGCATTTCTCGTCCCGAGTTTGCATTGCAAACTCGCGCTTTTTAGGGTTCCGTACGCACTTCGTGCTACCTTCATTCCTTCGCTACGCTTCGGAACTGGCTGTGCCAGCCCTTACAATCCTTGCCACTGTTTAAAATTAAAAAACTCGAAATTGAACCATTTACTCTTTTCTGGTATCCATTATAAAAAAAATGCCTGGTTTTATCAGCCAGGCATCCGTCTTTCACAACTCATCGGAAGCTACTCAGTTGTGTGAGTATGTTTCTGTTGTCTTTCCAATTTCTTTTCTTTCAAAGATTTCTTTGGTTTATTCATCTTGTTTTTGTCACCCATAACCGACCTCCATTAATCAGCTGTGATTGCGATACGTTTTGGAGTAGCAATAGCCTTGCGTGGCATTGTTACAGTCAGAACACCATTTGTTACTTTTGCAGAAAGGTTTTCACTATCTACATCTTCAGGAAGAGTGAAACTACGTGAGAACTTACTGTAAGATCTTTCTTTGATAAGATATTTACCTGCGGTTTTAGCCTCAGCCTTTTCTTCTTTCTTTTCCTCTTTTTCAGATTTTGTCTGGGATGAAATTGTAAGGACGTTTCTGTCTAATTCGATATTGATGTCGTTGTCTGTCTTTCCAGGAAGATCCATTTCCAGAAGATAAGAGTCTTTTTCTTCTTTTACATCAACTTTTGGAGTAGCAATAGCTTTTCTAAAATTGAAGGATGGTATTAAATATCCGTCATCTTCAAATCCATCAAACAAGTCATTAAAAAGTGCTAATTCGTTCATATCTAAACCTCCTGATAATTGAACATGGTCGGAAGCTTTTGGGTTTCCTGATTTTGTAGCTCAGAACTTTTCTTTATCCTACTACACTTAATATATAGCAACTTTCGTGCCAAGTTTATAAAAGGATGAAATAATATGATTTTTTGTTAAATTTACGACTTTTATCATTGGTATAGAAATGCTGGAATTTTGAATAGCCTCTTTTTGACTGATAGATAAGAATATCGAGAATAAAGTGAGTAATTTTGGCACAGGTGGATTATAAGTAACTGGTAAATTGAATCAATTTGGTAATAGAAACAAATTACACCGATGTAAATTTTATTGTTTTTGAAACAAGACAGTTCAATGAATTCATGAATCTGCAGATTGGAAAAAATACAGTTCAGAAATCTATTAGGTTCAATTTCGAGTTTTTTAATTTTAAACAGTGGCAAGGATTGTAAGGGCTGGCGTAGCCAGTTCCGAAGCGTAGCGAAGGAATGAAGCGATAGCGGAACCCTGAAAAGCCTGTTTTTTGCGAAGCAAAAAGCCAC
>JALFAW010000185.1 GCA_022773305.1 Spirochaetia bacterium
TGGCTTTTTGCTTCGCAAAAAACAGGCTTTTCAGGGTTACGCTATCGCTTCATTCCTTCGCTCCGCTTCGGAACTGGCTTCGCCAGCCCTTACAATCCTTGCCACGGTTTGTAAATCAAATACTCGAAATTGAACCTATTAAAAAAGGCTGCCTAAAAAAGAAAATAATATTTCTTTTAAAGTCAGCCTCTTTTGAAGTTAAAATCTTTTAACAGATATTAGATATTTGAAAAAAGTTCTTTAAAAGACATTTTGTCTCCTTTTGAAACTTTAATTTCCTTATAAATCTCATCATAAAGTTTATTTTCTTTTGTTTCGTCAATTAAATATTCTTTAGAACGTGGATCTTCGTAGTGTTTTTTAACTTCCTCAACTGTCATTCCACCTTCTTTTGCAATTTTTTCAAATTCAGCTTCAATTTCTTCTGTTGTGACACTGATGTTTTTAGAACGAATCAAAGAATCAACAATAATACGAGATTTCAGCATTTTTTCACTATTTCCTGTCCATTCAGTAAGCATGGTTTCTTTTGTTTGACCAGAAGCTGTAATCATTTTTTCAAGCTGCTCAGGAGTTGTCTGGAACTGCTGAGCCATCATTTTCCATCTTCCATCAAGTTCAGTCTGTAACATTGAATCAGGAATTTCAAACTGATTTTTTTCTACAAGCTGTTCGAGTAGTGAATTATTTTTAATTTCTCTGATACGACGATCTTTTGCAGTTTCCATATTATTTTTGATGTCATCTTTCATATCTTGCAAAGTTTTGTATTTTTCATTACAGTCCTGAGCAAAATCATCATCTAAAGCAGGAATATCACGGATTTTTACAGCTTTTACAGTAACTTTTAAAGTTACTGTCTTTCCTGCAAGGTCAGAATCTTCATAATCTTTATCAAAAGTTTTTGAAATTTCTTTTGACTCATCTTTTTTCATTCCAATGATGTCATCATCAACTTTGTAAAGATTTTCACCTGAACCTACAGTGAATACAAAATCCTGACGTTTTGTACTTTCAATTTCATTTTTAGATTCATCAAGTTCAACGTAATCAATAGTTACTACATTGTCTTTTTCAACAATTTCATCTTTTTTGTCAATAACCATAGCATTACGTTCCTGCATTGCTTTAAGTTCCTCTGCAACATCATCATCTGTAATAGTAACCTGAGGTTCTTTTACAGTAATTCCAGAGAAGTTTTTAACTTCAACTTTAGGGAAAACATCATATTTTACAGTGTAAGTTAAATCCTTTGTTATATCCAATTCAGGCATTTTTTCCATAGATGTTTGTGAATATGGAAGAGGATAGTTGTCTTTATCTTCTTTAATGATTTCAGAAAATGAAAGATCAATTAATGATTCAATTGCTTCTGCTTTTATTGAGTCACCATATTTTCTTTCAAGAACGTTAGCTGGAACATGACCTTTTCTAAAGCCTGGAATTTGTGCATTTTTAACATATTTTGCAAGTGTTTTGTTGTAAACGTCTACAACTTCATCTTTATCAACTGTAACAGTTAATTCAATAGCAGATTTTTCAAGATTTTTGATTGATTTTGTGAATTTCAATTGTGACTCCTATAGGTTCAAGACCTGATAAAAAAATAGAGACACAATTTTATGCGTCTCTACTGTAAGATAGAGCGGAAAACGGGAGTCGGACCCGCGACATCCACCTTGGCAAGGTGGCGCTCTACCACTGAGCTATTTCCGCATTTAGTATTTAATAAGGAAAAAAATCCTTGAGCGGAAAACGGGAGTCGGACCCGCGACATCCACCTTGGCAAGGTGGCGCTCTACCACTGAGCTATTTCCGCAAAAAAAACTAATTAAAAATATGCGAGGGGAGGGACTTGAACCCTCACGCCGAAGCACTAGATCCTAAGTCTAGCGTGTCTGCCAATTCCACCACTCTCGCAAGACTTAGCAACTCATTAGCTACGTTTAGAAAATATATAAAATTATTAAACTTTTGTCAATATAGAGAAATTATTTTTTTGCCTGGATATTATCAGGAGGAACAATAAAGCAACGAAAGGGGTGGGTGGGTAGGGGAAATCTCTCAAATATTTAAAAAAAATTCATTTTTTTTTAAAAACTTTTCCTTTTTTTAAACACCTTGAACCTATTTATATTATAGATGTTAAAAAAAAAGAGGTAAAAAAATGAGTGAACAAAAAATTACCAGCTTTATTTGTGAATTAATTAAGTTTTACAAAATTCTTGTTTTCTCAAGGAAAGAATTTGTGATTTCAAAAAGAATTATAAAAGTAACAGTAAGCCTTGGTTCCTGCTTTTCTGTAAAAAATAAAAAGGAAATGTATGAAAGCTTTATAGAAATAGAATTCTGGCTTAAGGTGCTGTTATCCCTTATGGACCAACAGGAAATATATGAAAAAACACTTGAATTATGTAAAAAAACAGAAGAAATAATAAAATCTATGGAGGATGAATTATGAAAAGAAAAAATGATGAATTACAGTTATCTGATTTTCAGAAGTATATAGATAAACTGGAGAAAAAAATTGTTAATCAAGATTACAAAACAGTAGCAAGAAATCAAATAAACAGCAGAAAAACATCAAATCGTAGTCTTGATTTTATGTATATCTGGCGATTAAGAGGAAAAATTGGCGGGTAGTGAGATGGTAAAAAATAATAAATAATTACAGAAGGATATTTAAAGGATAAAAAATGTCAAAAAATATCCTTCTGTAAAAATTGCTTTTATTTTTCCAGATTTAC
>JALFAW010000186.1 GCA_022773305.1 Spirochaetia bacterium
GAACATTTTCAAGTTCCGTCATATTTTTGTAACTTTCTTTACTAGAAAAACTTACATCTTTCATGCGAGAAACAATATCATTAGTTCCTTTTTTCATTTGTTTTATAGAAACTGTTGTCTGAACGAACAAGTCATTCATAATAGAAACTTCGTTTGAAACTATATCCTGCTGTTGAGATATTTCTGTACAATATGAATTTATTTTATCAGCAGCCTCAGCAGTTTCTTGTGTCTTATCTTTAATATTGTGCATTTTATCATCAATATGACCTATTTCAGAAGTAATCTGTTGCAAAGAATCTATAATTTTACCAGATTGATCGCTTACCTTGAAAAACGCATCTGAAGCATCCTTACTAGCATCATTAGCAAGCGAAACAGCATTTACAATATTTTGTACAACTTCAGAAATACGCACTGAGTTTGACTGTGTTGCTTCAGCAAGAGAACGTATTTCAGCAGCAACTACTCCAAATCCTTTTCCAGCTTCACCAGCATGCGCAGATTCAATTGCTGCATTCATAGCAAGAAGATTTGTTTTATTTGCAACAGAATTGATTATTGTAACGACATTTTTTACTTCATCAAGCTTGTTATTAATGTCATTCAAAAGATTTTTTGTAGCTGAAATTTTTTGATCTCCATCTTTTACAAAATCATTCATTTCCATTGCACTTTGGGTTCGCATTCGTGACATATCATTTATGTGTTCCAAAGTTTCAACTATCTCATTAACAGCTGTATTACTTTCACCTAATGCCGCAGTTTGAGTTTGACTGTTGTTTACAAGAATTGAAATATGATTATTCATTTCTTTTATAGCATCCATTGCTTTTGTTACGACTGTGTTAATTGTTTCAAATTCTTTGTAAATTGTATCTAGTCGTTCATCAATCTGACTTGTAGCAGCAGCCGTACTATTAGCAGAGTCATTAATCTGATATCCAGAAGAAATTGCCTTTGATGCAGTAGTTTTTACGATTACAAAAAAATCATTTATCTGAGAAATCATTTCGTTTAAATTTGACATCAACGAATAAACTTCCGAACTTCCCGCAGGTTTCAATTCCACAGAAAAATCTTTTTTTGACAAAGTTGAAGTTGCATCTTTGATTGTAATAATACGTTTTGCTTCTCTTGTAGTTACAATCAAGATTAAAACAGCAAGAAGGACACATGAAGCAACTGCAAGGAAAATAGAAAGAAAAGTCACCTTTTTGTATTCTTTATCAAATAAAGTTTGCATTTGATAAGAAGATTGAGTATTTACTTTCAATAATGAATTTCTTGAACGATTTATTCCTTCAACCTGTTTGTGAGCCTCTTCCACTAAATCATAAAGTTTAGAATAATTTTCATTATCAGGAGACGCTTTAAATGATTCACGAATTCCGTTTGAATTTATACCACTTTCTTCAGAAACTGAAAGCGAAATTGCCGCCATCTGTGCAAAAATATCAGCTAAAGGTTCAAAACGATCTTTTAATAATGACCACAAAGTTCCCAATGATTCAACATTTTCTTTTAATTCAGCAGGAAATTTTTCAGTAATAGAAGCCGACATAAGAAAATCAAAATTTTCATCAAGGTTGGCTACTTTACTGTTCCAATCCCGTTCTGAAGATCTTGTAGGAAATTGTCTATAATCCATATCATCAAGATAAGTAATAATTTCATTCAAATCAGATGAAACTTTTGCCTGTTTCACTTGATACTCTCGCATTTGAATCATTTTATTCAAACCAGAAAATGAAATAATAGTCAGAAAAGCTACCTGTAAAACAGTCAGAGCAACAATCATTGAAAATTTTGAATTCAGTTTCATTTTTTTTAATCCTATGAAAATTAAATCGTAAAATTGCCATTTTAAATCAAAATTAATATTTCTTGGAAAAAAAGGCAAACCTTAGCATTTAAATAAGAACTTTTCCCTATACTTTATTATCAACTGAAATCAAAAAAAAATCAATGTAAAAAAATATAAATAAATTGTAATTTTGAATTATTTTCCAACATAAACAAGAATGGATAAAATACTTTCTAAAATACCCCCAATGTTACTAAAAGAGTTAATGAACTCAAAACAATACTAACCAGAGTAGTTACAACTCCACCAACCTGATTAAAATAATATAAGAAAGAATTTGTTTTTGCTTCAATCATTGCTTCTGGCGGAACTACAGTTTTTTTGCTGAAATGCTTTCCATTGACATCAGTTAGTCTTACTGCATCACCAGAATTCTGAGATTTTATAAAACCACCTGCTAAACCAACATAATATTCATAAGTTCTGTCAGGAATATATGGATATCGACCAGGATTATTAACTGCTCCACTGACAGTTACAAAGAATTGTCTAAACGGAACTAATAAAGTATCTCCATTTTCTACAATTAATTCACTATAATAAGATTTATCATACAGAATTTTTTCCAAATCAATAGGGATAATATCGTGACCTCGTTTTATATAGGCATTTTTCAAATCTGAAACTGATGAAAATATTTTTCTATTACTTCTTACAAAAAATGCATAATTCGTATCAATTTCAAAATTTATTGATAATTTATTTGACGAAAGCAATTCTGTTCCAGATTTATTTGTATCACTTAAAACCGCACCTTCAATAAACACAACAGGTTTTAAGTTTTTAAATGACATAACTGTTACACTATCATAACATTGTACATCAAAAGTAGTTAAAACTTCATCTTCCAAATCTTGTGCATTCAAATACATCATTTGACCAGAAACAGAATTTTCACTTTTTACACGAAAAATCTCAATTCGTGATAAATCAGCAAACTCTGTAAGTCCGTTACCGTACTTTTCTACTAATTCCTTTAAGTTTTCGCCTGGTAATAATTCATAAGTTCCAGGTCGTTCTACCTCGCCACTTATGCTTACTTTTCTTTCCATGCGCTGTACGATGATTGTTTCACCTGACCTGATATATGGATTCTGTGCTAAATCTCCATTTCTTGACGCTTCAAACAAATCATATACACTTTCTGTTCCTTCTACTGTCCTTACTATTACATTCCTTGTCGATGAATATGGGGTCAAATTGTCTCCTATTATCGCAGACAATCTTCTAAGCGGCCATGCATTCTCTTCTACTACTTTATTTACTTCACCTGTTATCAATACTTTCTGCAAGTGCTGCTGATACGGTATTACAAGCCTATCATTTGCCATTACTGTCTTGTCACTCATCAACTCAGCATCATACAATATATGTTCTATATCTAGCGAAATTCTTTCTCCGTTCCTTTCTATATACGCATTCTTCAAATCCGAATACGAATTAAACATGCTACTTATCCTTCTTATAAGCGTTGCATAGTTTTCTCCAGTATAAAATCTTACGTATGTCTTATAACTTGTATCAAGCGGTGTTACAGAATTTTTTTGTGCTGTTTCAGCACTGTCTTCTCCTGCCTTTGGATTCGCTATTATTCCCTCTACTATAATCGTCGGCATCAATGTCTTTAAACTTGTTACCTCTACACTGTCTCCATTATTCAATTTATAGTTCTGTGTTATAGCACTCTCATCTATATATATCTTGTCTCCAGATTTCGTTTCACTTCCTATATGTCTTACTAACCCTATCTTTTCTGTGTTCGCAAACTCTGTAAGTCCGTTACCGTACTTTTCTACTAATTCCTTTAAGTTTTCGCCTGGTAATAATTCATAAGTTCCAGGTCGTTCTACCTCGCCACTTATGCTTACTTTTCTTTCCATGCGCTGTACGATGATTTCATCTCCAGGTCTTACATATGGATCATTTGATAAATCCCCATCTCTTCTTGCTTTGAATAAATCTATAACTTTTACTTTACCGTTTTCGGCTTTTATTTTTATATTTCTTGTTGATGAATACTCTGTTAACGAATTACTAATTGCTTCTGAAACTCTTGTCAGTCCCCACACTTTTTTTTCTTTTGCAGAATTAACTTCACCTGTTATTTTTACAGTAAAAACAGCTGGTGAAACTAAAACAAACTGAACTCCACTCATTGGAAAATTTCTGAGAACAAGTTCTTCAACTTCTTTTTTTAATGATATATATGATTTTCCTTTTGCCTTGATTACACCAAGATTTCCAATACGTATGTCATAAGTAGAATCGACCAATATTTCATAACTTATCATATTACCTGAAATGGAATAAGTAAGACGATAAAAATCTCCAACAGTTACCATGTAGTCACTATTTGATATCGCAAGCTGGGCAGAGAATCCTAAGTTGTCGTTTGATTTTTTTTCGCTTTGTGAATTCTCTCCAAAAACAGAAAATAGAAAGATAGTAAATAAAAATAATGAAAATAACACTTTTTTCATGATTAATTAGTACCCCCCCCCAGTAATATAATTATTGTTAGTAAGCTTATGACAATCCATATACTTACCAAGATTAATAACTTCTTCATGAAACTCATAAACTTACTCTTTTTTTGTATTTAGTTTTTCAAATTCAGTTAGATGTGTTTTTTAATGTTTTACAAGATGCTATCCTTCTAAACTCTGAAAATAATTGAAAAAATATTGTTATTTTCAGTTCTAATATTATAAATAATAATTTGTTTTTTTTCAATACTGTTTTTTAATTGCAATCTTAATCAAAACAGTATAGTATTATTACTAGTTCCAAATATTTGTTTGGATGATTTTTTTTAGGAGTACCCAAATGAAAAAAATTAAAATTTTATTAGGAATTACACTTGCAATCATTTTTTCTGCTAGTTGTAGTTCAAATCAGAAAGAAATATGGAACATTCCTGTGGAAAAAAGTGTTTTCAATGAAGAAAAAGCTGTAAAAGATTCTGGTTCAAAAGAATTTAAAGCTACTTCTGCAATTGACACTGTCAAAGACATGAAAACAGGCTGGAATCTTGGAAACACACTTGAAGCAACTGCGAGTCGTTCGCTTGATTCTGAAACAAGCTGGGCTCAGCCTAAAACAAGAAAGGTAATGTTTGATAAACTTGCAGAAGCTGGTTTTAAAACTGTGCGCATTCCTGTTTCCTGGTCAAACCATATTATCGATGATAATTATACGATTGATCCAGCGTGGATGTCTCGTGTTAAAGAAGTTGTTGATTGGGCTATAGAAGATGGACTTTACGTCATTTTGAATATTCATCATGATGACTGGAAAGATTCATCACAAATGCCTCGTGGAAAGGGATTTTATCCAAACAAAGTGAATTTTGAAGAATCTTCAAGATTTTTAGTAAATGTTTGGTCACAAATATGTCTTGCATTCAATAATGGATATGATGAACATCTTATTTTCGAAGTAATGAATGAACCAAGATTAAAAGGCACAAAATATGAATGGTGGTTCGATGGCAGCTCTCCTGAATGTGTTGAATCTGCTGTTGTATTAAATGATTTGAATCAAATTGCTTTGGATACAATCAGAAATTCTGGCGGGAACAACAAAAAACGTTTTGTTTCTATTCCGGGACTAAGAGCAGACCCAGGTTGTGCTATGAACAGCACTTTCAAAATGCCAAAAGATTATGAACCTGGTAGACTTATTCTTTCTGTTCACATGTACACTCCATACAACTTTGCTGGAGAATCTCCTGGAGTAAAAGAATTCACAAAAAAAATGAGTTCAGAGCTTGCCTTAACTTTCAAAAACCTGAACGAAAAGTTTATCAAACAAGGTTATCCTGTAATCATTGGTGAATATGGTGCAACAAACAAAGATAACTTGAATGACCGTGTTGAATGGTTTAAGTTTTTCATCAAATACTCAAGGAAATATGGAATGACAAGTTGTCTTTGGGATAATGGTCAGTGGGACGTTTCGAATACAACGAATTACGCTGAACATTTTGGCTATTATAATAGAAGAAATCAAACCTGGTTTTTCCCAGAAATTCTTGAAGCCATTATGTCAGAGGCTGACGGCGAGTAATATTTTTTAATATGTCTTTAAATTGTAACGAAATTAATTTAATAATTGAAGAATTATCTTTGGACGGAGCTTTCATTCAGGATATAATCCAGCCTGGTTTTGACACGTTGGCTTTATATACTTACAAAGAAGGCTCTGCCAAAACTGTATTGATTTGCACTGCACAAAATTCGGTTCGTATCAATGAAACAAGGCGCAAAATCACCAAAAACAGCAAACCGCTTCGTTTTATGGAGTTTTTGCGTTCACGAATAAAGGGTTGCAGAATCAACAGATTTTATCAGATTGGACTGGAACGCGTTCTCAAAATGGAACTTTCACACAATCAGGATGAACAGTTTAATTTGTACATCAGATTATGGAACAATGCTGCAAATGTCATTCTTTGTGATGAAAATGATTTAGTTTTGGACACAATGTTCCGCCGCCCAGAACGTTACGAAGTTAAAGACGAAACTTTTATTCCACCTGCTGTTATTCAGGAAAAATATGAAAATGCAGACATTCGTTTTCCTGTGCGCAAGTGGAATGAACAATTGTTAAATTCGAACAATCCTGATTCCAAACCAAAAAGTTTCAATGAATTTGTTGATTTTTGGTACAGTGAATTTGCCCTAACTTTATCGCGTGAATCACTTTTAGAAAAAGCTGAAAAATGGTATAACACAAATCTTTCAAAAAAAGAAAGTGCCTTGAATAATCTGCTTTCCAAAAAAGAGAGCTTCAAAAATGCAGCTGAACTTAAACATTTTGGTGACTTAATTTTAGCTTTTGGTCACCAAATTTCTCCAAATTCAAATTTTCTTGAATGTGATGATTATGAAACTGGTAAAAAAGTTTCGATTGTCATAAATCCAAAAAAAACTGCTCAAGAAAATGCTGCTGATTATTATAAAAATTACAAAAAATCACTTTCTGGGGCACAGGAAATTGATCACGACATTGAGATTGCAAGAATTCAGATTGAAAAACTGAATAAACAATATGAAGAAATCAAAAATGAAAAGAATCCTGTAAAAATTGAGCAACTTTTACGCAAAGATACAACTCCAAAACAAAAAATCAAAAAAAATCATTCCGGTCTTGAATATTATGATAATGGATGGACTATTTACGTTGGACGGGATGCAAATGAAAATGATGAACTTTTGCGCCATCATGTTCGAGGTGAAGATTTGTGGATGCATGTAAGGGATTTTCCAGGCGGATACGTTTTTGTAAAAGCTCAAAAAGGAAAAACGGTTCCTTTGGAAATTCTTTTGGATGCAGGAAATCTTGCTGTTTATTATTCTAAAGCCAGAAATGCGGGAACTACCGACTTGTATTACACTCATGTAAAATATCTGCGACGAGCAAAAAACGGACCAAAAGGACTTGTCATTCCAACTCAGGAAAAAAACTTGTGCATCAAGCCTGATAAAAACCGTCTTGCAAAACTTGATTTTCTGCAAAAAGATTCTGAATAATAAAATAATTTCGGGTATGGCGGATTCGAACCGCCGACCTCAACGTCCCGAACGTCGCGCGCTACCAGCTGCGCTAATACCCGAAAAAAAAAGCTTTCTGAATAAATCAGAAAGCTTCTCGCGAGCAGCGGGGCTCGAACCCGCGATCTCCGGCGTGACAGGCCAGCGCGATAACCAGCTTCGCTATGCCCGCTCGATGTATTTAATAATATATTAAATTACATTTTGTGTCAATAAGTAAAACTTATTTTTTTTAAATTTATTCAAAATAATTTGAAAACTTTTTCTTTATTTCATTTTCCTGAGAATAAAGTTTCGTTAAATGATCATTCAAAAGTATTTTCACTCCACTTTTATCTTTATTTTTCAAAGCCAAGAAAATTTGTTTATGTTCATCAACTACAGAAGCTGGATTAGTAGACTGCAAATGGAGTTCCCTGATTCTGTCAAGGTGAATATTCATAGTTTTTATCATCTGATAACACTGCAATTTATTTGTAATATTATACAAGTTTTTGTGAAATGAATCATCTAAATTAAAAAGTTTGTCAATATTTTGTTTTTCAAGAAAGAATTTCTGAAGATTAAGATTTTCTTCCATACTTATCAAATCCTGTTCCGAAGCTTTGTCGCAAGCAAGTTCAGCTACGGCAACTTCAATTGTTGAACGCATGAAAATTGCTTCATCAACAAGAGAAAGGTCTATCAAACTGACATAACTTCCACGTTGTGGTAAAATCTGAATAATCTTTGTCGTTGACAATTCCTGCAAAGCTTCGTGAACTGGAGTTCTCGAAAGATTCAATTCATTTGCAATATCCTGTTCGCTTATCATACTTCCAGGTTTTAATTCTAAATTTATAATATTCTCTTTAAGAATTCTAAGTGCGTAATCTCTGTTATTCTCTTTAGCTTTTTTTTCGGACACTTTCATTTAAAAAATCTCCTATGTCTTAATACTCGTAAACCTGAAAATAGTTTATTAATTTAATTCTCTAATTTTCAGATTTCGTATTTTCATTATCTACACTTGTTTCCTGATTATTTAAACTGTTATTTTGTTCTGTTTCTGCACTTTTCGTGTTTTGTGAAGATTCAATTGACGAAATTTCACTTGAAGTTTTTACTGTTTTTGTTTCATTTAATTTTTCTTTCTTTTTTTCAGAAGTATTTTTATTTTCAAGTTCATTAAAATCAAATCTAATATTTTCTTTTCTAGTTTTATGTCGAGATTTCAAAAGAAGTGTTTCTGATTGCTGTTTATAAACATATCCAGATGAATTATAAGTTTCAAATCTTGGATCTGTTCTAAATGCCATATCATAAATATAAATTGTATAAAAGTGAGGAAGTCCTTTTAAGATAACATAATGTGTGTAACCTTCAGGGAAATCTATTGTCAAATTCAAAGTATTATCAGATTCTTTTTCGTAAGAAATTGTTCTTGCACAAGTCCATGCCCACATAAAATCATCAAAATCTTTGTTTATAATTTGAAGATGAGGATAGTACCAATTGTCGTAAGCTATAATCGGGTAAAGATTTGCAAGTGTTCGTAAATCAAAAGAAGAATTTTCAGAGAGATATGAGTTCACAAGAACATAACCTGCATTTTGCAGCGAATTATCGTTTATCTGAATTCCGTAACGCATAACTGTAAAACCGATTTCAACAGCTTGCATAACAGAAAGGAAGGTTCCATTTTCTGAAATAGAAAGTTTTTCATTATCATAAGAACATGCTTGTGTAATTTTTTCGATACATGAAGGTAAAATCGGTTCAAGTAATTTTGCATAAGACGGAATCAAATCTACAAGGTTAACATAAACCTGCAAAATTCCAGACACTTGCGAAATAGAAGCGTTTGTCAAATCTTTTGAAGAAGTGTTTTCTAGCAGAGATTTTACATCCTTTGGATTTGAATGAATTGCCATGTAATTTGAAATATTGTGAATTGTAAAGATATCCAAAGATTCAGCATTTGTATTTGCAGAAATTTTTGCTTCATAGTCCGAAATTGTTTTTTCAAGAAGCTCATTCATATCGCTCAAAGTATTAAAATATGGAGCTGAAAGATATGTTCTTTGTGAACTTTTTTTCAGGCTAGAAGGAATTTCTTCGATGGCAACTGAGTAATTTCCTTTTTCTGCCTGAGCTGCAATATATGAAACAATCACCTGTTCAGAAATATTTGCATTATTGGTATTTGATTTGTATGATGATATAAGATTTGTTTTTAAAGCAGCTATATTTTTTTGGAACAAAGATAAATCTGCAAGCGGAGAATCCTTAAGAATGTCAAATGTAAATTTAGTTTCTTCTTGATAAAGCGAATATAAGCCTTGTGATTTTTGATTGCTGAGTGCAAATAGTCCTGAATCAACAGATTCCGCTGCGAGTTGCCAAGAATCTTTTTTGTTGTTCAAAACAAGACTGTGATTTTCCTGCTGTTCAATTTTTATGTTCGAAGAATAGTTATATGGAAGAAAAATGCTATGGATTTGAGAAGGAAGAACTGTGTTTATAAAAAGAGAAGCATTTTCTTCTGTAGAATCGAGGTTAAATGTAATTTTTACATCATCACTAAAGTTTAATGTATATGAAAGGTCATCATCTTTCTGCCAGCTTTCGAGCGTTAAAGATGATTTTGTTTCATCAGATTTTACAACAGTTACAGGGTTTTGATTGTCAAAATAGAAATTTATGCCGTTGTATGTAAGGCGGAATTTATTTTGCAGAATCATTCCTTTTTCAGCATCTTCTGTTTGAGAAAAAGTGAGCTGCAAATTTCCGATTTTTTCAATAATGCTTGAATCTGTTCTAAATTGTAAAATAAAAATGCCGATTATTATAATGACATCAACAATCAGCAGACTAATTGCCTTTCTAATAATTCGTATGTTCATTGTTTTGTCATTTTAACTTATTAATGGTATATTTTCAATAATAGGAGACAGAAAACTTCAGTTTTTCGGATTGCCTGTTATGATAAAATATTTGGAAAAATTTAAAAACTTTATAAGGAATTTAAAATGATTAAAAAAATTATTATTCCGTTTATTTTACTTTGTATCACTTTTGTGATTTTTAGTTGTGCTTCAAATAAAGTGGAAAGTCAAAAAGAACAAACAGAAACACAGATTGTTTCGCCACAAATCCAGCAGCAGGAACAAAAAACTGAAAAAAAAGAAATCGTAAAACAGCCCGAAGATCCTGCAAATGTAAAATTTGCAAAACAACTCAGAGAATTTTTGGATAATGGTGATATAAAAGCTGCAATCAATCATTTTAATAATCTGCCTGAAGAACTGAAGGATGATTTGGAATTGAAATTTATTTTAGGTGCACTTTATTATTCTGATTGCCAGTATGAAAAAGCTATAGAAATTGCACAAGACATTCTTCAAATTGAACCTGATAATATTGATGCACTTGAACTGGTTACGCTTTCTAAGCATGCTATGGGAGATAAAAATGCATTTAACGAAAATGCAAATAAAATTCTTGCTGTAGATCCATATAATCCTACTGTTAATATTCAAAAAGCAGAAGAATATGTTCTTGCAAAAAAATATAAGATGGCAAAAGATAGTTACAGAAAAGCTTTGAAAGGAAATCCAGAAAATGAAGATGCAATGTTTGGATATGCACAAATGTGTTTTTATACTGATGATTTGAAAACTGCCCAAACTTATCTGGAAAAAATTCTGGATAAAAATCCAAATAATGCTTCTGCACTCGCTTATATGGGAAAAATTGCTTACGACGAAGAAAATTATTTAAGAGCTTCTAAATTTTTCAAACAGGCCATAGACAATGATTCTTCAAATTATGACTACTGGATGGATTATGGAAAAGCTTTGCGATATCAGGGAAAATTTGAAGAAGCAGAAAAAGCTTGGATTCACGCAACTCAATTAGATCCATCTTACTTTTTGGCTTATGCTTATCTTGCAGGAAGTTTTGACGATTTAGGGCAGTTTGATAAAGCGTTGGAAAATTATCACAAAGTTATTGAAACTAATCCAAAATATTATTACGCTTATGAATCAGCTGCTGTGCTGGAATATCACGCAAAAAACTATGAAGAAGCAATTAAAATGTTTACAAAAGCTTATGAATACAATGCCCATTGGTCTTATGCTTTGATGATTTCGGCTTGTTATCTAAAACTTGGAAATACAAACGGTTCAAAAACTGTTTTACAGACCCAATTAAAAAAAATGGACAGGGCAACTGTTGAATATGAACTTGTTAGATTTTTTCTTGATAATTACAGTAAAAATGCAGAAACTACACTAAAACAAAAAATTGATAAAGAAACTAATAGCAACAAAAAAGGAAAAATGCTATTTTATATGGGTTTATACTGCGAAATCAAAAAAGCATCTGAACTTTCAAAAGAATATTATGCACGCGTAACTAGTATGCAGGCTCCGATGTTTTTTGAATATAGACTTGCGGAATGGGGTATTCAAGAATGAGTCAGACTCAAAAAGTTTTAGAATTAAATGGAAGAAAAATCACTTTGATTGGAACGGCGCATGTTTCAAAAGAAAGTATTGAAGAAGTAACACAAACTATAAAAACATTAAGTCCAGATTGCGTTGCAATAGAATTGGATGAAAAACGTGCAGATTCTATTCAAAATGCTGAGCGATACAGTCAACTTGACATTATAAAAGTGCTTAAACGTCACGAAGGATTTTTGCTTTTGGCAAATTTGATTTTATCTTCGTTTCAAAGAAGAATGGGCTTGAATGTTGGTGTCAAACCTGGAGATGAAATGCTTGCAGCTATTAACACTGCAAACCAGATGAACATATCTTCTGTAATGGTTGACCGCCCAATTCAGATTACTCTCAAACGTGCATGGGCAAAAAACTCATTTTGGGGAAAATGTAAACTTTTTGCGCTTTTGATTTCGAGTGCGTTTTCAAAAGAAGAAGTAGATCCATCTGAAATAGAAAATCTAAAAAATAGCAGTGAAATGGATTCGATGATGGAAGAACTTGCAAAAGAAATGCCTGTCATCAAAAAAGTGCTTATTGACGAACGTGATGAGTATCTTGCCTCAAAGATTTGGGATGCAAAAGGTGAAAATATAGTTGCAGTTTTAGGAGCAGGACATCTTCCTGGAGTTGAAAAGCATCTTCAAAAACTGGCAGCTGGAGAAAAAACATCAGATGTAGATGAGATTTCAGCAATTCCACCAAAAAGCGTGTTGTCAAAAATTGCAGCATGGATTATTCCTGCTTTGATTATCGGATTGATTGCGGCTGGCTTTGTGTATGGTGGAAGAAAAGCTGGTGCACAACTTCTGACAACCTGGTTTTTGTGGAATGCAATTCCAGCAGCTTTACTTTCAATTATTGCACTGGCTCACCCGATTACAATTCTTGTTGCTTTTGTGGCAGCTCCATTTACATCACTTTGTCCTTTCATTGGAATAGGTTTTTGCACTGCGATTGTGCAGGCTCTTGTCTGTAAACCAAAAGTTTCTGATATGGAATCTTTGCAGGATGATGTTGGTTCTATAAAAACATTTTACAAGAACAGAATTCTAAGAGTTCTCCTTGTTTTTATTCTGTCAACACTCGGAAGTGCACTTGGAACTTTTGCTGGTGGTTCAAACGTGATTGCAAAACTTCTTTCTATATTTAAGAAATAAAGCTGGAAACAAATTATGAAAAAATTTTTCTTTGTTTGTTTGGTTTATACGATATTTCAATTTTCTTTTTTTGCTAAAGAAAAACCTGTAAGTTTCACAGTAGGACTTGGCTCTGGAATTCCGTTTTATGGCAAAATGGAGGAAGAATTCCAGGAATTTGATAGCATTTCAACTCAAAACAAAATTGTCCTGGATAGTTTTGCGAATATAAATTTCAATGTGATTAATCAAGCCAGATTTTTTGCAGGAATTGAGCTGTTCACAGATTTTGCCTGGAAAAACGATGAATATAAGAATTTTTTACATCTTTGTTTTCCTGTCGGATTTAGATTTTATCCAAACCTTGGAGGTTTAAATCTTGGTGTTGCGTACGCATTGGGATTTAGAGCAAATTTCTACCGAGCAGATTCTTATCCAAAAAGAAATACTGCAAGTTCGTGGGGAAATGGATTTAAATTTTTATGTGAATATGATTTTGCTTATGACAGTGTGCATAAATGGCTTCCTGCAATAGGTTGTAGTTGGACTTTTATGCCGCGAGGAAGTTTTTCTTACGATAATTTACTGTGTTTCTACATTTCTGAAAATTTTTAGGTTCAATTTCGAGTATTTGATTTACAAACCGTGGCAAGGATAGTAGGGGCACCAAAGGTGGCCACTGGACTGAGCGAAGCGAGGGAAGCGGCTGGAGCGATAGCGGAACCCCGGATAGCCTGTTTTTTGCGAAGCAAAAAG
>JALFAW010000160.1 GCA_022773305.1 Spirochaetia bacterium
TGGCTTTTTGCTTCGCAAAAAACAGGCTTTTCAGGGTTCCGCTATCGCTTCATTCCTTCGCTCCGCTTCGGAACTGGCTTCGCCAGCCCTTACAATCCTTGCCACGGTTTGTAAATCAAATACTCGAAATTGAACCTATTATTAAATTCATTATTGCTCCATTTCAATCATTCTTGTTGACGTTTTAAACTTTCAAACTATCATTTCTAAAGTTATAAACTGAAAATTTAGTCTTATTCATTTTTCAAACTGTAAAACAAATATAAAGAAACATAAGGTCGAGCGATAAAATCAGAAAAAGTTTCTTTATTTGATTGATTTTCAAAATTCAGTTTTACCCAAAAATGATCAAAAAGTATATATGTTTTTTCAAACTCTGCATTGCTACTTTTCAACTCTTCATATTTTATTTTTGCAGAATTCTCTGCTTGGTCAGAATTCATCCCAAAATCTTTAATTACAATGAATTGTGTTTCGTCTGTGAATTCATCATAATTTTGGCGAAGTTTTGTTAAATCATCATCAAAAACAAAATCAATCCAACTCGGTAACTCTAGACCAAAACCTTTATATTTCCAATCAATGAAACGTAACTTTTTTGAGTTTTGTGCATTTTCTTCTATATAATCAGTTTTGGAATGTTTATTTGATTTTTTATTCTGTGATGATGAATTACCCTGTAAATCATTATTTTTCTTTTCAATATCTGTAGAAGTACAACTTTGAAACAAAAAGAAAAAAAACAAACACACTAAGAAGAATTTACTTTTCACAATTTTTATCATAATGAATTTTAGTAAAAATGTGAATAGATTTTTTTTTATATTTGAGGTAAACTTTACTTATGAAAAAATTATTGATTTTGTTATCGCTTTTTATGATTTCTACATTATTTTTTTCCTGCAAAACTATTACAGAGATTCCAATGGAAAAAACTTCTTCTCAAATCATTCAGATGGGGCAAAATGCCGTAACCAGTGCTGATTATCAATCAGCTGAATTCTGTTATAAAACAGCGTTAGAAAGATTTTCCACAAATCCTCAAGTTTTAGTAGAAGCAAAATATGAACTTGGAAATGTATATTTAAAACAAAAAAAATATGCCTTAGCATATACAGAGTTTTCTCAGTTGCTTGAACTTTATGATTCAGCACCGACTGCATATCCTTCGGCATATAAAAAATTGGCTCAAATTGGAATTTCAAAAATTCCACATAATAAAATTCAGAATTAAACTTTAAATTCTTCTATTCTGTTTGATATATTATCAACTGCTTCTGACATTTCGTCTGCACAATATTGAAGATTATTAGTTGTTTCTTTTGTTGCTTCAGTTGTGCTGACTATTTTATGGAAATTATTTGACATATTTGCAGATGAATTGCGTAAACTTTCAATAGAAGTAAGAATTTCCTTAGTTTTTCCTTCAATTTGTTTACTTGAGCTTTGAACATTTGTTGAAATATTGTTCATCAATGAAAGCACATCAAGAAGTTGCTTTGAACCTTCAGCCTGTTCTTCAGCAGCAAGTTTAATTGATTCAACAAGTTGCGAAGTATTTTCTGTTTTGTTCGAAACGAGTTCAAAAGAAAGTTTGCTGGCATTTGCACTTTCAACAACTTTATTGATGTTATCTGCAATCTTCTGAAGATTTTCGCCGATACTCTTTGATTGAGCAGCACTAGTATCTGCAAGTTTTCGAATTTCCTCTGCAACAACTGCGAATCCTTTTCCTGCTTCTCCAGCATGGGCAGATTCAATCATCGCATTCATGGAAAGAAGATTTGTCTGAGATGAAATTGTTGAGATAATTTTATTTGTATCCTGTAAAGATTTACTTTGTGAAAGCACAAGTGAAAGCAGTTCATTTACGATTTTATTTTTCTCGATACCGTCATTTGTTGCAGTATTCAATTCAGAGAATTCTTCAGCCATTTTTTCAACAGAGGCAGAAATCGAACGGATATTTCCAATCATTTGTTCAATTCCAGAACTAGCTTCAGTAATGGCATTTACTTGAGAATCAATAAGTTCATTTAATCCTTTGATATTTTGTGAAATTTGTGTAACTGCTGAACTTGTATCAAGAACACATTTATCTTCTGCATCAAGAGTTTGTGTTGCATTTGAAATCTCAGAAGAAATATTGTTAATTTGCATTTTTGATTCATTCAAACTAATTTTAACATTGTTAAAAGCTGTTTTTAGATGAGAATTTGCATCACCAATCTGTTTGACAGTAGTGTGAATAGTATCAACAAAAAGGTTTACAGATTTTTTTATCTGAGAAATTTCATTGTTGTGATTTATTTGTAATCGTTTTGTGAGGTCTTTATCTCCTGTGTTCAGATTATCGATATTCTTTTTGATAGAATCGAATTTACCAATGATGAGTTTGATTACAATCAAAACCATGAAAAGCAAAATCACAGTGATGATTAATCCGCCTGTAATGAGAGAACGACGCATATTATCTGTGATTATTCCAATTTCTTCTTTTTCAATACTTGCTACAACTGTCCAAACTTTGTTTTCCATTTTACAACTTTTTGTTTTGATTAAATAATTATCTTTCTCTTCTGAATTTAAAATATCAATCCCAGCACGTAAAGACAAAGTATCATCGTAGACTGAAATATTTCCTGTTTGGAAAAAAGTTGTCGCCAAATCGTTGATTGGAGCAAGTTGTAAAAAACCAACCATACCTCCATTTACAAGTTCACCTGTTTGGTCATCTGTAAATGTTGATTTTACAAAAAGTGGCATTGTATATCCGCCAAGATTTGATTCACGAGGTGATTCAAGCCAAACTGAAACATCATTATTTTTGTGCTGTTTCCAGTATTCTTTTTGCAAAATTCCAACTGTGGAAGAAACACCTTTTGTATTGTAAGTTTCAGGTCCTCCATCTTTTGCACCTGTAGCATCATCCCAGAAAATCATAACATATTCAAAACCGCTTGGTTTTGTTTTAGATTTGATTCGGTCTTTTATATTTTCACGGTTATCTAAAGGATTTACTACTGCACGCTGAAAAACATTCAAAACTTCTACCTGATTTTCTATCCAACTTTCAGCGTTATCAATAGAAAGGGAAAGAAAGTTTTCTACAGATTCATCGTAAATTGATTGAATTGGAGATTTTGTAATATTGACATTAATTATAGAAAAAACTGTAATACAGGCAATAATAGCCAAAAAAGACGGAAGTCCATATTTTACAAGTAATGTTTCTGTACGTTCTTTTTGGTTCTTTTGTTTTGTCATATATACCTCGCAAAAAATTTGGTCGAAAACCTTATCTATATAAAAGTCTATTTACCGTACAAATAAGCAGATTGAATAATGTGAATTTTTAATGTGACGTACGGTATTAGTTTTTTTTGAAAGTATTTAATTATATCATTGAATAGAAGAATTGTAAAAATAAAATTTTAATTTTGTGATTTCATTTCTATCAATTTCTGTTGTTTTTTTGCTTCTATTCATTACATCTTTTATTTCATGATGTAAATTTTTCCGCAAGATAATCGCTCAAATCTATATTGATAACTTTTTTATTCTCACAAAACTTATTTAAAACAAAAAAGAGCCACAATGCAAAATATTTTACAGATGCGACTCTTTTTTTATAAAAACTAGGAAATAAACAAACTATTTTCTTACGATGATTACTTGTTCAGACTGGAAATATGGAACTGAAAAATCAACATTCTTTTTGCGTTCTTCTGTCACTGACATTCCAGCTGCAATAAAATCAATTGTACCTGACTGAAGAGCTGGAATAAGACTGTCAAAAGCCATGTCAACAACTTCAAGTTTTTTTCCTGATGTTTTTGCTATTTTCTGTCCCATTGTAATATCAAAACCAACTACATTTTTTCCATCAACATATTCAAATGGAGGGAAAGCAGCGTTTGTTCCAAGTTTTACGATTTCATCACCTGAAGTTCCTTCATTCTCAGGAATTTTGATATTACCGTCTACTGGCATAAATGCTGAAACGAGTTTTTCGTAATCCCCATTGTTTTTCATATCTGTGATTGTTTTGTTTATTGATTCAAGCAGTTCTGTGTTGCCTTTTTTTACAGCAATAGCATATTCTTCTTTGTTATCTGCAAAAGTCTGATCACGAATTATTTTCAAATCTGAATTGCGAGCAACTATTTCTTTTGCTGGAAGTTCATCAAGAACAACTGCATCGATAGCACCATTTTTCAAATCAAGAGCTGCATCAATTCCTGTTTTAAAAGAAGAAAGTTTTACATTTTCAACATTTTCAGAAACCCAAGTTTCTCCTGTAGTTCCTGTCTGAACACCAATTTTTTTTCCTGCCAAATCAGCAACAGAATTGATTTCAACTTTTTCTTTTTTACAGCCAATGAAAGCAAATGCCAACAAAGCCAAAGCAACGAAAAATATTTTTTTCATATTAAAACCTCTAAAATAAAAAAAAATTTGACAATATATTACTCTTTTTTTAAACACTCTGCAATGACTATAGCAGAAAAAATCAATGCACAACCCACCGCCATTTTTAATGTTAAAGTTTCATGCAGGAAAATTGTGCTGAAAAGAACACCAAAAACAGATTCAAAACTTAGGAAAAGCGACGCTAAAGATGATTGCACATATTTTAATCCGATATTTTGAAGACTGAAACAAATCATTGAACTAAAAAGTCCAAGATAAAGCATGGAAAGTACGACTTTTGGTGTTTGAATTGCAACAATCGGAAAAGCTCCGTCCATAAAGGGAGCTAAAATCCAGCCAAAAAAGGCAGCGAATGCAAATTGTAGCATTGTAATGATAATTGTATCACATCCTTCTTTATTGCATTTTTCTGTCCACAGAATGTGAAGCGCAAAAAACAATCCGCAGAGTAAAGTTAAAATATCACCGATATTGATTCCACTTATATCATCCCCGCCAAGTGCTAAAAGTCCAATTCCTGTGAGGGACAGACCTGCAGCCACAAAAACATGCCAGTGAGGACGTTTTTTATACAAAGGCCAGCCTATAAGCGGAATGAGAATAACATAAATCGTTGTTAAAAATGCATTTTTTCCAGCTGTGGTATACGAACATCCTATAGTTTGCACAAGATAAGCCAAAAATAAAAAAAGCCCCGTAACACCACCCATCAAAAGATGTTTTTTATCTATTTTTTTCAAACGCTTACAGAAGATAATAGCGAGACCAATTGCAGCGATGGAAAAGCGAATTGCTACCATATATACAGAACCCACATAATCCAGACTGTCTTTTACAACAACAAAAGCAAAACCCCAAACTGCAGCTGTAAGCAATAATCCTAAAGATGCAAAAACTTGCGTTGACCTTTTATTCATATTCATCCTTTTTTCAAAAACTTATTTTAAATAGCTTTATGATTTACAAAAAACTCGTGGCTATTGCACACAAAACAGGGACAGACCTTGTTTTTTAAACTTTATTTTAACACAAAAGACTGCTTTCCAAATTGAAAAGCAGTCTAATCAAGTACAAATGAAAAGTTTACGTTTTAACCGTGGCAGGGATTGGAAGAGCGCGAAGCGGCCACCACAACGAAGCGAAACGTAGTGAAGCGAAGTGAGGAGGCTGGAGCGATAGCGGAACTCTGGAAAGCCCGTTTTTGCGAAATGAAATGGAGCAAAAGCCACCCAAATTTCTAAAAAAAATCACAAAAATTGTTCTATATCTCTAGCCAAATCTCTTTCTATTCAATTTCAACTTTTTTCAAATGCCAGATATCGCGAACGTAATCTTCGATTGTACGGTCTGAAGAGAATTTTCCACAATTTGCAATGTTCTTCAAAGCCATTTTTGCCCAGTTTTTCTTGTCTTTGTATGCTTCGGCAATTTTTTCGCGAGCTTCGCAATAAGCATTAAAATCTGCAAGAACGTAATAAACATCTGGACGTTGACCTTCAACACCGTAAATCAATGAATCATGCAATTCTTTGAAAAGTTGATGTGTTGGATCGTAAGTTCCGTCTACAAGCTGTTCAACTACGCGAGCAAGACCTGGATTGCAGTCAAGATATTCTTGTGGGTTGTATGAATGTTCTTCTTCCATTTTTTTGATTTCTTCAGTGAGAAGACCAAATACAAATCCATTTTCCTGACCTGCTTCTTCGAAAATTTCGATATTGGCACCGTCCATTGTTCCAAGTGTCAAAGCACCATTTGCCATGAATTTCATGTTTGATGTACCTGAAGCTTCAAGTCCGGCTGTAGAAATCTGCTCTGAAACATCAGCTGCCGGGAAGATTTTTTCTGCAACTGAAACGCGATAGTTTTCTACAAATACTACACGAAGTTTTCCGCGAACTCGGCGGTCATTGTTGATTCTTTCTGCAACAGTGTTAATCAATTTGATGATGATTTTTGCACGACGATAACCAGAAGCTGCTTTTGCACCAAAAATGAATGTTCTTGCTGGAGGATTATATGTTGGATCTTCAACAATTCTGTTGTAAAGATACATTACGTTCAAAATGTTCAAAAGCTGACGTTTATATTCATGGAGACGTTTTACTTGAACATCATAGATTGATTCAGGATCAAGGAATTCGTTTTGTGTATGTTTCAAATAATCAGCAAGTGCCTGTTTGTTTTCCTGCTTGATTTTGATTAATTCGTTCAAAGATTCTTCATCATCAAGATATTTTTCAAGACCTTTGAGTTGTGTTAAATCTTTTTCCCAGCCGTGTCCTATTCTTGCTGTGATAAAATCTGCAAGACGAGGATTTGCGTTCAAAAGCCAGCGGCGTTGTGTAATTCCATTTGTTTTGTTATTGAATTTTTCTGGATAAATTGCATACCAGTCTTTGAGTTCTGCTGTCTTCAAAAGTTCTGTGTGTAATGCAGCAACTCCGTTTACACTGAAACAAGCGTGAATTGCCATCCAAGCCATATAAACCATATTATTGTGGATGATAGCCATGTGTTCGTGCTTGTAATAATCGTTAGGGAATTTCTGACGAAGTTCAATTACAAGACGTCGGTTGATTTCTTCGACAATCTGATAAACACGTGGTAAAAGTCCCTGGAAAATCTGAATTGGCCATTTTTCCAATGCTTCTGCTAAGATTGTGTGGTTTGTGTAAGCAAATGTGTGTGTTACTATGTCCCAGGCTTCATCCCATCCTACGTTATAATCATCCATAAGAATTCTCATAAGTTCTGGAATGGCAACTACAGGGTGAGTATCATTCAACTGAATTACATGAAGACTTGCAAATTTTGAAAAATCTGTTCCATAATCAGAAACATAATGACGAACTAAATCCTGCAAAGAAGCTGAACTGAAGAAATACTGCTGTTTGAGGCGCAAAGCTTTTCCGCTTGGACCGTTATCATTTGGATAAAGAACACGGCTAATATTTTCAGCAGAATTTTGTCGTTCAACAGCGCGGTTATAATCCATATTGTTGAAAAGCTGGAGGTCAAATCCGTTTGGAGAAGATGCCTGCCACAAGCGCAATGTGTTTACTGTTTTTGTGTCGTAACCAATAATTGGCATATCATAAGGTGTAGCTGTTACTTCTTCTGCATTTTCAAGATAAAAACGAGGTTTTCCATCTGGTGTTTTTCCATAAGCAATGTTTCCGCCAAATTTTACAGTTACAGCAAGGTCTGAACGTTTAATTTCCCAAGGATCGCGGTGAACAAGCCAGTTATCAGGATATTCAACCTGATATCCATCTTCAATTCTCTGTTCAAACATACCGTATTCGTAGCGAATTCCGTATCCGTGTCCTGGATAATCCAATGTTGCAAGAGAATCAAGGAAACATGCTGCAAGTCGACCAAGACCTCCGTTTCCAAGTCCTGCATCTGGTTCTTCATCTTCTACCATGTCGTAGTCGATATTCATATCTTTTAACACTTCTTTTACAGCATCTTTGATTCCAGCATTAATAAGATTGTTACTCAAAGCACGTCCCATCAAAAATTCTGCTGATAAATAATAGAGTTGTTTTGTTGGCTTTTTTTCGTATTCTGCACGTGTAGCCATCCAGTTTGGCATAATCAATTCAAAAGCTGATGCCGAAACTGCATCGAATAAATCGTGTTTGTTTGCCTGAGAAATGTCTTTTCCATATTGACGGCGCAATCTGGCAGACAAATTTTTCTTAAACTCTTCTTTGTTAAATTCCATCGATTTTTCCTCCTCTTCGGAACTTTGGAATATTGGAAACGTTTCCAACAAGTTTACATTATAGTAATTTTTTTTGGTGAGTACAAGTGCCTTATTTACTCATCAAAACTACTGAAGAACCTGAAACCAAAACGTATCTTCGTTGTGCTGGCAAAAGTTCTTCTTGTCCAATTTCTAATATATCTTCAGGGGAATCAAAAGAAGTATCAGCAACCCTGTACCACTTTTTTTCACCCGCTAAAGCCGGTAATGTGATTGTCATATCGTACAAATCAAGATTTGTTGCAACATAAAAATCGTTATCCTGATTTTGACCGTCAAGTTTATAAGCCAAAAAACGACCTGTTTTAGACCAGTCTGGAACTTTTCCAAAAGGATCATACCAGGAAATTTCTGGAACATTCTGTTCATTCGAAGTTTCTGTAAAAAAAGACGTTCGTCTGAAAACTGGATGATTTTTGCGAAGTTCAATCAATTTAGAAGCAAAACGAACAAATCCCTGGTTTTTTACGGCTAAGTCCCAATTAAACCAGCTGATTTCATTATCCTGACAATATGCATTGTTGTTTCCGTTCTGAGTTCGGCGCATTTCATCACCACCGAGCATCATTGGAACGCCTTGCGCAGTCATCAGATGAACAAAGAAATTTTTGATTGTTTTTTTTCTGATATTTTCGATTTTTGGATTAGTGCATTCACCTTCAAAACCATGATTATAACTAATGTTATCGTCTGAACCGTCACGGTTTTGTTCGCCGTTTTCATCATTATGTTTATAATTGTAACTGACTAAATCATTCAAAGTAAAACCATCGTGAGCAGTGATAAAATTGATAGAAGCCATTGGTTTTTTGCCACTATGATTGTAACAGTCAGAACTTCCTGCAATTCTCGTTGCTGCAGCAGTTGCCACATTTTCATCACCACGATTAAAACGACGGATATCATCACGAAAACGACCGTTCCATTCACTCCAGCGGCTATTTTCTCCAGCTGGAAATCCTCCAAGCTGATAAAGTCCGGCACAATCCCAAGGTTCTGCAATAATTTTTGTATTTGCCAGAACAGGGTCAGCATTGATAGCTGAAGTAATTGAAGGCCATTCTGCAGGAATTACACTTCCATTTGACATTCTTGTGAGTATTGAAGCTAAATCAAAACGGAAACCGTCCACATGCATATTTACGACCCAATAACGAAGACTGTCCAAAATCATTTGACTTGCCACTGGGTGATTACAGTTTACACTGTTTCCGCAGCCGCTAAAATTCATGTAATAATTTTTATCATTTTGTGGAAGGGAATAATAAACATCATTTTGAAGACCGCGGAATTCAAAAGTATAACCGTGTTCATTTCCTTCTGCAGTGTGATTGTAAACAACATCAAGAATTACTTCTATTCCAGCTTTGTGAAGTTCTTTGACAAGTTGTTTAAACTCGCGCACTGCTCCACCTGGAGTTTTATCAGAAGAATAGGAAGTTTTTGGCGCAAAAAAACCAATTGTAGAATATCCCCAATAATTTACAAGTTGTTCGCCGGTTTTGGGATTAATGTTTCCATTTTCATTTTCATCAAACTCGAACATAGGTAAAAACTCTACAGCTGTAATTCCGAGTTTCTTCAGATATTCGATTTTTTGTGAAAAACCTTTGTATGTGCCAGCAAGTTGTTCATCTAAACCTGATGTTTTTGAAGCGGTAAAACCTTTGACATGAGTTTCATAAATGACTGATTTTTCTAAAGGATAATTTAAAGGTCTGTCCCCTTCCCAATCAAAATTATCATCTATGACAACACATTTTGGAAAATCTGATAAATCAAAAATTTCGCCACCAACATTTTTTGCAAATCCTTGTTTATGCAATTTATTGTATGCTTTGAAAACAGAGCCGGAAGTAAAAGCTTTGGCATAAGGGTCAAACAGATATTTGTTTTTGTTGAAACGAAGTCCCTGAGGAGGATTGTATGGTCCGTCAACTTTATAAAGATAAAGTGCTCCTGGCTTTAATCCTTCTATAAAAATATGCCAGACATTTCCTGTTTTATTTTTTACAGGATCAAGTTTAATAACAGCCGAAGGTTCTTTTGCATTTTCTGATTCAAAAAGCACAAGGTTGACTTCTTCTGCATCTTTGCTATAAATAGAAAAATTAACACCATTTGGCTTAAGAATAGCACCAAAACCAATTGGCATTCCATTTTGTACCTTGTAATTCAGCATAATGCATAATTTTACAATATTTCTTAGGGAAATTCTACTATTGAAATTGGTTTAAAATTGTTTTTTTTGAATAAGTAAGGTGTGTCCCCTTTTTTATCTTTTTTTTTACTTCATTTTTTTTCTATTGGGATTGTGGTGTCCTTAAAATATTTTGGCGATTTACTGTCTATGTGCCAATTACCGTTGTAAAAGCCATTCTCATTTACAACTGGGGTAACAAAGATTACTTTGGCAGGATTTTCTGTGTTGTATTCAAAAATGTTCGATTTCCATTCATAAGGTCTTGTACCTTCAATGCTGTACGAAAAATTATTTTGCTTATCCACAGGCGTGTAAAAAAGAATTTTATATTTTCCAGGTTTTAAAGTCAGATGCATAGCCATCGAACCACTCAAAAAATATGATTTTTTATAATCATAAAGATTGGTTTTTTGTTGAGCTGATGAGAATATTTGTTTCAAACTTCTAGATGAGCCTGTATCATAGTGATTTTCAATCCATTCATATTTTGCAGAACAGGCAGAAAAAGTCACATCATTTTCATTTTCATCCAAAAGCCGCAGATAACAGCGCACTTCGTTTATTTCTCCATTATTTTGTGGCCGGTAAATAATCAGCTTGCTTTTCGGATGTCCAACTTCCATTTCTTTTGTAGCGTCAAGAAAATCATAATACGAACCGGGAACAGGCTGTGCTAAACAATACAAAAGAGAAATAAATAGAAAAAAAAACAAAAAAGATGAACGTTTCAGAATGAATTCCTAACTGCACGTCATAATCTGCTGAATTTCTGCATGCTGATTTGCCGTTGCACCATCCTTTGTAGAAGTTCTAAACGGTGAAAGTGGAAGTTTATTTTTACCAAAAATCGGGGACGGACCATAATTGTACCAGCCATATCTTGCAAAAACAGGATTTTGAACTTTACTGCTGCATAAAGTGATTGTGTTTAATTGTGAATCTGTGCCACCCAAAGCAAATTTTGCAGGATAATAAACTCCATCAATTCCGGCAACTTCAAAACCAGTAAAATCATCAGAAACAACATTTCCTTGAATCTGTTCAAGTTTTTTGTAATTCTCAAGAGTCTGTGAGTTTTCATGAACTAAAAAACCAGAATCTGCATTTTCAAAGAATAATGTGATTTTACCATCTTTTGCAAAATAATCTTTTAATACTGGTGAAAGTGCATTTTGAGGGGGAAGCATTTTGTAAACATTTGAAAGGGCATTTTGTTCCATACGTTCCGCCAACACTTTTTTTGCACGAGGATGAATATCACTGTATTGTCCTAAACCCATTGCACAAGTCATCCATGCATTTTTGACAGTTTGATGAATTTTCAACTGAGCTTCGCGAATCAGACACCAATGTTTAAAATCTTTATCTTGCTCGTAGCGATGTTCTGGAAGCTGCACAAAAATAAATGGAAGTTCAGGATTATCAAAATCTTCACGCCAATTTTTAATCATCGTTCCAAAAAGTTTTGCATACATTTGAGGTTTGTGATCATCGCTTTCACCTTGATACCAGATTACACCTTGCAAAGTGTAAGGAATTATGCGCGAAAGCATGCAATCGTAAAGTCCAGTCGGACGATATGGATTTTTACATGATTTTGGACCTGGCCAGGGATTTTTTCCAAGAATTTTTTCAGCCTGTTCCCATGAAATGCCTGGTTGTTCTTTCCAAAGAACTGCGTATTGTTTATCCCATTCACTGTAAGCTTTTTCATAATCTTCATATTCTTTTATCTGCTGCTCGATAGTTTTTCCAGCAGTTGCTTCTTCTTGTTCAATTAAATAGGAACGTAAATCATCATCCGTAGAAAGATACTCCTTTCGCATCCATGCACTTGCCGAAGTTCCACCCCAGTTACATCCAATTACACCAACTGTGCAGCCTAAATCCGAAGCAAGTTTTTTTGCAAAAAAATAACCGACAGCCGACCATGCTTTTTTGCCCTCGCTTTCCCAGGTTTGCCAGCAGGTATTTTTTTCCGCTTCAAAAAAATGTTCGTCTTTCCAGGCAATTTTGTTTGTGTAATAAAAACGTACATTTGGATCATCTTTTTGATTTTGAATTTCGTCAGGTCCTTCCGTGCAATTTTGAAGTTCAAATTCCATATTACTCTGCCCGCCAGCAAGCCACACTTCACCAATACTTACATTAGAAAAACTTTCTTCTATATTAATAATATTAAAAGAGGATTTCTTTTCAGCATTATTAACAGAATTCGTTGCATTGATAATAACTTTACAATCATCTTGTGCTTCTAAAGGTTCAAGTTTGCAAATCCATTTCCCATTTTGTGAAAAACATTTATTTTGTGACAAAACATTATTTTTTTTATCAAAAATCGAAACATGAACGCAAAAATCACCTTTTGCTTCACCAAAAAAACTGACACATTTATTTCTCTGTAGAACCATATTATCAGAAAAAATCGAAGCAATACAAAAATCATCCATAAAAGACCACCTTAAAAAACAATCCTCAGACAATAAAATAAAGTTAATAATTATACATAATGAACTTAAAATGATTATAAACTTTATTTAAAAAAAAATAAACCAATGTTTAAATCAAATGCAGGACAAACGCATTATAAAATGATTAGTTGTAATATCTGGCTCCCGGTCGTGATTCACAGGTCAAAAACGCGCAATAATGCGCTAGACGTTTTTTGGGGTATAGAAACTATTATAATGCCGCTCTCGCGGCAGCCCCAAAAAAAGTCTTTTTGCCCTGTGTCT
>JALFAW010000163.1 GCA_022773305.1 Spirochaetia bacterium
AAACCATCTTTTATAATTTCATCTTTCAAAGGACAAGCTGCTTTTAGTTGAGGAAAAATTACAGCTGGACGAAGATTTGCAAAAACTTTCATTCCTCCTCTTAAACCTAAAAGACCTTTTTCAGGACGTAAAGCAGGCTCAACATTATCCCATTTTGGACCACCTACAGCTCCAAGCAGAACAGCATCAGAATTAAGACAGATTTTTAACTGCTCATCAGGAAGAGGATGACCAAATTTATCTATTGCTGAACCACCAGCTATTACATTTTCATATGAAAAACTATGTCCATAGATTTCAGCAACTTTGTTTAAGACTTTTACAGCTTCTGAAACAACATCAGGACCAATTCCATCACCTGGAATCAAAGCAATCTTTTTATTCATTTTATTTTCCTATTATCAATTATTTTTCAAGATATCTATTAATGATAACACAAATTTCCTTTTTTTTCAAACAATTTTCCTTTGTTTTCCTCTAGATTTTTCTAGAACACTTGTTGATTAAGATAAATGTTAATAGAATCTTTATAATTCTATACTTTAACTTTTTTATAAATCCTTACTCAATTTATATTCAAAAGAATCTACAAGAGCAATCCATGAAGCTTCAATAACATCACAAGAAACTCCAATAGTTGTCCAAGAAGATTCACCATCGGAACTTTCTATGATTACACGAACTTTAGCTGCAGTTGCAGATTTTCCATCAACAACACGAACTTTATAATCTTCAAGTCTAAATTTCGAAACTACTGGATAAAACTTCTCCAACGCTTTGCGAAGAGCAATATCCAATGCATTAACTGGACCATCACCTTCTCCTGCAGTAATTTCGATCTGTCCATCAACTTCAACTTTTAGTTGAGCACAACAACAAACTCCTTCTTCAGGACGCGGATTTGACCCCATTGTCTGATAGTAATGAAGTTTAAAAAATGGGGAGTACTTTCCAGTAATCTTTTTGACCAATAATTCAAAACTTCCATCAGCACCTTCAAATTGATAACCTTTTGCCTCAAGATTTTTCACCTGCTGTATAATATCTGAAACAACTTTATCAGTTTTTTTGATTTCTGGAGCAAACTTTTGAATTTTCTCAATTACCGTACTTCTACCCGCAACTTCACTCATCAAAAACACTCGAGAATTTCCAATTACTTCAGGAGAAATATGTTCATATGCCATAGGATTTTTCAGAACAGCATCAATGTGCATACCCGCCTTATGTGCAAAAGCACTAGAACCAACAAAAGGCATCTGAGCATTCATACTAATATTGGTTATTTCTGCAACTCTCTTACAAATTGAAGTGAGGTTTTTCATTTTTTCAAAAGGAATACATTGATAATTCATCTTTAATTGTAAGTCTGCTATTATAGTAGAAAGATTTGCATTTCCTGTTCTTTCTCCAAAACCAAGCAAAACTCCCTGAACGTGGGAAGCCCCCTCTTGAACAGCAACCAGCGAATTTGCAACCGCAAGTCCACAATCATTATGAGTATGAATTCCGATTTTTACACGATTACCAAAACGTTGAATAACATCATGCACAACTTTTCGGCAATCATCAATCATAAAACCACCCTTTGTTTCACAAAGACAAAGAAGCTCTGCTCCTCCTTCAACAGCCGCTTGTAAAGTTTTTAATGCATAATCAGGATTTTCAAAATATGCAGTAAAAAAATGCTCTGCATCATAAAAAACGTGTTTATTAAAAGAACATAAATATTCACAAGATTCCTTAATCATTAATAAATTTTCTTCAAGAGTTGTTTTTAAAACATCCGTAACTTGAAAAGTCCAAGACTTACCAAAAATGACAATATAGTCAGTGTTTGCAGCAATTAAACTTTGTAGATTTTTATCATTTTGACAAGAAATTTCAGCACGCCTAGTTGAACCGAACGCACAAAGTTTTGAATGATTAAGTTTTATATTTTTTATTTCTGTAAAGAATTCCATATCCTTAGGATTTGAACCAGGATTTCCTGCTTCAATAAAATCAACACCAAGTTCATCCAAAGCTTGACATATATAAATTTTATCTTTAACAGAAAAACTTACACCCTCACCCTGAGCACCATCACGTAAAGTAGAATCCAAAATTTCAATTTTCTTCATATAGTTATTATCTCTTTTTACTAATATAATGTCAAGTATAATTTTGTTTATTTTCAAAAATTTATAACATAACTAAAAAAAATTTAAATCACTTTCAAAATATAACAAAAAATTATAACCAAATCCCTCCAAAAAACACGCATTTTTTTCCGAATAAAACGGAGGATTTTTTCAAATGAAAAAAATCGTTGGAATTTTAAGCGCAGCTGCTGTTTTGGCTGCTAGTGTATTTGCAGTAGATTTTTCTGCAAGAAACTATATGGCTGGTTCTATTGCAGGAGGTGATAAAGACTCTGCATACATCTGGAAAATTAA
>JALFAW010000249.1 GCA_022773305.1 Spirochaetia bacterium
AACCTTGAAAAAGCAATCAAACGTTTTAAACGCATGGTTGAAAAAGAAGGTATCATTCGCGAATTCAAAAGACGTGAATATTTCGAAAAACCATCTGCTCTTCTTCATCAGAAAAAAACAACTTTGGAAAGAAAACTTTTAAATAAACGTCGTAAATCTGAAAAAAAAGATTACTAGTTTTTGAGGGCTGCACTTTTTGGTGCGGCTTTTTTTATAATTCAAGTTTATTGTTTGCAATGCAAACTTTGTAAAAGGAGGAAAAAATGCTATTAGAAGGAAAAGTTGCCATTGTTACAGGTGGTACACGAGGAATTGGATATGAAACTGTAAGACAGTTTTTGCTCCAGGGTGCTAAAGTTGCACTTTTTGGAAGTCGCAAAGAAACTGTTGATGTCGCTATTGCAAAACTTAAGGAAGAAAACTCAGGATTTTCAGTAATAGGGCTTTATCCAAAATTAACTTCTGAAGTAGAAGTTAAATCTGCTTTTGATTCTGTAAAAAATGAATTTGGTAAGATTGATGTTTTAATCAACAATGCTGGAATTTCATCTCATACAAAGCTTTTGGATTTTTCAGAAGATGAATATGATAAAATTGCTGATTTAAATATAAAATCTGTATTTGTTTGTTCAAAAGTTGCTGTCCCTTATCTTACTGAAACAAAAGGTGTTATTTTAAACACAAGCTCAATGGTAAGCCGTGACGGTCAGCCTTCGGGTGTTATGTATCCTGCTTCAAAATATGCTGTTAATGGAATTACGCAGTCACTCTCAAGAGAATTGGCACCTTTGGGAATTCGTGTGAATGCAGTTGCTCCTGGAATCACAGAAACTGAAATGGTAAGTGCTTTGCCAAAAAACATGATTGAACCACTTATTAAATCAATTCCACTTGGAAGAATCGGAACTCCAACTGATATTGCAAATGCATTTGTTTTTCTTGCAAGTGATATGGCTTCTTATATTACTGGTGATGTTTTGCGTGTAGATGGAGCTGCAAGAACATAATTAAAAATTTAAAATATCTGTTTTATTAGCCCTTTTTTCAAAAAAGGGCTTTTTTTTATTTATCCTTACAAATGTTAAGTGAAAGATAAAAAAAAGTTTAAAATAATTGAATTTTTTTTTATTTTCATTTCCTTTTTTTGCATAGTTAAAACAAATATTATTATACATAGGTTTTATGTTTAATGATAGCTGGCCGGCATCAAAAATATTTGTGAGGTAGATTATGAATCAGTTGAATTCAATTATCCTTGAGGGAAATGTTGTCAGGGATGCTGTTCTTTTGGAACCTTCTGAAGGTTTTAAAGTTTGTAAATTATGCATTGCGGTGAATCGTTTTTACAAAAATAAAAATGATCAGGCTTCTGAAGAAGTTTCGTTTTTTGATGTAGAATGTTTTGGTAAGAGCGCAGAATACTGTCAGAAAAAAGCAATCAAGGGGCGTGGTGTAAGAGTTGTTGGTCGTTTAAAACAGGATTCTTGGAAAGACAATTCAGGAAAATCTCAAAGTAGAGTTTTTGTTGTTGCGGAGCACATCGAATACAAACCTGTAGCAAATAAACAAGATTCTTCTTCTGAAAAAGCGGAAAAGGAAAAAGAATCGGTTGTTTATAAAGAAGCAGAAAAAGAACCAGTTCCTGTTGAAGAAACTGTATTCTAGTCTGCCTGTATTTATTTCCGTTTTTGTTTGTGTTGTTTGTTTGGTTTCTTTGAGTTGTTTTTGTTTGATTTGGAGAATGAACTTTTTGATTTTGCTCTTTCATTCTGGAGTTTGTATTCTTCTATCTGTTGAGGAGAGTAAAATCCGTCTTTCCAATTGAAACGAGAAACATCTGGCAAAGGAAGTGCTTTTGACATCGAGGTGTTAATTGCTTTTATCTGGTTTTTGGAAACTTTTGTTTTTGAAAAATCAATCAAAAAGCGTTTAAATCCTGATGATGAAATGTGTTCGATTTTGTCAAGAATTGAGAATGGTTCTTCTGGCATGACGAATGAACCGTCTTTTGTGGAATTTACTTTGAAGATTGAGCCTTCTTTGTCCTGAAAGAAAGTGAAGTCGTAGGTTGATGGAAGTTTAAATCTCATTCTGAAAAGAGCTGGATAAGCGAAAACTGGAACAAGAACTCTGCTTCGGACATTCTGTTCGTAAGTGGATTCGAGATTGCGGCGGGAGTTTTCGTATGGCATGATGAATGCTCCGATGTCCTGATTTTCGAGCCAACTAATTGCCCAGCGGTTGAAAGTATATAGATAAGGTCCGCCTATCATATTTACTTTTTTATTTTTGAGAATCTGGATGTGAGCAAGATTGTTTACTACAAAGTTCTTGAAGCCGTCTTGAATTAAAAGTTCAAGTTCATTGGTTAACTGGTCTTCTTGAGCAGCCGAACAAAATGGATCTAAAGAAATGAAAATCTGCTTTTTTGAAAAAGGCAGTACTGTCTTATGATTCAAAAGGTCGTAAGAAGTTTCTGAATTGTATTCGAGAATAAGCCTTACAGGATTTAACCCCTGAACGGCAAATATATCTGAAATTGAAGAAACTTGAGCGTAAATTCCTTCTGGAAAATAAGACAGTTCCTTTTCTTTTACTGGAGTTAAATCAAGAATTGGTAAAACTTCATCTTTTGGCTGTTTTCTAAATTTGCTTATATCGTTTGGAAGAACACGATTATAACGCTTTGAAACTGCTTTGATTTGCAAAAGGTAAACTTCATCACCGACTTTAAAACCGTCTGGAATGTCAATCCATCGTTTGTTGTTTTCTTCATCAATTTCTACGGTTTTGATTTTATGACTTGAGCGTCCTGTATCATCCTGACGGTGAATTCTGATTGAGTCACCTGGGTCTGGTTCATAACTACCACCTTTGAGAGTGGCAAGTTTGAAATTTTTTTGTTCGATGGAAGCATCATCTGGAAGAGTTTCACGAATCGCAATAGAAAGTTCTTTTGAAGGAGATTTAATTGAAGCAATCTTTCCAAGATAGATTCCAGTTCCGCCTGCCTGGTCTGGATTTAAGATTTTTTGAGCTGCATTTGAAACACCTTCATCCAAAGAATTAAAACCGTACCAATAAGTAGTTTTCGAACGGGCAAAATCAGAAGAAAGAATTCGTTTTCCAGTTGCAATAGCACCTTTTTTATCTTCTTTGTAATGGTCAATAACATATCTATATGCTGCAACTACGCTGCCAACGTATTCTGCACTTTTCATGCGCCCTTCGATTTTAAATGAATCAACACCAGCTTCAATTAACGAAGGAATCTGGTCGATTAATTGCAAGTCACATGGAGAAAAATAATAGCCGCTTTTTTCACCACCAGGAACTTCTGCTTTATAAAAACGACGGCAAGCTTGTGTACACATTCCGCGATTTGCAGATTTTCCGCCAAGAAAACTTGAGAAAAGACAAAGTCCGCTTTCGCTGACACAAAGGGCACCATGAACGAAAACTTCCAGTTCGGCTCCTGTTTCTTTTTTGATTTTTGTAATTTCATCAAGTCCAAGTTCACGTGCAAGAACTATACGTTTAATTCCATTATTTTGCAAAAGTTTTACAGCATTCGAACTTGCAACATTCATCTGAGTCGAAGCGTGTAGTTCAAGATTTGGAAAAAACTCTTGTGCCATACGCATTACAGAAAAATCCTGTACAATCAAACCGTCTGGACCTACATCATTTAAATAGGACAAAAATCTATATAATCTTTCAGTTTCTCTTTCTTCGCAAACCGTATTTACTGTGACATAAATCTTTTTGTGTTGTTTGTGAAGAGTTTCTACAGCTGCTTCAAATTGATTCCAAGCAAAATTTGTAGTTCTTAATCTAGCATTAAAACTTTTTAATCCAAGATAAACAGCATCTGCACCTTCACCGATTGCAGCTTCGAGTGATTCAATATTTCCCGCTGGGGCTAACAATTCTACCATATCGAAATAATAGCATAAAAAAAAGGAAAATAAAAGTCTTCAATAATATAAAAAAATTCAAAATCTAAATTCTGAAATTGCTAAAAAAAATAATGATTAATAGGTTCAATTTCGAGTATTTTATTTACAAACCGTGGCAAGGATTGTAAGGGCTGGCGAAGCCAGTTCCGAAGCGGAGCGAAGGAATGAAGGTAGCACGAAGTGCGTACGGAACCCTAAAAAGCGCGAGTTTGCAATGCAAACTCGGGACGAGAAATGCATAGCATTTCTCGCATTTTTGCGGAGCAAAAAGCCACCCTAAAAAGAAAAATTCAAAACTCGACATTTGTCCTGATAAATACTAGAAAAACAGAAGAATCGTGATATACTATATTCATATGATAAACTTTGAAGCAAAAGTAAAAATTCCATTTCTCTGGGGAAAGTCTGTATTTAAAAAATCAAATTGGTCGCAGATTAATCTTATTGTAGGACCTAATGGTTCTGGTAAAACTTTACTTGCACAGGAATTGGCAAAGCAACTCGAAAATGAAGGCTACACTTCGAAATTTATAAAAGTTGACAGAAACTATCAGGATCAGATTCATATTCTTCATGAAAATGTCAAAATAAAAGAAAAAATAGAAAAAGTTCTTTCGAACATGTTCGGTAAATCGATTATCTTTGTGGAAGATATTAATGGACTTTTGATTCCGATAGTAAAAAATAAAGCATGGAATGTTGAATATCTTCTTGATGATGCAGAATGTCATGGTTTAAGGGAGATTATTTCATTATTGATTTGTCTTTATAATAAAGATTCAAATGACTGTATTTTTTTTGATGAACCTGAATTGCATCTACATCCTCAACTTCAAACTTTTTTTATGAATGAAATCAGAAAAGAAGCAAAGAATAGTTCAAGAAGAATTTTTTTTCTCATTTCACATTCTCCTTTTTTTATAGATTTGCGAACTCCTGAAGATTTAACAGGGGTAATTGCTTGTCATATCAACAAAGCGCCAACAAGTATTGATACGCTTTCTGCTGAAGATGAAAATTTGTTCCGTAAGTTTCTACCAAGATTTAATACATATCACAAACAATTCTTTTTTTCTGATAACCAGATTTTTGTTGAAGGATATACTGACCAACAGATGTTTACATGGTTATTATCTTTTATGGAAAACGATATAAATATTGTTGGTACAGGAATAATTGATGTTGGTGGAAAGGATGAACTAGGTGTTTTTTGTAAAATTTGTCAATTAATCGGAACAAACAGTAGGTTTATAACTGATTTAGATTCATTATTCAGTGGAAAATTAAGAGATGTTGTTTCAAATGATGAAAGAGTAAATATGTGGCTTGAAAAACAGTATGATAAACAAATTTCTTTTTATAAAAAAATCTTTTCAAAAAAAGAAATGATGCAAAAGATTAATCTTGAAAAATTAATCGCCATGTTGGAAAAGTTTCTTGTTTTGATTGGAAATGATATTGAAAATTATTTAAATTACAATAGTGTAACAGATGAATTGTCATTTTTTGCCTCGAAAATAAAACAATTAGATTCAAAATACGAAAATGCTAAAAATGTAGATACATACAAAACAGTTATAATGCAAGTTATAAATCAACAGGAAAATGAAATATCACAGATATTGACTGACGTAACAAGAAAAAAACTTCCATTAGTAAAAAATTTATTTTCATTGATTCTTGCAGCTTGTGAAGCAGCTCGAGTATATATTTTGCCAAAAGGTTGCATAGAACATTATTATACGCAGTCTACAGTAAAATATATGCCTGTTTCGGCAAAAGATAAACTTTTTAGAATGGAATTAGATTTTATTCAAGATGCTCATAAGAAATCAATTAGGAAAAATTACGCACCCCTTATTTCTATTTTGGAAAAAGCAACATCACTATAATAATAGGTTCAATTTCGAGTATTTGATTTACAAACCGTGGCAAGGATTGTAAGGGCTGGCGAAGCCAGTTCCGAAGCGGAGCGAAGGAATGAAGCGATAGCGTAACCCTGAAAAGCCTGATTTTTGCGAAGCAAAAAGC
>JALFAW010000295.1 GCA_022773305.1 Spirochaetia bacterium
TTGCTTTCCATTGCGTTTTGTATGTCCATAGCAGCCAATCCAGGAATGTACAACTTCACAGTGATTATACATCAAACTTAATTCCTGTCGTAAATATTCCACTGGAATTGCAAAATTTAATCCCTGAAACTGAAGCATTCCAGCAAAAATGACAGCCTGCACTTTTAAGTTTTCATCGATAAGCGGACCTCCCGAATTTCCGGAATTTACTGCAGCATCAAGCTGAAAAACATTTCCAAGTGTCATAAGTTTGCGTTCAGTAGAAGAAATAATTCCTGAAGTCAAAGTTCCTTCCAGGCCAATTGGGGTTCCAATTGCTGAAACTTTATCTCCAATTTTTAAATCCGCACTTGTACCAAGTTCTAAAACACATTTTGGTTCAAGTTCGACTTTCAACAATGCTAAATCAAGCACAGAATCGTAACCAATAACTTTAGCAGGTATTTTCGTATCAGAATCTTCAAGAAGCTTAATGTAAAGACGAGAATAACCTTCATATTTTGGATTAACCATAGAATCAATGACATGATAATTTGTCACAAGGTAACCACGTCTATCTATGAAAAAACCTGAGCCAATCACAATATCAGCATAACCACTACCATTTTGCACTTTTATTCCCCGGTCAACCCAAATTGTAACAGTTGCTTCCATGCAATCAGCAATAGTTTTAGGCCTTTTTTCATTATCAGATTGAAGACCTGGAACTTCTTGCAAAAATAATTTTGAAAGTTCCACAATAGAGTATCTTTCTGAAAATAATTTTTCAAAATCAGAAAAGCCTGCTGTTTCAAGCGATTTTAAATATTTCATTGCTTCATAATAATTTTTTTCATCGACTGCACGTGTGTAAAGATTCAAAAGATTTTCTTTCGCTCTGGAAATTATTTCTTGATCACCAAGCAAAATTGCACGCCACAAAGCACGCACAGGTTCGCTTTCCATAAAAGAATTTATTCTTTGAATTTCATTCTGGACAACTTTTGAATCATCATAATCGATGTGTTCAGGAACATTTTTCACATTATTAATACTGCTACAGGAAATTAAAATCACACTGAACATAAATATATTCAAAATAAATAAAAAGAAAGAAACCAATCTATTTTTTTTAAATCTATAAGTATTAAAAAACACAAAAACCTCTATTGTCTCTTTTTTATAACATTAGAACATTAATAAAACACTGTTCTGGATTTATTCACTAGTTAAAATTTCTGATTCTTCTGTAATCACTTCTTGTTCTTCAATTACAGCTTCAGATTTTGGTAAAACTTTACAAAAATAATTGTCTTCCACTTTAATAACACTAAAACGCAAATTTTCTGATTCAAAAATCTCCACGACTCCTTGCGCAATATTTTTAAAAGATTCAAGAATTTGATTCTCTATTTGTACAGGCTGGGTATTCTCTATCCAATAAATATTTTCGTTTTCTCCTGCATTTATCAAAACCTCTTTATCTGATTCAAACATTTTAATTGGAGTTTTATCTACAAAACTTATGGAAACAATCATTTTTCCGTCTTTGTCATAAAAAACTGATTCTTCTTGAAGAGAAGCCCCCTTTTTTTGTGGGAAACGAACGTGTTTACAATCAATAACTCCATCATCATTATTATCCCAAAAAGAAATTTTTCCATTATCAGCAAGATATTCTTCTGCATACTCATAAAAATGATTTGAATTTCTATCGATACTAATCTTTTGTAAATAGATTTTCTGATTTTCCTTATTCAACTGATATAAAAAACTTTCACCGAAAATAGATGTCAAAAATTCAGGCTCATAAAGGGAACTTTCATCTGGATTTTCCATAATTAAATCGTACTGTTCCAAAGTTTCATAAACTCCGTCATCATCAAAATCGACAGCTCTGCCAAAAGGAATATTTGAAAAATTGCAAAAAGCATAATTTTTTTCATTTTGAAGGAAAACAGCTGAAATAATATTTCCTTTAAATACAGTATAGATAACTTTTGCATTTTCACGTTCTTTTACAGGATATTCAATACTGATAGCATTTTGATAAAGCGTTTCAAAATCAGGAAGAAAAATCTGAGTATTTGAAAAAATCGGAATATAAAAATCAAGTCCCAACATTCCAAAAACATCATTCTTTTTAAGTTCAACTGGTGCAAAAGAAAATTCTTTATCAAAAAAATTTAAAACTGTTGCTCCATTTTGCTGTGATTTATCATTCTCGTAATCATTTTGTAAAATAATTTTTGAAACAAAAGGATACTCTTCATAATAAACAGAAACTTTTTCACCCGTAAACTGCACAATCTCAGGGGAACCAAAATCACATTGAGCATGAAAATCTTGTGTACCGTCATTATCAAAATCACATTCAATTTTTAAAGGACGCCCAGTTTTATATTCAATGACAATTTCATTTTGCAAATCTAAATCGGAATCAATATAAACAATACCGTCATAATTCAAAAGTTTTTCCAACAAAAAATTCAATACTTCAGAATCACGCAAATGAAGTGTAAGAAATTCCAAATCAGAAAGACAAAAAGTATTTTCGACAGTTTCAAAAAAAAGTTCAACAGCTTGTTTTTCAGAATAAAGACCGACTTGAAGTCCAGCTACAGCTAAAAAAGGATGAACAGTCTGCTCTTTTAAATCAATAGCACGCACAAGACGATTTTGCATATCACTAGAAGCAAAAAAAGACGCTAAAAGTTCAAGTTCTAGATTTTTTCCATCATAATCAGGAAGTTTTGAAATATAATAATTTGCAATAGTCTTTACAATATCAGGAATTTCATAATTAATTCCTAAAATTGCATAATTCTGCAATAAAGCCATTTCAAACATAAAAAAAAGATTTGAAAAACGCGAATCAGACGGATAAATTCGAATTGCACTGTTGAGTTTTAATCTTGCATTCTCTATAGACTGTGAAGTTCCCATCCTGTACATGTTTTTAATTCTAATAAATTCCGCATCAGCAGAGAAAATAAAAGGCTGAGAATCAAGAAGATTCATTGAATCATCATATTTTCCAGTATCGCTGAGCAAATCAGCATAAAGAATTCTAGCACCATTTTTTTTTCCACTAACCCAGTTATCTTGTTCAAAAGCCTGCTTAATTTGAACAAGAACATCAGTTTTTTTAGAATTCATATTCATAAGTGTGGCTGCTTTTACATACATCAAATCAGAAATGGAATCATCATAGGAAAGTCCAAGTTCAGCCTGCTTCATGGCATTATTCCAATCACCACTCATAAGACAGTTTTCTGCAAGTTTTAGACATCTGAGAGCTGTGTTTCTATTAGCTAACTGATAAGAATTTTGAGCTGAAAGAGAAAATAAATAAATTGAAAAAATCACTGAAAAAATACTTTTTTTCATAACAAATCCTGCTTAACAATCCAATTTTTATATCCCAAAAAACTTCCCAAAATGCAAAGTATTCTTTGTTCATCATTCACACTTTGAATAATTGGGATAAGTTTTTTATCTTCTTCATTTACATGCCATGAGGAAAAAACATCCGAAAGTTTTTTTTCTGAATTGTCAGCTGACATAACAGAATCACCTAAATGAAAACTTCGAATAATGAAAGGAAGAGAAATTCCTTCACAACAAAAACAATCATTAATATAAATTGATACAATATTATGACTGTTTTTTACGACATTTAAAACACCAAACGGAAAAGAAAAAAAACCACTTTCTTCTATTATATCAAAAAAACTCAAATCAGTATGTTTTTTAAAACTTTTTTTCAAAAAAATTGTGTTTTTTTCTATAAAAAATGTAATTGCCCCGAAATTTTTTGTTATCTTATTATTTTTTTCATGAGCTTTTGTAATTTCATTAATCAAATCTTTCAAAAAAGCTTGAGGAATTCTGGAGTTTTCTCCAAGACCATTCATAGCTTTCGTAAGAATACGCATTTTTATTGAATCATCAGTTTTTAATAAGTCAAGCAGACAGATTTCAGCACAATCATAGGAGTCAGAAATACTTTTAGAACAAAAACTTTCGTTTTCATCATCACCCAAAATATTGTCACCCGTAACATCACAATGCTGAAAACTGGTAGAAAAATCTTCAGTTCCAGAAGTTCCACATGAAAACTTAATTTTCACACAATCAGAAATTTTTGCCAGAGTTTTTGCATCATTTCTATTTTTTCCCATCCCCCCCAGAACGGCATTCTGCCAGAAAGGAAATTCCTGATTCAAAAAAGGAATCAGCTTAAGTCTGATTTTGTTACGTAAATATTTAGTCTCTTGATTCGTGCTGTCATTTCTCCAGCAAATCCCACATTCCTGCAAATACTGTTCAATCAAAGAACGTTCAATCTGCAAAAGCGGCCTGAAAATTTCAGTTTTAGGCGAAAGGGAACGAACAGCCGGAATGCCACATAAACTAACAGCACTTCCGCCCTGCAAAAAACGCATTAAAACAGTTTCAAGATTATCGTTTTTATTGTGTGCCAGAAACAAAACCTGAATATCATTCTGATTACAAAATTCAGAAAAAATTTTGTAACGCAAAAAACGTGCCGCATCCTCAATTCCAGATTTACGCTCACCTGCAAGCTGTTCCACATTTCCTCTAGAAATTTCTTTTACAGAACATTCAACAAGTTTTCCTTCTTCCTGAAGTTTTGAACATAAACTGACTACAAAATCAGCATCACCGCAAGTTTCATTTTTAGGACGAATATTGTGATTTACAGTGATAACGTGCAAAATCACACCAAGGGGAGAAAAAATATTACAAAGCGAAACCAGAAGCGAAACAGAATCGGCACCACCAGAAACACCCGCTGCAATTCTTTTAAGATTATTCAAATCACCTAAAGAAGATTTCTGCGTACAATTCAAAATGCCTTCAGTAACCTTATTTTCAAAATCACACAATTTATTCCTCACAATTTTCTGCAGACAGACAAAAACAATCTGTTTTCCTGCAAAAAAAACTTCTTAACAAAATGAAAAAAACAAAAAACTTAAAAAATTTCACATAAAGACAAAATCATTTAAAAACGATATAGAAAATCCGCAAAAACAAAACAAACAAAAAAAAGACTGCCTCAAAAAAAAGACAGTCTTATTTTATACTAAATAAAATGTATAATCAAATGAAAATCAAACAACTCCAAAAAGAGAAGTTTTCAATAACCCCGATTAGCGAGCTGGTGAAACAGTTACCAATGGAAGTTCCTTGTCAGTAAGAACTTCAACTTTATCACCAAGAACAAGATCTTTTACGCGCAAAGCTTCACTAACATTGATTTTTGAAACATCAGCAGTGATTGTTTCTGGAAGGTCAGCAATAGTAGCCTTGATTTTAATCTGATTATTGCGTTCTTTTTTGAAACCACCTTTAAGAACACCAGCAGGAGTTCCCTGGAAGTGAACTTTAATCTTCATAACAAGTTTCTGGTCAGCATCAGGAACAAAGAAATCAGCGTGCAATGCTTTATCGTTGCGAATGTTGTATTCTACATCTTTAATCAAAGCAACATTTTCTTTTCCATCAATATTCAAAACAATAGAAGTAGTTGGAGTGATAGTTCTCCAGATTTTGTTGAATTCAACTTCATCCACGTCAATAGAAGTTGCCTCACCCTTTGCATTATAAACTACAGCAGGGATACGTCCTTCTTTGCGAAGATTTTTAGCAGCTGTTTTACCAGTAACAGTTCTTGTTTTAGCATTAAGTGTCTGCTTACTCATTTTCTAAAAGCTCCTTATATCTCTAAAAATGTTTTATCATTATATCAGTTTTTCTAAATCAATTCAACTTAAAATCAAGTGTTTTTAATTAATATTTTCAACAGAATTCAGTTTGCAGTTGTGTAACAGGGGACAGACCTCGTTTATGTGTAAAAAGGGGACAGACCTTGTTTGTAATTACCGCTGTTTTAAAAGGGGACAGACCTAGAATTTAAACAAAACAAACACTGAGTTTTTTAGCAAAGCGTTAAAAAAAACTCGCAGCACGTGCTGACTAAACGTTCGTTGGTATTTATGAGTTTGGCACGTGCAGGGACAGACCTTGTTATTTTTAGCAGAATTCAGTTTGTAAGTCGCCTTTCACAGCTCACTCACGTTCGGTCCTTCGGACTCGACTTCGTCGCCTGTTCAAGCCTCGGTGCGCTGTGCAGTTTTATTTCTGCAAATCAAATAGTCAACTGGCGAAATGACCTTTTTTAACTCTCTTGAGATTCTTTGCACACTTTTTCAACTTTTTCTTTTGCATTTAAAAATAAATCTGTAAGGACAGGATCAAAATCCACACCTTTACCTTCTTTAATAATTGCAAAACATTTATCAAGTGGCATAGCATCACGATAACATCTTTTTGCTGAAATTGCATCAAAAACATCAGCAATAGCCATAATTCGTGCAGAAAAAGGAATTTCTTTACCCACAAGCCCTTCTGGATAACCATTACCATTCCATTTTTCATGATGATATCTTGTAACATCATAAGCAATATTTAAAAATTCCTTATCATCCATATCCTTAAAAATTTCCTGAATAATTTCACCACCTAAAACAGAATGTTTTTTCATCACAGAATATTCTTCATCAGTAAGTTTTCCAGGCTTCTGCAAAATTGTATCAGGAATAGAAATTTTTCCAATATCATGCATAGGAGCTGCATTCATCATTTTATCTTCAAAGTCTTTTGTCATAATAGAAGAGTAAAGATTGTTCGTTTTTATTTCATCAAGAATTATTTTAACATAACTTTTTGTGCGCTTAACATGACTTCCAGTACTACTATCACGACTTTCAACCAGGGTTGCAAAACTAGTTACAATCTCACTGTTGTAATTTTCCATTCTGCGCAGAACAGGGTCTTCAATATTGATATACAACGCAATCAAACTGAAAGCTGGAACCAAAGAAGAAATAAGAATTTCTGGAAAAATTATCTGGCTTATCAAAATCAGCAAAGAGATGAATAGAAAGGACATAACATTTATCCTCTTTCTCACTTCCAGATATTTAATTCGTCTGACTGTAAAAACAAAAATTAAAATAAAATATAAAAGTATAACCAGATAACAGACAACTACAGAAATTCCCATAGAATAATTCACTTTTTTTCCGATTATAAACTCTAACTCAGGTAAAAAAACAAGAATCAGAATAACAGAAATTATAAAAGGCAAAAAAATCAAAAATCGAAATATCAGTTTTTGAGGAAATCCTTTGATAAAAGACAAAGTGTGTAAAAACATAACAAACATGAATAAAGATAAAAGAATAAAAAAAACAGCATGCAAGATAAGGTTTAAAGAAACAGGAACAATTTCAAGATGATTTACAGTCCATGCAGTTACTCCATCAAAAACAATAAGGCACGGAATAATCATCATCAATGCATCAAAAATGGGATTGCAGGAAACTTTCGCATTTTTGCCCGTAGTTTGCCAAATATAAATCAATTCAAGATAAAGCACCAGAACAAGACATCCAATCTGCAATTTTATGAAATTCATAAAAATATTTAACCAATAAATCAAAAAAAATTCAATAACGTATTATTAAAATAGGGACAGACCTTGATTAAAAAAAAACTCGCAGCACGTGCAAACAAAATAAACGTTGGTGTACAGACTTTCAGCACGTGCAGGGACACACCTTGATTTAAACAAAACTTTTCTCGAGTTTTTTAGAGAAGCGTTAAAAAAAACTCGCAGCTCGTGCAAACAAAAATAAGCGTTGGTATTCAAACTTTTAGCACGTGCAGGGACACACCTTGATTTAAACAAAACTTTTCTCGAGTTTTTTAGCGAAGCGTTAAAAAAAACTCGCAGCACGTGCAAACAAAAACGTACGTTGGTATTCAAACTTTTAGCACGTGCAGGGACACACCTTGATTTTAACAAAACTTTTGGCTCGTGCAGAGAAAATGTTCGTGAAAGTGTAAATTTTTAACACGAGCCAGTTCGCCAGTTTGAAATTATTGGTGCAGGGTATTATTTTAGCAGCGCACCGAGCGTGGAGCCACCGCCTTTGGCGGGTCTGAAAGACCGAAGCGATAGCGAAGTGGCGGAAGGCGACTGACTAACTGCACTTTGCTGGATAAAAGATTATGATAAATTATTCGTCTTTTTCGCCGCTTAGCATAAGATTTGTGAGAATTCCCAAAATCAATGCGCAGGCTACAGTTCTGATTTCTACTGCACCAAAACTTACAACCATTCCGCCAACACCTGTGATAAAAATTACGCTGGCAACAAAAAGGTTGCGGTTTTTATTCAGGTCGACTTTCTGGAACATTTTGAAACCTGAAACTGCAATAAATCCATAAAGTGCAATGCACACACCGCCCATTACACAGTTTGGAATTGTTTCGAGGAAGGCAACAATCGGGCTAATTAAACTGAAAAGGATACACAAAATTGCGCAGCCCCAGATGGAAACTGTAGAAGCATTTCTTGTGATTGCAACACAACCGATGGATTCTCCGTAAGTTGTGTTTGGACATCCGCCAAAAATAGTTGAAACAAAAGTTCCCACACCGTCTCCAAGTAATGTGCGTGAAAGTCCAGGTTCTTTTAGTAAATCTGTTCCAATGATTGCTGAAAGGTTTTTGTGGTCAGCAAGGTGTTCTGCAAAAACAACAAATGCAACTGGCACATAAGCAGAAAAAATTGTAAGAAGGTAAGATGGAGTAATTCCTTTCAAACCGTCTGCACCACCAAGGATAATAGCAAATTTTGGAAGTGAAATGTATCCTGAAAGGGATTTAAAGTTCAAAGATGTAAGCGCATTATAATTTATAACAATGAGAGAAGGATTTTTTGCAAGATGACCAATGAGGGCAAAAATTGAAGCAGTTAAATATCCTGCAAGAATTCCGATGATAAACGGAATGAGTCTGCCAAATTTTTTTCCATAAGTTGAACAAAGCATTGTAACGGCAAGAGTAACAATTCCACAAATAATTGCAACATAAGTGCTTCCGCCTTCTACACTTGATTTCATCAGATCGCCAACGGCATTGCTAGAAAGACTTAATCCGATGATAGAAACAGTTGGTCCGATAATAACAGGTGGCATAAGTCGGTCAATCCAGTTTACACCAAACTTTTTTACTACAGCGGCTATGATAATGTAAACAAGACCTGCCATTGCAGCTCCGATTATGAGTCCCCAGTAGCCAACAGAAATAGAAGCTGCTCCGCCAAAAGCACTGAACATAGAACCGATGAAAGCAAAAGAACTTCCAAGGAAAACCGGACTTGAACTTTTTGTAAAAAGAAGATATACAATTGTTCCCACACCAGCGCCAAAAAGTGCTGCAGAAGCGGTAAGTCCGTTTCCTACAATTGCAGGAACAGCGATTGTAGCTGCCATAATTGCAAGCAACTGCTGAATTGCAAAAAGCAAAGTTTTTCCAAAACCTGGCTTGTCCTTGATTCCGTAAATCAAATTCATTTTAAATACTCCAAAAATTACTATAAATTATAAAGCCTGCAACGCAAACTTCAATTCCAAAACTATCATACAGATTTTGAAACAACTGTAAGATTCGTTGATGAAAGATTCGTTTCTTACTCAAATGTAAGATTTTTTTTACCATTCAAGTTAGCCTAAAACCGTTTTTTCGATTTCAAACATCTGACTTCTATATAAACTAGAAATATTGTGCCCGTAATCTGCAAGAAGCTGAATAATGTTTCTAGAATGCTCTTTTGAATCACAACCGTTTAAACGGTCGCCTGCATCACCAAGTCCAGGCATAATGTAAGCTTTTTCGTTCATTACAGGATCCATCCACATTGTGTAGCAAGTACAGTTTTCCAGAGCGCGAGTTACGCGAATACTTCCTTTTAATGTAGAAATTGTATTAAAGAACGCAATAGAATTTGGTTTCACTCCTTGAGATTGAAGATATTTCACAACTGTAACAAGTGAACCACCAGTTGCGTTCATTGGGTCAGCAAAAATCAAATCTTTTCCATCAAGTCCTTTTAAGTCAAAAAAAGATTTGTCCAAATCAAGAATGTATTCCATATTATTTTCGTTTTTAGAATCATTACGGCTGATTTTGAAAAGCGCAAACGGAGTGATGTAGTTGTGTGATGAAAATTCTTCTATTTCTTTTGAAACAATCATGCTTGGAAGAAGCGCTCCCCGAAGCATAACGCACATAACAGTGTTTTCGATTTTATGGTCAATTGCTGGAATTTTGTGAACGGCATAGTTTTGAACAGGAAAATTTACTGGAGTTTTTACTATAATATGACCTTTTTTGTCAGAATGTTGATTTGTGTAAGCCATTCTAAAAAGCATTTCGTACGCACGCTGACTGTAATAAATAAATTCCTGATGGTCAGTTTTTTCGTCCCGCAATTTTGAAATGACACGACTTGCTTCAGCCTGGGCCTGAACATCAGTTTCAAAAGAATAAACTTTAATTTTGGGATGCTTCTTGCAAATTTCCTGCATTTTGTGCCCCATTTTATCGTAACCTTCAATGATTTTTTGTTCATCTTTTGGTTCAAAATACTGCATAGTCTCTTTGAACAGCACTTCCAGTTCGTTTAAATCGCTTTGATCTTCTTTTGTAAGATAACCGTCTAAATCCTCTGCTTTTAAAATAATTTTATTTTCCATTTCGTTCACACCTCCTGTTATTTTCTGACTGCACCTGATTAATCAGTAAAAAAAATCTAAAATCTTTTAACGTTATCACAAAGAACTTCTTCTATCAAGTTAATTAGCAATCTGTATTAGAAAATATTGAATTTCTTTTTATTTGGACAAATGTCGAGTTTTAAATTTTTATTGAGGGGGTAGTACAACCCCCTCAAAACGGCGAAGTCAAGGCTTTAAGCGTTAGCGTGCCTTGACTCGACGTATTCTTTGGGTGGCTTTTT
>JALFAW010000013.1 GCA_022773305.1 Spirochaetia bacterium
GCTCGTGCAAACTATACGTTCTCTGGTATGACAATCTTACAGCACGAGCCAGCGGCAGCCCCAAAAAAAGTCTTTTTGCCCTGTGTCTCACTCCCTCGCGCCAACTTTTATGAAAATATTTTTTATAATGCGTTTGCCCTGAACTCTCCCCGAGTTTTTAGCAAAGCGTTAAAAAAAACTCGAGGCTCGTGCAAACTAAATTTTCATTGGTGTTTCAGTTTATAGCACGAGCCAGGGACAGACCTAAACTTTTGGTATTAGGTTCAATTTCGAATATTTGATTTACAAACCGTGGCAAGGATTGTAAGGGCTGGCGAAGCCAGTTCCGAAGCGTAGCGAAGGAATGAAGCGATAGCGGAACCCTGAAAAGCCTGTTTTTTGCGAAGCAAAAAGCCACCCAAAGAAAAAAAAATTTAAAACTCGACATTTGTCCTATTAGATTTGTCCCCCTTTTTTGCGTGTTTGTTTTGAATATTTTATTATAATGTTAAGTCATTATCTTTTATCCAACCAATTTTTCTGAAAAACTTTCCAGAAACAAAACAAATCAATGCTGGTAAAATAAAACACACAAGAATTAATCCTGCCCAATCTATGAAAGAAGGAGAAATTGCAATAGCTCCATGAGAAAGAGCAACTTCACTTGGTTCAAACCATCCTGTAATCACACCAATCTGACCAACAAGTCCGCAAGTTCCCATACCAGAACTTACTGCAGCTCCATTCATCTGTAATTTAAAAATACATGTTGCAACAGGACCTGTGATTACTGAAGCTAAAATTGGTGGAATCCACACTTTTGGATTTTTGATAATGTTTGGCATTTGAAGCATGCTAGTTCCTAATCCTTGCGATAAAATTCCACCCCATCTGTTTTCTTTGAACGATAAAACTGCAAATCCAACCATTTGAGCGCAACATCCGGCAACAGCAGCACCTCCTGCCAATCCTGTCAATCCAAAAGCTGCACAAATTGCAGCCGAACTGATTGGCAAAGTAAGCGCAATCCCCACAACAACTGAGACAAGAATACCCATCCAAAATGGATGAAGATTTGTTGTCCAAACAAGGAATTTTCCCACATTTTTTGCTGCCATACCAATATATTGTGCAGTCAGAACAGTCAAAAGTGCACCCACAAGAATTGTTACAGCAGGAGTCACGATGATATCAACTTTTGTTTTTTTACTCACAAGGCGCCCACATTCTGCGGCAATTATAACAATTAGCAAAACTGCAAGAGGTCCACCAGCTCCTCCAGTAACATTTGCAGCAGCACCAACAGCTACAAGACTAAATAATACAAGAGCAGGAACATTCATGGCAAAACCAATTCCAATAGCCATAGCAGCGCCTACAACATGAGAATCACTTGCAAAATTTCCTGCTTTTACAAGAAAATCAAAAACAGGATTTGAACCAAGACGCAAAAGCTGCTGCCCCAAAGTTTTGATAATAGTTCCAATCAACAAGGATGCAAAAAGTCCTTGTGCCATACCAGACATTGCGTCAATACAATAACGCTTAACATATTTGTTCATAGAGACTCCAGCCTATAAAGGCATTTAAAATGTAATGATTTTTTTAGTAAATTACTCGTAGATGTGTATGCTGCTTGTACCGTGGCATCAAACAACAGGCAGGACGCTATGGACTCTGGTATCGTTCATCTCAAACGTAAAATCTATCGAGAGTTTAACAAAAATAAAGAAAAAAATCAAATCAATTGATACAGAACAATAGGGCAAACGCATTATAAAATGATTAGTTGTAATATCTGGCTCCCGGTCGTGATTCACAGGTCAAAAACGCACAATAATGCGCTAGACGTTTTTTGGGGTATAGAAACTATTATAATGCCGCTCTCGCGGCAGCCCCAAAAAAAGTCTTTTTGCCCTGTGTCTCACTCCCTCGCGCCAACTTTTATGAAAATATTTTTTATAATGCGTTTGCCCTTGGGACAGACCTTGGTGATAACCTAAATTCAGGCCTATTCTAACAAAATGAACTATGGTGAGCAAATTTATAGCGCGAGGCAGGGACAGACCTTGTTTTATTTCGCCAGTTGACTGTCTGTTTTGCAGGTTTTAAACTGCACAGCGCACCGAGGCTTGAACAGGCGACGAAGTCGAGTCCGAAGGACCGAACGTGAGTGAGCTGTGAAAGGCGACTGACTAACTGCACTTTGCTAAATAAAGAAAAAAAGGGACAGACCTTGTTTTTTAAGGGACAGACCTTGTTTTTTAAGGGTCAGACCTTGTTTATTTCAAATCAAAAAGTGTTTGCAGAATTAATCAATGTAATATATATTTGTATTAATGAAAAAACTCGATAAATTTCTTTCTATTTTAATAATACTTTTATTGATTACAATTTTGATGGGAACTTTTATTACAATATATAAGAATAAAAAATCAATAACTAAACAAAAACAACTTATTTCGCAAGGAAAAGCAATTAGTTTGATGGCTCCCAAAAACAACAATCAAAATTCATATTTTAATTTAGGTTCACTGAGAGTTTTAACTAAACCTGAAAATTTTCAGGAAAAAAATTTCACACCATCTAAAACCGATGCCATTCAGGAATTGGAACAGAATTTGGGAACGATTCTCCTTGTTACGCCTTGGATTTCTTATCCTTCAGATGATACCATTTTTTTTGAAGAAATCTCTAGAAAAAAAACTGTAATTGCAGGAATCATTCAAGATTATTTCTCGAATCATTCAAAACAAGAACTTTTGTCTCAAACAGAAGTTACAATAGAAGAAAATCTTTTGTTAGAAATAAATAACCACCTTTCTCTTGGCACAATTAATCAAATTTATTTTACAGATTTTATTTTCCTTGAATAATTATCCATGATAACTATTCACGAGTGATATTTTTGAGCCATTTTTTCTTGAAGTAATGTATTATTATTACAGGCATTTTTTCAAATTCATCAAGATAAAGGATAAAATAAACCCAAAGTGGCGGAAGTTTCAAAACAAAGGCGCTAATCAAACCAAGAGGAACTGAAACTCCCCACATCATTATTGCATCCATAACAAAACCGAATTTTGAATCTCCTCCAGCTCGAAAAACGCCACAAATCAAAACTGTATTAATTGCCGCTCCAATGATTGAAAAACAATTAATTATCAATAAAACATCAGAATAATGTTGTGCCTGAGTTGTTAAATCTGCAAGAAGTGGCAAAACTGGATGAAGAGCATACATCAAAATACTTCCTAAGATTCCTGAAAAAATAGTAGTTTTTATAAGACGAATTGCATTTCTTTGTGCAAGTTCCATTTGTCCGCTTCCCATTGTTTTTCCAAGTACAATTGCACCTCCGTAAGCCATTCCAAAACACACAACAGTACCAAGATTTCGCAGTACACCAACTACCGAATTTGCAGCAACAATATCTTCTCCAAGATGCCCCATAATCACTGAATACATTGTAAACGCAGCACCCCACACAAGTTCATTTCCAAGTGCTGGCATAGAATAACGCAAAAAATCAATGGTTAAAATTCGCCTGAATTTAAATAAATTTGAAAACCTGATTTTCACATCTTTTTGCATATATGAATAAATCACCGTAAAAATCAACTCGACAATTCTTGAAACTGTTGTAGCAAGTGCAACTCCTGCAATTCCGATTTTCGGAGCTCCAAACAAACCAAAAATAAAAACTGCATTCAATAAAACATTTACACAAAAAGCTGTAACCGTAATTGTTGAAACGATTTTCACCCTTTCAATACTTTTTAATCCTGCCTGAAACATTTGTGAAATTGAAAAACATAAATATGACAAACTTACAATTTTGACATAACGGCTACCTACTTCCACCAGATTTTCATCATTTGTAAAAATCCTCATCAAAAATGATGGCCAGAAAAAAGCTGCAATCGTGACTGCAATGCCAAAAAACAATGAAAATCTAAGGGCAATTCCATGTAATATTCTGATTGATTCGATATCTTTTTTTCCCCAGTATTGGGCGCAAAGCATCACAAGTCCAGATGAAAGACCTGTTGCAATCATAATCAAAATAAATTGAATGTTTCCTGCCAAAGATGCTGCTGCAATTGCCGTTTGCCCAACAAAACTTAACATAATGACATCTGTGGAACTCACCGCTGCAGAAATAAGATTCTGTACTGCAATTGGTCCAACCACATTAAAAAGCGACTTATAAAAATCTTTTCCTTCAGTCGAAATTTCAAAATTCTTTTTGAAAAAATTCATACTATTCCTTTTTTTGAATAATTTTTTTTTGATTTAATTTCTATATGATTACTGATTCAGATTTGATGGAAACTTCTCCAGAATTTAATGATTTTATTGTGCCATCCAAAGTTTTCACTACGAGAGCAGCATTCTGATCAATATCTAAAACGGTCGCTTCGTAAACTTCATTATTTACAATTACAGGATGAACAAAAACTTTTTTCCCAATCAAAAATGATTTTTCCCGATATTCGTTTATTACTTTTTGAGAATCTTCGGAAAAAATCGAAAGTGTTTCCCCTGCAATTTGTGCAGCAATTTTAATTCTTGAGACTTTTTTTTCCGTATCTACATCATTTTCGTATTGAAAAATAGAACCTGCAACTTTTTTGAGTTCAGCTGAAAAATCATCATTTTCAAAGATGTTCAATCCGATTCCAACAATTGCAGCTTCAATCTTTCGTGTTTCAAAATTTACAATTCCTTCTGTCAAAATGCCACTTACTTTTTTGCCATTCAAAAAAACATCATTTACCCATTTGATTTGTGCATCAAGATTGAAAAGTTTTTTTAAAGTTCTGCATACAGCAACAGCCGAAAAAGCAGTTAGTTTTGCAGGATCTTGAATTCCGTTTTCTGGTGCGTAAATCACAGAAAGGTAAATGCCGCTTTTTTTTGGTGAAACAAATTCTCTTCCTAAACGTCCACGTCCTGCAGTTTGACATTCTGCAACTATCACTGAATTATGATATTTTTGACCAGCATCGGTAAGATTTCCACTTTCATCACGAAGATTTCCACATTCTGACAAAATTTTTTTTGCATAGTTATTTGTTGAATCTATTTTTTCAAAACATTCGATATGAGAATTTGAAAAATTTGGAAATGAAGCTGAAAATTCTGTAGAAAAAGCTTCTTTTGAAAACAAATCATTTTGTCCTAAGAGTTTATAACCGCCGTTTGTAGTTCCTTCAATCAAAAATCCATCATCACGCAAACTTTTTACAGCTTTCCAGACAGCTGCCCGACTGACTTCACACTCATTTGCAAGGAATTCGCCTGAAACACAATCATTGTTATTTTGCAAAATCTGCAACACTTTTTCTTTTGTTTTCATATAACCAAAATTATATCTGTCCTAACATTGCCTGAACACAAAATGAAACTACGACTACAATAAGCGAGATGATAAAGCCGTGAATCATAGGTTTTACACCACTTTTTGCAACTTTTGCAAACGGAGTTTTCAGACCAATTGAACCAAGTGCCATTACAAAAGCAAATTTACTAATTTTTGAAATGTATGATGCAATTGTTTTGACAGTTTGTTCATTGCCCATTTTTGAAAAAACTACATCTGAAATGCTTCTGACTGCAACAAATCCTAAAAAAGCAAGAATAAACCATGGAAAGATTTTTGCAATAGAAAACTTTACTTTTTTTGTTTCTAATGGAATTAAACCAGTTTTTCTTTGAGCGGCAATTATTGTTTTCTGATTGATGTAACCAAACAAAAGAACAATCGGTACGATAGAAAGTGTTCTTGTAAGTTTTACAATTGTTGCAAAATTTCCTGCTTCTTCAGAAAAAGCATAACCAGCTGCCACAACTGAAGAAGTATCATTTACGGCTGTACCAGTCCAAAGTCCGTATCCCAAATCAGTCATGTTGAAATATCGTCCCATTATTGGAAAAGCAATTACCATCAAAATGTCAAAAATAAATGTTGCAGAAATTGCATAAGCAACATCACTATCTTCAGCATCGATTACAGGAGCGATTGCAGCAATTGCAGAACCTCCACAAATTCCAGTTCCGGCAGAAATCAAATTCGAAAGTTTCCAATTCATTTTAAAAATTTTTCCAAAAAGATTTCCAAAACCAAATGCTGCTACAAGTGTAAACGACATAACTATAAGCGAAAATTTCCCTACGTGAAGAACTTGCGCAAAGCTCAAAGTAAATCCCATAAGAACAATTCCAGCTTTTAGAACTGTTTTTGAAACAAAAGCAAGACCTTTTGCATACCCCTTTGTAGAATTCTCACCGCATTTTTTATCCAGAATTTTTTGAATCAATGGGTTGAGCGCCATTCCCAAAAGCATGGCAAAAACGCCTGCCGAAATCAAATGATAAGGGATAAATCCTGCAATAAAATTAGAAAGAATTGCAAGAACTACAGCACAACAAAGTGCAATCAAAAAAAATAATATTGCTTTAAAAGATTTTGTGGTATCTGTTTTCATAAATTCATTATATCGAATAGTATCTACATATAGAAGATATTTTTTAATGATTTTATATTTATTCCTTCTATAAGAATATTAATTTGGACAAATGTCGAGTTTTAAATTTTTGTTCTTTGGGTGGCTTTTTGCTTCGCAAAAAACAGGCTTTTCAGGGTTACGCTATCGCTTCATTCCTTCGCTTCGCTTCGGAACTGGCTTCGCCAGCCCTTACAATCCTTGCCACGGTTTAAAATTAAAAAACTCGAAATTGAACCAATTTAAATTTAAAATCCTGTTTTCGAAAGCACATAAACCAATGCTGAATTCCAATAAATTGCAATTTCATTTGTACTGTAACTTGGCTCTGCATCAGCATAACATTTCAAAGCTGGTAAATTTGCAAGATGAATTCGTGCATATTCATCATTCAAACCAGCACAAGGTCCACCCACGAGCATACCTGGCATCACTTGTTTAGTTGCTCCACTTGGTCTGTGATGTGGATGTTCAGGACTTTTTGCTCCCCAACCTGTAACATAACAAAAGTTCAAAGGATTACAACCCAAAACATAATCAAGCTGGGCTTTCGCAATTGTTTTGTATTCAATTTTTCCAGTAATTTTGTATGCAAGCATCAATACGTGAGCTTGATCACAAACTGCACCATTACTTCCCCATCCGTAAAATTTTGAAGCGTACAAAAATGCTGATTTATTTGCTGTTTCTAAACTTTTATCTGCATTTTTAATAACTGCGTCCTTAAGTGTTTGAACAACTTCTTTATCATCAATCTTTTGACTGTTATTGATTAGAATTTCAGTTCCAAAACCAGCCATCAACCCCCAGCCAAAACCTTCATGCCAAAATCTATTATTTTCGATTTCATTTTTTCTGATTTCTAAAGCTTTTTTCAAATAATCAGGATTTTCTGTTACTTCCCAAAGTGCACATAACGCAAAATATCGTTCATCACTTACATTCCTATCACCATAAGAACCTGTTGTAATTTCAGGTGGATTAATAAATATTTCGTCATCATGATGATTTAAATATTCCTGAGCTTTCAAAGCAGCATCTAACAATTTTTTAGCAAATTCTTTATCTTCTTTTTGATAATATTTCGATGCAAAAGCAAGGCTTCCAGCAAAATCGGCAGTAGCAGCTGTTGAAATTGGAGAAATCACAAGTTTATCTTTTTCATCTTCTGGTTTTATAAATGCACAAAAATGGTAACAAGAAACTTTGTGATAAACAGCACCATCTTCTCGCTGCATTTTGAGCATCCATTCCAAAGCAAAACGAATTTCTTTCAGAATATCAAAATCTGTAAAAAAGTTTTTTGATGAATCATAAGCCATAAGTAAATCCATGATCGTTTTTGCAGTTGGAACAATATATCTTCCATAATCTCCCGCATCGTGCCAGCCACCTTGCACATTTTTTGTTTCATTTGTGCCATAAATTTCAGCATCAGCCGTGTGGCAAAAATTCTGGCCACAACGTGAAAGATTAAAATAATTTAAAACAGAATAATAAAGGTTTTTATATACTTGAGATTTTATTTCAAATGGAAAACTTTCCTGATTTCCAATCTTGATAAAATATTTACCTTCTTGTGAAAATTCGGAAAAATCGGCAGTAAAAATTTCTTCACCAACAGCAGAATCAACATATTTTGAACCATCATCATTTTTTGGAAGTATTTTTCCAGTAAACACAACTTTTTTTGAATTTATTTCACATAATTCAAACGTACAATTCTGATTTTGTGCTGCTTGTGTTAAAAATGCAAGTTTTTTATCTTTTGGGAGATAGCCAATTTGATTAATAAAAATATTTTTTTCCTGTGTTTTTTCCATATTTTATAATATACAGTACTTAATTAAAAAAAACTTGAATAAATCTCTATAAAACTTGTGTAAACTTGGCAAACTTTGGAAAAATCTGAATTGCCAATGATATCAGTCAATCACATTCCACATAAAATTTTTGGAATAGAAATTTTTTGAACCTGTTGTTTTCCATCAATGTTAATGACAATCAAACTGATAAAACTTTCTGCCAACTCGCTAGCCATTTTTTCTCCATAAAAAGTTGCAATAGTTTCCAAATATTCGGTTTCTGTCATTTTCTCATCATTAAAAACCGGAGCTAAAAGTAAATCTAAATCAGACTGTAACTGCTCATCAGCATTTTCATAAAAGTTCCGAAGATTTTCATAAGAAAAATCCACAGAAAGACTACCGTTTTGCATTTTTAAAAGTTTTGAATGAAACAAAACTGATTTTTGCGATTTATCTTCCATTGTAATTAAAATATTTTTAAGCTTGCCTGATAAAATCTGTACATTTTCAAAACCTGAATTTTTTAACGACTCTATTAAAACTTCCACATCTAATTCAGTATTTTCAATATTTTCTAAATCTAACTCAGCATTTTTATCATTTTGATTAATCAAAAATTGCAAAAAATCTCCACTCAAATCTCCATCATAACTAATTTTGACATTACCATCTTTTTTTACTTCAAAAACAATTTCGGCTGAACAGGAAAAAAACAGAAAAACAGAAAAAAACAATAATATCTTAAACAAAAACTTCATAAAAAACTCATTTTTTCAAATTATCTTATTTAAAAGCACCCATTCCTAAAGTAACTTTTATTCCAGTAAACATTACAATTCCAGCTGAAGCTGATTCAATAAATGACAAAGCAGCATTATCAGGATTATTGAAAACTGTGTAACTTACATCCTGAATAAACTGAACTTTTGCCTTATTAATAGAAAAACTAGGAGTACTAAAAGTTACACCAAGAATGCCTGGAAAAAATGAGGAGGAAATCTCTTTTTCTGTACTAATCATTTTTGGATTTCCAAAAGTGATTACAGGTCCTGCATAGAAACGTACATAATCATTCAAAGTAGCGCTGAATATTAATGGAATCTGCACAACATCAATTCCATAATTATAGCGAATTCCAAAACCAAAACCAGGTTCAAGCACCCATTTTGAAATTCTTACATTAGTTTCAAAATTTAATCCACGCCATTTAAGCATAAACTCATTTGGAGAAAAAAGCGACCAACCACACGCAACAATTCCATCAAAAGTAAGAGAATCAAGAAAATTAACATCAGGATTGTAAAAACTGCTTCCTGCAAAATTTGTGTTTGATTTTTGTGCAGATTTCTTTGCAGTTTTCGAATTTGATGAATTAAAATTCTGTTCATCATCAAAATTTCTTTTAACGGATGAGGATTTATCCTTCCCAGAAGCAAGAAACTGACCACAACCGACATATTTAGGTTTCCAATATTCCTGATCCAAAGAAGAAATTATCACTCCACTGTTTGGTCCATCACTTATAGCAGAAATAAACTGACTTCCACCAATATAAATTCCCACATGAGTGATAGAAGCAGTATTATTTGTTTTGAAAAACAGTAAATCACCTTCTTCCATTTTTTCTTTTGGAACTACTTTACAAAAACTGTACAATGCCTTTGAAGTTCTTGGCAATTGCAATCCCAAAGCCTGATTTGCAACATAATAAATCAGCCCCGAACAATCAAAAGAATCAGGTCCTGTGGCACCATAAACATAAGGACAGCCGACATATTTTTTAGACTCTGCCACAAATTTTTCACGATTAACCTGTGCTTGAGCCGGAGAAATATCTTCAGCACAAAGTTTTAAACAACATATCGAAAATAATATAGTAAAAACTATGAGAGTTCTATTTGCAAGGGGATTTGTTTTTTTCATTTTCATTTACTTCTATCTCAAATATCCGCGAATTTGATTTGCAATCAAAGTCATTTTTTCATTATCACGTTGAAAAACTGCATTAAATAAATCTGGCTCAACCCCTCCTTCGCAGGAAGCTGCCAAAAATCGAACATCATCAGCTAAAGAATCATAAGCTTCAGCTCTGTAACTTACAGGTGCAAGCATCGTTTTATCAGAAAGTCGTGTCTGTACATCTTCTGTAAAAAGTTTTTTCAATATTTTTTTAGAATTTGAATTATCTGATATTAAAACACAATTTACAGAAGGTGCAATTAAACAATGTGGTATATCTTCGTTTACAACTGGCATTTTTGCAGCAGAAAATTTACTTACAATTTCATACTTTATTTTTCTGTGCTCAGAAAGATTTGTATAAAAACAGGCAACCTGATTATCTGATGCAAAAACTTCCAAATCAATTCTGTTTGCAATTGTCCACTGAGGATGAATGATTTCTTCTTTTGGCCATATTTTTAACATGTTCAAAACATCAGCATAACATAATCCGTTTTCATTCAAACCAATATCACAAAAATCATCAAGATTTTCGTAAGTTTTCATCAATTCAATCAGATTTTTGTAAGATTCTAGTCCGCCCAAAGCTTCCACAAAACTTCCTGTTAGTGCAAGCAACATTCTTTCATCACTGCCATATGTAAAAAACGGAGAAAAAACATATTGTTTTGATTCTTGCAAAAAATCCGTAAAACTTTGAAAACTCTCCTGAGGATTAATCTGAGTTTTCTCAATCAAATCAGTTTTAAAAGCCATTTCAAAATGGTCAAGAAGAATAGGAACATAATATTCATTTCTCAATGAAATTGGAATATTCTCAAGAATTTTGGCAGGAATTTTTTCAGCACTTTTTGACAGATTCTGAGTAACTTCGCCATTCCATGCAAAAATCATATCATATTTCTTTGTTATCGTTCCTAAATCTAAGTTTCCGTCAGCAAGAAAATCATATTGTATAATAATCTTTTCATCATCAACAAATTCCTGTGGAATTGCTTGGCATAAATCTTGTGAAAGTCCATAAAATGCAACTTTTACAGTTTTATCTTTGATATTCTTGCGAACTGAAAAAATTATTATAAAAGCAATAACAATGAAACAAACACAAACAAGTATAGGAAAAATAATTTTAAATTTCTTTTTCATCTTCTGATTATCGGCAAAAAAAGAATAAAGTTAAAAAAATTAGCCGACTCTCAGACTCGAACTGAGTACCTGCACGTTACGAGGGTGCTGCTCTACCAGGTGAGCTAAGTCGGCATATATTTCATTATATCTTACGATGACCAGTATTGCAACGGGTTTCATACAATCTTTTTAATTCATTGATATTGTTTACAATAATATAATTATCATAGACTTCAATTTTACGACGTTCCACAAGTTTATTTATTTCATCTCGAGTAACATCGATAGGAAGTCCAGCCCAATGCGAAATATCAGAAATGGAAACATTAAATCTTCGCTGACGTTCAGCTTCATTTGAAATAGGATTCATTTCATCAAGCATAAGAAAAACATCAGAAATTCTCGCCTGTAAATCTTTTATAACGAGGATTCTAAATCTGCGTTTTTGGTCATAAATACGCTTACAGAAAAGTTTTAGCAAAAGTAAAGCCATTTGAGGATTTCCTGTAATCAACAGCTCAAAATTTTCTTTGTTAAACTCAAGACATTTAACATTTCCCGCAGCAACACAAGTAGCAGAACGTGGAGAATTATCCAAAATAGCCATTTCTCCAAAAAACTCACCTGGTTTCAAAATATCAAGATTCTTTTTTGTGCCATTTACACATTTTACAAGCTGAACACGTCCACTTTGAATTAAATAAAAGCAATCACCTGGTTCATATTCCGAAATGATAACCTGTCCAGGCTCATAAGTTTTTGCAAATCTTTCAAACGCAGGAAGAGAAAACAGTTTCAACGAAGAATTTGAACCATCATCTTCCATTTCAAACATATTTCCTCTGGAATGAGAAGCAAGTTTTTCCATGCGAAGTTTGGAATCATTATAAAGTTTTGCAACTTCATTTTTATGTTCTGTATTTGGATATCTTTTTAAGAATTTTAAATAAACATCACATGCAGAACGATACTGTTCATCTTCATAAAAACTTTTTGCCACAGCAAGCATTCCAGTCTGCTGATCTTCTGTAACCTTATTTAAAATGGATTCAGTTTTTTTATGAATATTTCTTAGTTGATTTGAAAAAACACGAAGCATTTTCATAATCAAAGGTTTGTTATTACTAAAAAGAATTTCAAATTCTTGTACGGTTAAAGCAACTGCAACGGTTGGAACAAGGCAAGTTGCTGTTTCTTCACGTGCAAAATGTCCAAGTGCTGATTTTACGCCAAAAAATTCACCATTTTTTACTTGCTCAGAAACTGGTTGTCCTGATTCAATATCTGTACTTGTTAAAAGAACGGAACCACTTTGCATGATAAAAATACGCTCATCATGATCCCCTTCAAAATAGATGATAGAACCTTTTGTGTATTGCATGGCTTTTGGCATATTATTTAACTCCCGTATACAACAACCTTTGGAATAATTATATCACAAATCAAAAAAATATGCTATCATATTTTTATGGTAGATTTACATATTCACACAACAGCTTCAGACGGTCAGTATAAACCAGAACAAATTGTTCAGAAAGCTCACGAAAAAAACATTTCAACTATTGCTATTACAGACCATGATACAATAAACGGATTACCACAAGCTATGGAAGAAGGAAAAAAACTTGGAGTAAACGTTGTGCCTGGTGTCGAATTAAATATCAGTGGATTTCCAGGTGAATTTCATCTTTTGGGACTTGGTTTGAAAAATCCATCTAAATCACTCTACGAAATTCTGCAAAAAGTTATTGACAATCGCAATGAACGAAATAGAAAAATTATAGAAAAAATGCAATATGACGGAATTGACATCAGTTTTGAAGAAATGCAAGAAAAATATTCAGGCACTTCGATTGGAAGACCTCATTTTGCAGCAATGATGGTTGAAAAAAAAATTGTTAAGACAACTCAATTAGCTTTCAATCTTTATCTTACTAAGGGAAAACCATATTATGTTGAAAGAACAGGTTCAAATCTTGATGAAGCAATCATTGCTATTCAAGAATCTGGGGGAATTCCTGTTGTAGCACATCCTATGTCGCTTTATCTTTCTTGGGGAAAATTACCTGAAACTTTACAAAGTTTTTATGAAAAAGGTGTGGGCGGAATAGAAGCTTTTCATCCTGGTGCAAGAATGACAGATTGTCTACGTCTTGAGGAATTAGGACGTAAAATTGGATTTTTTTTGACAGCAGGAAGTGATTTTCATGGTGAAAAAATAAGACCTGACAGAAAACTCGGATACACAGTCGGAAAAAGAAAAATAGATGATTCTTTTTGGGAAAATGAATTAAAACCAGCGCTTGAAAAACAATAATTTGTGGATTAATAAAAAAACAAAAGAAAAATCAAGCTGATTTTATCATTAAGATTTTTTAAAATTTAGCTATAAAATTAAAACTATACAAAAATCCATTTGTTTTAGGATAAAAAGCAAATTTATTCTCGATGCTGAACATGGATGAAGTGGAAAAACCAATAGATGTTGTAAAATCAACATTTAGCAAAAAATAAAAACAATCTTTTTCATAAGTTTCAGAAAGAATTCTTCCAGTGTAATTTTCTCTGCGGATATCAGGCTGTAAAACCTTTGAAGTATCATATTTCAGTTGTAATTCATAACCAGCTTTTAAGCCAACACGCCCAAAATATAACTGCAATAACGAAAATCCATTATGAATTTCTTTTCCAAAAAGAAGAAGTTCAGTATTTACTTTTAACGCAGTACCATTTTCATTAAAAAAAGAAGCGCTAATACTAGTAGGTAAACTTAAAATCCAACCGTTAATCATTTTTAAGGGTGTAAGTCGTGGGATTTCAATTTTTGCAAATGCTCCAATATTGATTTGACTTATATCCAACATTTGACTGTCATATAAATCTTTCAATTCATCAAGTTTATTCTGATAATCTGGATCATCTTCGGTAATCTGTCCAATTTGTTCTTTATTATAATCATTTAAAATTCCAATCTGCGTTAAATCCCAGTTTGAGTAAATTCTAACACCAACAGAAAAACCTCGTTTTTCGTAAGGAGAAATCCCATATTGATGAATATTTGAATATTCTGTAATCACTGAAGCTTCAAAAAAATTATAAGCTTCTGAAAAAGTTGGCCAATTGGACAAACTTGGATTTTTATCAATAAGATTTGAATCATAATAATCTGTAGAAGCTGTATAATCTGAATCAATTGTGATTTTCATATTACTAAAATTCATGCCCATAGGAATTTGCCAAGAAGTTCCAATAATTCCTTCATAAAAATATTCGCCAGAAAGATTAAAACGAAACATACTGCCAACAGAAATGTCGACTGGGGTTGAAGAATTTTTTATAAAAATAGACGCAGATTTATCTTTTCCGAGTAATCGTGCGTTTTTTAAATAATCTTGTTTATAATCTTCAGAAGGATTAAAAACAGTTTCAAAATTTAGTTGAGCAAAATTCCATCCAGCAGAAATATAAAATTCAGTATTTTCAAATGGATCTGTTTGCGAAATGAAAGTAATTCCCACACCAGGCCAAAGTTCAGGTCCATTATCAGCAGAAATAGAGCGCACAGGAAGCATCGGTCTAACTGAAAAAGGGAAAAAATATTTCCATGGATTATAACGGTCTTCTAATTCCAAATCATCTTTTTTTGCAACTGAATCAGCTATTTTCAAATCATCTTGAAAATTTAATTTATGAATTTCAGATTGCACAAAATTCAAATCATTTTTGGAAATCATCTTAAGCTCATCGTTAATGTACTTTTGTGATGAAAAATAAACTTTGTCATCACAAAAACAAGCCCAGTTAACACCACCAGAAAAATCATCCTGCAAGAAAAAAGCATTTTCAGGTTCAAAATTCTGATTCAACGAAATGTAACCTGTTTTTGTAAATCCAAAATCTTTTACATTAGCATAATCAAATGAAAAAATAAAATCATGATGAACATTAAATATTTTTCTTTTTGTATTACGAGAAATTCTCAAATTCTTGATTCTGATTTGCCCATTTTCTTTAGAAAAATCTTCGGATAAGACAAAATCTGTCTCCGCAAGAGTCGATAAATCAATCATTTTGATAAACTGCAATTGATTTTTTGAAATAAGAAGAACGATTTTTCCATCTGGAGTAAAACAAACAGATTCTGGAAATTCATCTGATTCAAAATGTTTCTCATAAATCAAATCACGTTTTTCATCATCATCTGAAAAAGCTAAAACTTGAAGTTTTGGTATTTTTTCTTCTATATTAATGCCTGCAATCAGTTTGGGCAAAGAATCAATAGAGTCTTTTTCCAGGTAATCCTCATTCAAAAATGGTAGAAAAACAGTTCCATTTTGGAGGAAAAACTTTTGTGGAAGAAATTTTCGTTTTTGTAAATCAAAAATCCAGCAAGCTTTCTTTGCAAATTCTTTTCGATTTTTAATCTGCTTAAACGATACTACAAGAAACCGACCATCTGGTGATAAAGAAAGGTACTCAATATCATTTGCAAGAAAAAGCAAATTTCTTATGGAAAAAGGATTATAAAATTTATCAGATTCAAAAAAATTTTCAAAAATATCAACTTCGTGTCGGATTTCATCATACCAAATCAATCCATAATCTGAAAAAATTAGATTTCTATATAATCCTTGTGAATTTTTAGGTAAAATTTGTACCGTTTTTTTTTCATTTTCTAAAATCTCGTCAATATTTTGAGGAACAGGAACACTATCATAAAATTCGTTCCATAAAACAGAAAGAGATTTTTTGTAAACATTATAAAAAATACCATCTGTAAACATTAAATTCAGTTTTCCGCTTTCTTTCCATAATTCTAAATATTTATCAATTCCATAAGCTTGTAACAAATATGCTGAAAATCCAGCTGTTGCAGCTAAAATAATCTGATTATACGGATGAATATCGTTTGATACACGAGCTTGAAAATGACTTGGAAATTTTCCTTCGATTTTAGCCTGTACTAGCAGTTCAAGTTGTTTTTGTTCTTGAAATTCATAAGTTTCATTTTTACAATCATCTTCAGATTCAGATGAAAAATATAAATCACTGTCCTTTTTTTTATTTTCCGAAAGTTTCGAAAATGACTGCGAAATAGAACTAAATCCTTGAATAAAAGAAAATGGCATATTCAACTGAGCAACTGGTTGATAAGAACTACCGCCTATCGTGTTTGCAATAAAAGTATTTAACCCACTTTTTTCAGATTGTAAAATCGCCCTAAAAACTTCTTCATAAAGTTGAGTCAAAATTACTTCATTCTCAAAAGGAATTGCAAAACCAGGATAAGCTTCAAAAACAATAATTCTGTTGTATGGATTTGGAGTATAAGTTACAGAAAACTCATCTGAATCTGGTGAAATCAGGATAGGAATGTGAAGTTTAACGTTAGATTCCAAAGATTGCAGTGCTTTTTGATACAGTGTTTCAATATTATGTTCAATGATTTGTGCTGTTTTCATCGATTGTTTTGGGAACAAAATGTCAAAATGTTCTGTTTTTAAAACATATACTTTGTAAGGTTTGCTCAAAACTGAAGTTCCATTCATGGAAAAGAGAAAAACAAAAATGACAATCAGAAAAGAAAATTTTTTTTTCAACAAAAATGATTATACAACTTTTTGATTATTTTGAAAGGGTGTTTGTGACTTGTATCAAAAAAAACAGGTGTGTCCCTTTTTCTATCCTTGTTATACAAGGTCTGTCCCTGACTCGTGCTGAACATTTGCACACCAACGTTAGTTTAGTTTACACGAGCCGTGAGTTTTGGCATTTGTTTTTTACCTTCGTTTGCTGGAATTGTACTTTGCCAAAACTCAGAAAAACGTGCGACTTGAAATCAAGGTGTGTCCCCATTTTTCTATGCTACTTTGAAACTCTTTAAATCGAGGTCTGTCCCTCTTTTGCACTTAGTTTTGGTTGAAAAGGGGACAGACCTTAATTTTGAATCAAATATTTAAAAAAAGGGGACAGACCTTGCATTGTTCGTAAAATGCACAAGGGCTATGGAGCAGCGCAAAGCGGCCACTGGACTGAGCGAAGCGAGGGAAGCGGCTGACCGTTAGGGAACTGCGTAACAGCCCGGTTTTGCGTAGCAAAATGTGCCCCGAAAAGCAAATTTATTATAATATAAAAAAGGGGGACAGACCTTGCACTTCTTTGATAAAAAGGGGACAGACCTAATTTTCACAATCATTAAGGGTTGCCCCTGTCTCGTGTTGAACATTTGCACACCAACATCAGTTTAATTTACACGAGCCGTGAGTTTTGGTAGCTTAATTAACTTTATTCAGAGGAAATCCTCTTTTGCCAAAACTCAGTGTTAGTTTAGTTTAAATCAAGGTCTGTCCCTGACTCGTGCTGTTAGCTTGGTACACCAATGAGCATTTGGTTTGCACGAGCCTAGAGTTTTGGCATTTGTTTTTTACCTTACATTTGCTGGAATTGTACTTTGCCAAAACTCAGAAAAACGTGCGGTTTGAAATCGAGGTCTGTCCCTGTTTTAATTCCCTGTTTAATACTAATTGTCTCTCTAAAAAAATTCTGTTATAATTCAACTCTATGAGTAACAATAATCAAAATAACGAAAAAAGAGATCCTTTACTTTGTCACTGGGCAGACCAGATGGCAAATCAAATTATTCGCGAAAAAGGCGATTTAGATTCTTATACCTGTGCTTCGGGAATTACTCCTTCTGGAACTGTTCACTTGGGAAATTTCCGTGAAATTATCACTGTAGATTTAGTTGTTCGTGCTTTGCGCGATCGTGGCAAAAACGTGCGTTTTATTTATTCTTGGGATGATTATGATGTTTTTAGAAAAGTCCCGCTTAATATGCCTGACCCTGAAATTCTTGAAAAATATTTGCGTTATCCTATTACTGAAGTGCCTGACACAACTGGTCGTAACGAAAATTATGCACGCCATCACGAAGTTGATATCGAACAACAGCTTCCACGTGTTGGTATTTATCCTGAGTTTTTATACCAGGCAAGTCGATATCGTGCAAACCGCTATGCTGAAGGCATGAAAAAGGCTTTACAAAATCGTGAACTTATCAAAGAATGTTTAAACGAATACCGCGATGATGAACATAAAATGAAAAAAGAAGATGTTTATTGGCCTGTGTCTGTTTTCTGTGGAAAATGTCAAAAAGATACTACAAAAATCACAGACTATGACGGCGAATGGAACATTTCTTATAAATGTGAATGTGGCAACTGCGAAACTGTTGATTTGCGTACTTTTAAAGGTGCAAAACTTGGCTGGCGTGTTGACTGGCCTATGAGATGGAACGAAGAAAAAGTAGTTTTTGAACCTGGCGGAAAAGATCATATCAGTCCTGGTGGAAGTTACGATACTGCAAAACTTGTTTCAAAAAAAATTTATGATTGGGATGCACCTGTAACTATGCGTTATGATTTTGTAAATCTGAAAGGTGTTCCTGGAAAAATGTCATCTTCAAAAGGAAAAGTCATTGCTCTTCCTGATGCTCTTGATGTTTATCAGGCTGAAGTTTTACGTTATCTTTTTGCAGGAACTCGTCCAAACACAGAATTTTCTATCAGTTTTGATTTGGATGTCCTTAAAGTTTATGAAGATTATGATAAAACTGAACGCATTGTTTACGGTATTGATAAAGCAAAATCTGAGGATGTTTTTAATAAAGAAAAACGCATTTACATGCTCAGTCAGATAGATGGAAAAATTCCGGAAGTTATGCCTTATCAGATTACTTTCCGCATGCTCACAACTTTACTTCAGATTTATTCTGGTGATATTGATAAAGTGATTTCTTCTCTCGGTGATGTAAAACCTGAACAGGAAGAAAGATTACGCCGTCGTGCTGCATGTGCGTGGTTCTGGATTCAAGATAGCGCTCCAGACCATGCTCCAGAATTCTGTTTTGCGTTACGAAATGATGGCAGCAAGGCTGATTTGGAAGGTGATATTTTAACTGCCGTAAAACGTGTAAGAGATGAAGTTTTGCCAAAAATGGATTCGTTCCAAACTGACAAAGACTGTCAGCAGGCAATGTATGATATTGCTACTGAAATGGGAATTGAACCTAAATCTTTGTTTACTGCAATGTATAAAGCTTTGATTGATAAAGAACAAGGACCTAGACTTGGAAGTTTTATGCGCATAATAGGAAAAAATCGTTTATCTGAAATTTTAAGCGTTTATTAATCAGATTATACCTTTTTTTACAACAAAACGCATTGGAATGATTTTCTTTTGATTTTCTTTCCAATGCGTATTTTTTTTAACTTTTTCATTTTTTTTCGTATAAAATCGTTAGCTTATGGACATATTTATATTGAGCAATTATAAGGATAAAATAAATTATGATTTATTAATTTTATTTTGCCTTATTCTCTCAAGTGAGGTTTAATGAAAAAGTTTTTGTTTTGTTTTTTTAAACTGATTATCTGGATTTTTTATCTAGGCGGTTGTTGTGCTTCAAATAACGTTTCTAATTGTGACAGCGGTTATTCTTGTAACGTAAAAATGGCTTGTTGGAATGTTCAAACTTTTTTTGATGCAAAAAAAGATGGCAATGAGTATTCAGAATTTATGAAAAGTGAATACTGGAATAATGAAAAATACATTATCCGGTTGGAACGTTTATGTGAAGTAATGATTTCAATAGATGCTGATATTTTTGTATTGGAAGAAGTTGAATCTATTGCTGTTATTCAGGATATTTCGAATTATTTAACTAATAATTCATGGTCGAATAGTAAAAAATGGAATTACGCTTGCTTTTCGAGGAATTCTGGCTCATCAATTGGTTGTGCAGTTTTTTCTAGATTTCCGATTAATGAATTAAAAGTTCATAATGTTGATGTACGAATTTACACGAATGATCAGCCTTCCTGTCGTCCTATTATGCAAGTATGTTTGGAGATTGACAAAAAAGAATTGGTTCTTTTTGTAAATCATTGGAAATCTAAGTCCGGTGGCGAGGTAGAAACCGAAATTTGGCGAGACTGGCAGGAAGCTTTGCTCGGAGAACGATTAGTTCGTGATTTTAGTTTTTCAGAGAAAAATGCTTATATTTTATGTGGTGACTTTAATAGAAGTGCTGAAGATTTTGTTTGTAATTTTGATGGAAAACCTGAATGTACTGATGCGAATGTTGTATTAAGAACATTTGGACAGGGGAAAACTAATTTTGTTTGTGTTTATTCACCTTGGTTTATTGAGTCTGGTAAGTTTACAACTGAAAGCGGAAGTTATTTCTATAAAGGTAGTTGGGAAAGGATTGATAACATTTTTTCTTTTGGGAGTTTAAAAATTTCTGGATTCATGGTCGAAAGTGATGGAAAATTGGCAAAAGAAGATGGGGCGCCTTTCAAATATACTGTTTACAACGGCGAAGGGTATTCTGATCATTTTCCTTTGGTGTGCAACCTATTGCTTTAGTATGACCCAGGTTGCTCCTGTTCCGCCTTCTTGTTTTGTTTTTGGATGACCTGACATTCCGCAACGTTTGTCGCGTTCGATAAATTTACGAACAAAAGCTCCAAGGACGGGATCTGTTCCTGTGGTGTGGATTCCTTTTCCGTGGATAATAATTACTTTTCTGATTCCGTGACGAAGGCAATCTGTTATGAAGTAATCGAGTTTTTCTTGAGCTTGTGCTTGAGTTAAACCATGCAAATCAAGGCGTGCTTCTGGTTTCATGTTTAAAAGATAATTTCTGTCCGTCTGATTTGAAATCTGTTGTTCTTGTTCGGCAAGTTTATCTTTATCAATGGTACCATAGCGACGAAGCCACATCTCCATAGGATTAATACGTTTGGAATTTTCAGCTTGAATCTTCAATTCAAAATCTTTTTCAGCGGCTAAAGCCTTTTCCTCTGCAGTAGGAGCATTTGCCTTCTTATGAGAAATTGTGCTTTTGCCGCTTTCTTTTTGTTTTTTGATTTGTGCTGCCTGGTATTTATCCCACTGATTTAAAATATCCCCCATATCCATAACAATTACCTCAAAATTATCTCAAATCATTACATTAATCAAAAACTTTACGTCGCCATTCAGACTCTAAATCTTCAATAGACATTACAGTTTCTTCTGGTTGAGCAGTTATAACAGATCGCAAATATGGTTCAATAACAAGACTTTTGTAGCTATCCCATCTAGCAGGAAGTTTTTGAGGTACAGAAAGCATTTGAGAAGGTGGAAGATTTGTCAAAAGATGCGTATAAAAAACTGGCAAAATGTGTTCTGTAACATCTCTAATTGAAGAAAAACCACCAGAAATCCCAAACAGTTCAGTATCTAGATTCAACTTTTCTTTTCTTTCTAAAATCTTCTGTTGATTATCTACATTAAAGAACCACGAAATAAATTCCGTAGCACCAGGTTGATTACGACATTCTTTATAAATTCCTAACATAATCATGGAATCTTCAATTGGAATTTTTTTATTCTGAACAACCCATCTATAATCAATCCCAAAATCTTGATTTTTTATTGTTTTAAAAAGCTGGTCACTAGTAGTATATGCATATAAAGTTCTATCCGATATAACCTGACGATAATATGGCATAAAAAGGTATTTAAATGCAAAATCCTGTTCAGTTTGAGCCGATTCATTTTCTGTAAAAATCCAATCTTTTAATTTATCTGTTGTTTCTTGTAACTTTTCAGAATTCCAAATGATCTTACCATTTTCTTCACGAAAATTGACATCAAATATTTTTGTTGAAAGATAGAGAAAATCATTATTACTCAAAGGTGTAAAACCAATCTTAGTAAATACACCTTTATCATTCTTTGTATTAAATTCTGCCCCAGTTTTTCTGATTTGTTCAAAAGTCAAAGTATAATTATCTGGTACAAGATTTTTATTTTCTTGTGAAAAAACAATTGTCGGCAGATTAAAACTTACTGGCAAAAGAAACTGTAAATTATTTTTTTGACCAGCTTCAAAAAGTTGCTTATAAAATAAATCAGAACTTAAAATTTTATTATAAAAAATGTAATCAAGAGGTTTACAATATTTATAAGGTGCATCATTTCTAAGCCAAGAACCAATAATAATATCAGGAGGAGTTTCATCACGAGCAGGTGGAATTGAAAGAGCAGGATTTTCTTTATAAACAAGGATAGCGTTATTTTCTTTGTGAGTTTTGTTAAAAAGCTCAATATATTGAACAAATTCGCTACAACTAGTCCAAATTACAACTCTCTTTTTCTGTTCCTGCTGTTGAAATTTGCAGGAAAACAGAAAAAAGGAAAGTGTAAAAATTGAAAATATCTTAAAAAAGGCAGTTTTCTTCATTCAAATTCTTAATAAAGAGTATTTTTCCAATACAACTTATTATTCATAAACCATTTTATACAAAATCAGAAAAATAAAGATTACAAAGACTGTGCAACTTTGTAAATGCTTTCGTAAACAGAATCGATTTTATCTTCATCGATACTTGAAAAAGCCACTCTCAAAGTGTTCTGATCAATCTGAATAATTCCAATTCCAGTAGTTTCAAGAAGTTTTCTGCGAATCTGTTCAGCATTTCCAGTTTTTACATTGAAACTCATAAAATATCCTGAATTGAAAGGCAAAGGTTCCAAAACAGAAGATTCATGAGAATTTACAAAAGAACGAACCAAATCATAACGGCGTTTCAACATTTTGCGAAGCTGTTTTTTCTGTTCATCATGACAAGGATCTTTAATTGCATGCATAACAAGACTTTGAGAAGGAGTAGATGAACATGAAACAGAAGAACGAATTGCTGCCATAAACTTTGTTTCAAGAGCAGCATATTGTTCAGAAGTCAAATCTTTTGATGCGAAAGTGATAAACCCAGTTCTAAATCCCCATGCAAAATCTTCTTTTGTAGGACCATCAGCCTTGATAGCAAGAACATTTTCGTGAATATCAGCAAGATATGCAAAAAGAGATTGAGGTTCAATGTCATCTTCATAATTAAGGCCAAAATAAGCATCATCCGAAAGAACAAGAACTTTTTTTCCGCTTTCCGCAATATCTTTTACAACACGACAAATTTCCTTTGCCTCATTGACAGTCGGACTATATCCAGAAGGATTTTGAGGAAAATTCAAAATAACGCGAACTGAACCGTACTTTTGTGCGTCATCTTTCATCTTTGCTTCCAAATCAGGAATGTTAAATTTTCCGTTTTCAAAACATTTAAACTGATGAAACTCAGCACCACAACGAGCAGAAGCAATCAGTTCATAATTATCCCAACAAGGATTTGCGGCTAAAAGTGGTTTATTCTCTTCAACAAATAAATCACAAACATAAGAAAGAACAGCCGTGAGTCCAGGAACAAGAATAGGAGTAGAAAAAGTTTTTTCTTTGAGCGAAGGATTTTTCTCGATGATTTTTTCTTTCCAAAGATTTCTTAATTCAGGATTTCCTGCAGTTTTTGCATAAGCAACTGTTTCCTGAGGTTTTAGTGAAGGCATATTTTTTTTGTAAGAATCAAGTTCAATTGGAGTTCCGTTCGAAACTGCCATTCCAATAGTTCCGTTTGCAAAAGTTGCTTCCTTAGAAGCTTCACCACCTTGAGCAATAATACCTTTTGGAAAATAAAGACGTTTACCCATCTGAGAAATAAGTTCGCCCACAACCGAGTCTTTTAATGTTTCATTCAATTCTTGTGCTAAAGGATTAATCATAATGTGTTAATTATGCGAATTCTTAGGGGTTTAGTCAATATAAAGAGAAAAATAAGCCCACAGTTTAGTTGTAAAATTTATATATCTTGGGTGGCTTTTTGCTATGCAAAAAACAGGCTTTTCAGGATTACGCTATCGCTCCAGCCGCTTCCCTCGCTTCGCTCAGTCCAGTGGCCACCTCCGGCGTCCTTACAATCCTTGCCACGTTTTAAACTTGATTATTCAAATTCCCAAACTCAGTGTAAGCATAAGCATTGTGATTGTGAATACTCTCTTCCGTTTCGGCTTCAACACTAAACCAGTCAAAGCCCTGCGCCTTTAATCCTAAATATACATCTCGTACAACATCTTCCACAAAACGTGGATTTTCATAAGCATGTTCAGTTACATATTTTTCATCTTGCCGTTTCAAAATAGAATAAAGAGGAGTTGATGCACAATTCTCTACTATATTAATAATATCCTCAATCCAGAAAAAATCTTTATACAAAACTTTCACTTTTACAAAACCACGCTGATTATGTGCACCAAAATCACTAATTGCTTTTGAACACGGACACAAAGTTGCAACCGGTACTTTTATCGAAATAAAGAATTTTTGTTCATTATCCTTTTTACTAGAACTTTCACCTTCATAAGCGCAGATATATTCCATCATTCCAGGTGCATTTGTAACTGGCGCATTTTTTTCTATATAATATGGAAAACAAATGCGTCCAAAAGCACGTTCAGCATCCAATCTCTGTCTGATTTCTTCGAGCATTTCTAGAAAATTTTTCATCGAAATATCATTATGATATTTGTGAAAAACTTCTATAAAACGACTCATGTGAGTTCCTTTAAAATTATGCGGAAGATTAACAAAAAGATTAACTGTAGCTGTCGTATTCTGCACTTTCTTTGATTTATCAAGTACAGAAACAGGATATTTCACTCCTTTTACACCTACTTTTTCAAGCGGTATTTCCCTGCTGTCTTCTTGATTTTGAATATCCAACATAGTAAACTCCAGACTAAAATGATGAAAGATTATTTCTCTGCCGATTCCAATGTGTTTACCATAAGCATTGCAATAGTCATTGGACCAACTCCGCCAGGAACAGGTGTAATAAAAGAAGCTTTTTCTTTCAAATCATCAAAATCACAATCACCCACAAGTCTAAATCCTGATTTTTTTGAAGAATCAGGGATGCGGTTTACACCTACATCAATTACAACAGCTCCCTCTTTTATCATATCCCCAGTTAATGTATGAGGATGTCCGGAAGCCACAACAACAATATCAGCTTGTTTTGTAATTTCAGATAGATTTTTTGTTCCTGTATGACAAAGTGTAACTGTGCAGTTAACACTTTTTTGTGCAAGTAAAACAGAAACAGGTTTTCCTACAATATTTGAACGCCCAATAACTACAGCGTGTTTTCCAGAAGTTTCAATTCCCATTCTTTGGAGCAGAACAATGATTCCATGAGGTGTGCAAGGTAAAAATCCAGGACGACCAATCATCATGTTTCCAACATTTACAGGATGAAAACCGTCCACATCTTTTTCTGGTGAAATTGCCATAATCACTTTATCTTCGTTGATATGCTTTGGTAGTGGAAGCTGCACAAGAATGCCGTGAACTGTATCGTCATTATTCAGCTGGTCAATCAGTTTGAGTAAATCTTCTTCGCTGGTATTTTCAGGCAAATGAACAGAACGGTCCTGCATTCCTACTTCGGCAAGAGCTTTCTGCTTTCCTGTAACGTATGAAACAGAAGCAGGATTTTCTCCCACAAGAATTACGGCAAGACATGCATTTTTTCCATTTTTCTTTAATGCTGCGACTTTTTGTGCAACTTCAGCACGAATATCTGCAGCAACTTGTTTTCCGTCAATAATGATAGCACTCATGTAACTTTTCCTTTTTATCTTGGTTTTATTGATAAAATCTTCTATAAACGATATATTTATAAAGAATTATTTTTTGCCTCAAAAAATATAAAGATCAGCAATGATTTTACTATACTATAATTAAAAAAAGGTCGCAATATGAAACGTTTTTTTTCTATTATGCTAACTTTAGCATTGTGTTCTGCTTTTGTTTTTGCAGACGAACCTGGTGATGAATATGATGATGGTTATGTCTATACACAAAATGGTGAAGGAGATCAATTTTTAAAAATAGAGTTAGCCGGACTTTTTCCTCTCAATTTTGGTTCGCAGATTTATCCAGGAGCAGCACTTTCCATAGGCTACTACAGATTTTTAACAGAAAACTTAGCTGTTGGAGGAGATGCTATTGTTACTTACAGCCTGACAATTGGGGAGAAATCGCTTGTAAATGTACCAGTTTCTTTTGGAGTAATGTTTCAACCAACAATCAACAAATTTGAATTTCCACTTTTTGCAAGCATAGGATTTGCAACAGTTTCATGTCAGGGAATGAACTATTTTCCAGCTCTTTCATTAAAAGCTGAAGTTGGTGCATTTTACAGAGCGACAGAAGCTTGGTCATTTGGACTTTCATCAAATATTTTTATGATTTCCCAGTTCTTTGCTGATTCATCAAAAAATGATACAGGATTTTTCTGTACTGCAAATCTTTCTGCAAGATATCATTTTTGATTATATAAATACTTAATTATCTTAATTTTGTAAAAGTTTAGAAAATAAAAAGAATGCAATTTATAACCTATTTTTTTTAGTTTCTTTCAACTAAAAAAGGATTTTTTTTATGAAAAGAATATTATTTTTTATCACTATTTTAAGTTCACTTATTTTGGCTAGTTGTTTTAATCCAGTTTACTATGAGATTAGAAAAGACGTAAAACCAGAAGAAGGCACAATTTCTGGAAACATTTCGCAAATCACAAGAACTACAGTTGATAATCAAGAATTTCTTGTTTTATATGCAAACGAAGGAATTAGATATAAACAAAAAGATTTGTCAGAACATGGCGCATGGAAAATTTTTGACAATCCACCTTGTGCCAAATCTGTAGTTTTTGACAAAATTAGTCAAAAATATGTTGGAGAACAAGTAGTCTCTATTTTTTCCGATAAAGACACTTTATTTGCAATCACAGCAAAATATAAATACAATACAGAACTTGGAACAACCAATGTTGATTATATGAAAGTTTATGGAACACAATTACATTTGGATGAAACAGATTCCTCTAGACATACATGGTCTACCAATAATGAATGGACACTTATCATAGATGATACTGAAAAAAAGATATTCCCTTTTGCTGGTGCTGACTCTTCAAGTGACTATCAATCAAGTGAATTCGCAATTTTCCAAACAAATTCCCCGAAAGCTGAACATAGGAAAGTTTTTATAAGAAGCGGAAAATCAAATCCAACATATTATGAACTATCTGGAATTCAACAACCTGTTACCACAAATGTTATTATTACTGGAAAAAAAAGTGATATTGCAAATTCAGCAGTTTATTTTAACGGAGAAGTTCTATTCTTTGAGTCACTTGCTTCAACTACAAACGAAACTTATGATTCTGAAGCAACACGTTTTTATTTTGGAAATGACAATAAACTGTATGCAAATAAACAAGCAAATTCAAAAGAAATATCAGAATTCTGCGATGCTGAAAACACAATCTCTAGTATAGCAACTTGTGCAGACTCTATTTTAATAGGACGTGGTAAATTTGGCAATGACTCATCAACATACGGAGGAATTGCAAAAACTTCTCTTAATGTAGATGGCACTCCAGGAAATCAATTGATTTCATTTGATACAAATGCTTCTTTCCAATTATCTACAGCATATCTTATTAACTGTATTATCAACACTTCGCCAGAGAAAAATGAAACTGCTAGTAGTTTTTATTCATCTGTTTCTATAAAAGGAACAGCTACTTCAACAGGTGCTTCATTTAGAAATCTTGGACTTTGGTCATATTATCCTTCAAGAGGTAACTGGAACCGCGAGTAATGGCTGACTCTCTTTTTGAACAAAAAAGAACACAAGAACCTCTCGCTGCAAGAATGCGTCCTCGAAATCTTGATGAATATATCGGTCAAGACCACATCGTGGGAAAGGGGCGCTTACTTAGGCGTGCAATTGCTGCTGATCAACTCACTTCTGTAATATTTTACGGACCACCAGGGAGTGGAAAAACAACTTTGGCAAGGGTAATTGCAAATCATACAAAATCAAATTTTATCACGTTGAATGCTGTTTTAACTGGAGTAGCAGATATCCGCACTTCCATAAAGCAGGCAGAAGATTTTTATAATCTTTATAGTCGAAGAACAATTCTTTTTGTAGATGAAGTACACCGCTGGAATAAAAGTCAGCAGGATGCACTTTTGCCATGGGTTGAAAACGGAACAATCATCCTTATCGGTGCCACAACAGAAAATCCTTTTTTTGAAGTAAATAAAGCACTTGTGAGTCGATCTCGTGTTTTTCAATTAAAACCGCTGACTAAAGAAGATTTACAAAAAGCAGCTCTTCAGGCAATAAATGATACAGAACGAGGATATGGTCACTGGCAGGTTGAATTTGAAAAAGGTGCACTTGAACATTTAATTGAAACGGCAAATGGTGATGCCCGTTCTCTTTTGAATGCACTCGAGCTTGCTGTGGAAACTACTCCAGAAAAATGGAATCCCACTGGAAATCCTCCAGTTCCTGCATTTGGAACAAAAATTTATATCTCAAAAGAAACAGCAGAAGAATCAATCCAAAAAAAAGTTGTCCTATATGACCGAGATGGTGACTATCATTATGATATAATCAGTGCTTTTATAAAATCTTTACGGGGAAGAGACCCTGATGCAGCACTTTACTGGCTTGCAAAAATGACTGTTGCCGGAGAAGACCCTCATTTTATTTTCAGACGAATGTTGATATCTGCTTGTGAAGATACTGGTCTTGCAGATCCTCATGCAATCAGTGTTGTAGAAAGTTGTGCACAGGCTTTTGACAGAGTTGGCATGCCAGAGGGAAGATATTTTTTAGCACATGCAGCACTGTATCTATCCACATCGCCAAAATCAAACAGCAGCATGGCTTTTTTTGATGCAATTTCCTGCGTTGAAAAAGAAGAAGCAGAAGTTCCAAATCATCTGAGAGATTCTAGTCGTGATGCTGAAGGTTTTGGTCATGGAGCTGGGTATTTATATCCACATGCATATAAAGACCACTGGATTGCACAACAGTATTTACCGGATGAACTTTCTGGCAGAGTTTTTTATAATCCAAGTACACAAGGTTATGAAAACACAATAAGAAATGATGTACTTTCGCGCCGGGAACTGCAAATAGCCGCAATGTTAGAAAAAAATACAATTGGCGAACTTTATTCTAGCGATGAACTTGCAACTTCACCAGAAACAACAGGTTCTGTAAATGTTTATTCACGTTCACTCACTGCAAAAAGCTGCGCAAAAACTTCCGCACAGGAAACAGATTTGCAAAAATCAGAATTTGGAGATAATCCTATTTCACAATGGTGGATTAACGAACATTTCAAATCTGGCGATGTAAAAAAAGAAGAAAATCTTACATTCAGTCCAAAAAATCCTGCAAAAGATGTAATTCTTGACAGGGCAGATAGATTTTGGCAACAGCGATTAGATTCAAATCGTGCAGAAATCTTGTTAAATATCAGAGACACAATGATTTCCATGGCAAATCTACTTCGTCATCATAGAAGCCTTATCTGGAATGCGGATAGCGGACTTTTAATCTGGGAGATTGCAAGAAAAACTCCAGAGGGTGTAACATGTGGTGTCTGTAAAACCCAAAAAGGCAAACAGATTTTGGAACAATATGGTCGAACACTCGGAAAACTTGACCGCCCGATTTTACAAGTACGAGATGAGAACAATAATTCTCAAACCGATTTTTTAACGCCAAAAGCATTTTACAACTTAATCATAAAAATGCAGTATAGCGGTGCTGTTTTTGACAGAATATTTTTTACAGACCCTTTTGTTTCACAAAAATCCATAACAACACTTGCTCAATCAATTTATGGAATTCTTAATAGTAAAGATTTTCAAAAAAACAACGAACCTGAAGATGAAAATCAAAACTTCTACGAAAAAGATAATTTTGAAGCAAACGAAACAGAAGAAAAATATGAACCTGAGATTCCTCTTGCAGACGGTTGGAAAGTTATAATTTCACAAAAAATTCCTTGCAAAGGACAGTTAATTAGTGAAATCATAGAAAAACAGATTTTGTCACAGAAAATCACAGAACCTTTCGCACAAATGTTACAGAAAATGAAAAAAGCTGAACAAATCTTTTTCGGTGATAAAGAAAATCCTCTTTTTTCATGGGATTCACAAACAATCGCGCAGGAATTTGAAAAAAAAGGTTTTCATGTAAAAGTTGCATCAAAACAAATCACAGAAAAACGACGAATCACACCCACTGAAATTGAAAAATGGTTTGAACCAAAAAAATCAGCTTACGGCTCAAAAATATCCGAAGCGTTGGGAAGTGCTGATCTTCAAAAATTAATAAATCTGCTTTTAGCTGCCTGTGAAAAAACACTTTTTGAGTGGAAAAGTGAAATTGCATTTTTTATGATAGAACAATAATCATAAAAACCGGAAAATTAAAATCACCATCTTTTCTGCCAGTTTGCATTCACATTTGTGATTCTCCAAATATCAAAAATGAACAAGACAAACCAGCAGATAAAGAAATTAATCACGTATAGAATCGATATTTGCCTTTCCGCCTGGAACAAACGGTAAAACAGTTTCTTCAGGATTTACACTGATGCGAACAAAACAAGGTTTATTTTTTCTCGATGAATCAAATGCCTTGAGATACCAGAATTCATCACTATCAGCATCAATGGCTTCAATGCCAAAACCTTTTGCAATCTGAAGTAAATCAGGGGACTTACTAAAAACAGAAGCGCTGTAATTTTTATCAAATAGAAATTTTTGCTGCTGATAAACCATTCCCAAAGTTCCATTTTCAAAAACAATAACTGTAACAGGAAGATTTAATTCTGCCAGTGTGGCAAGTTCTTGAACATTCATCATAATTGAACCGTCACCACTGAAACAAACAATCCTATTTTCAGGATTTGCCAATGAAGCACCAATAGCCGCAGGAAGTCCAAATCCCATAGTCCCAAGTGAACCAGAAGTCAAAAAAGAACGAGGTCTTTCAACAGGATAAAACTGAGCTGCCCACATCTGATGCTGACCAACATCAGTAGTGATAATAAGCTTTTCAGCAGAAATGCCAGATTTTTCAGCAAGTTTTGGAATATTTTTAATAATTTCGCGAGGATTTGCAAGTTTTTCACCTTTTGGACGACCACATTCCAGCGAAACATTTTGATTTTTCAATTCGATAATCGATTTAAGCCAGTTTTTGTCTGTAGAAATTTTCTTTTCCAAAACAAGTTCTGTTAAAACTGAAAAAACAGATTCTACATCAGCAACAATCGAAATAGTTGAAGGCATTATTTTATCAACTTCAGCAGCATCAATATCAATATGAATAATTTTTGCGTTTGGACAAAATTTGGAAACAACACCTGTTGCTCTGTCATCAAAGCGAACACCAGCAGCAATTACTAAATCACTGTCATGAATTGCAACATTTGCAGCATGATTTCCGTGCATACCAAGCATTCCAACAAAATTATCACAAGAATTTGGAATTGCACCAAGCCCCATCAAACTGAAAACAGCAGGAATTGAATAATTATCTAAAAACTTTTTGATTTCCTTTGACGCCTTTGGTGAATTACAACCACCACCACAATACAAAACCGGTTTTTTAGCATTTTTTAAAAGTTCAATAATTTCAAAACACTTTTTTGCAAGTTCCTCTTTTGTAGAATGATATTTTACAGGAACTTTACATTGTTTTTCATTTTCAATCATTTTTTCAAAAAAATCATCAGGTATTTCACAACAAGCAAGCTGAACATCACGAGGAACATCAATTAAAACAGGACCAGGTCTTCCTTGAGTGGCAATTCTGAAAGCTTCTGGAATTGCAGTCAATAGTTCTTCAGGAGATTTTACCATAACAGAATGTTTTGTAATTGGAAAAGAAAGTCCAAAAGTATCTGCTTCTTGAAAAGCATCGGTTCCAATCAAAGAAGTGTTAACCTGACCAGTAATCGCAATGATTGGAACAGAATCCGCACGAGCATCAGCAATAGCAGTCAAAAGATTCATCGCCCCTGGTCCAGATGTAGCCATACAAACAGCAATCTTTCCAGTAGAACGAGTAATTCCCTGTGCAATAAATCCAGCCGCTTGTTCCTGGCGCACAAGGACGTGTTTGATTGTAGATTTATTCAGTTCATCATAAAGTGGCAAAATTGAACCACCTGGAATACCAGCAACCAACTCAATACCGAATGCTTTCAAAGATTCTACAATAATTTGTGCACCAGAAATTTTCATTTTAAACCTCATAATAAAAATATTTGCAAAAAAAAAGCCCTCCGATTTCCCGGAGAGCCTAAAATCTATATCATGCTTTAATCATAAGATATAACATTCACTCTTCGGGTATCAGATTACCGATAGGACGAGGACAGTTACAACTTTGACTAAAGACAAAAAATGCATGAAGTAAATTATGTTGATTTTTAGTAATTTTGTCAAGAGTGTATTTTACACAAAAGACTTCCAAGTTGTTTATACATTTCATTACTAAAGCGTTTTTTTTATTATCATAGCACAAATTCAGTTAAGTAGACGCGTTACGCCGCTCGTTAATCACTCGGTCCTATCGGACTAGCCTTCGGCTACGGCTCCATGCTTGGTGCCATTTAAATACCACACAACAGATTTAATAAACTAAACCAGGGACAGACCTTGTTTTTCATTATTTCTATGTTAAATACGTCGAGTCAAGGCACGCTAACGCTTAAAGCCTTGACTTCGCCGTTTTGAGGGTTGTACTACCCCCTCAATAAAAAAGGCAGCTTTTTTTTAAACAGAGTTAAAATAAAAAACTGCCTTAATTAATATTCTCAATCAATATATAGTAATAACTTAAAATTTATTCTCCATAAGCATCATATGATTTTTTGGAATCATAAACACCAGAACGGTATTCACCTGTTATACTAGGAATCTTCATTTTCATGCCAGGCAAAATTAGATTTGGATCTTCTGGTTTAGGCATGTCATTTTTGTTTGCCTGATACAAATTCTCCCACAACAAAGGATTATTATAAACATAAGGTCTTCCAGAAATATTCCAATAACAATCTTTTGTTTCAGTCCATGGTTTTACAATGTAATACTCCGGTAGTGGAGTAACTTCTCGAATTCCATCCAATGAAGCAATACAAGCCTTTGCATATTCAGTCGCTTGAGGATAATCTTCAGATTCAAATGAACTTTCTGCATTTGAAAGATTTTCTATTGCTGCTGAATAAGCCATTGGAAAAGTATTTGGTGCATTTATTTTTTCTGCATAAGCAACTTGATTTTTTGCCAATTTAATATTATCTTCTGCAGTTTTTCGTTCCATCATAAGTGCAATATAAGCTTTCGAAAGAGCAGCATTCTCTTCAGCCTTTTTTGAGTATTCTACAGCATCATCATATTGACCAGCATCCAAAGCAATTTCAGCTTTTTTTGTATATTCATCCGCAAGTTTCTGATAAGTATTATTTTTATAACTGATTGCAAAAAGAGAAAGTGAAAACAATGTTACAAATAAAATTACTACACTTTTTTTCATAATTATTCAACCTCCACTTCATCTTGAACATTTTCTTCTATCATTTCTGTTGATAAATCAGAGCCATCTTGCTCAGTATTTTCATTAACTATATCATCAATTTTTTCCTGTTCACTAAGCTCCTCTGAGATAGGTTCATCAATAATAGGTTCATCACTTTCATCTGAATCATCATTCTTTTCCGTAGATTCCTCAGATTCTAGAGTATCTTCAATCTTTTCAGAATTTTCACTTTCTTCAGTTTCAGCTTCTGTTTCTGTTTCACTTTCAATTAATTCTTTATCAGTTTCATCAGATTCTTCTATAAGAGTTTCATCATCAATATCTTCAGAAATATCTGCTTCTGCATCCTCTGGATTTTCATAATCATCTTCTTCCAAAAGAACAGTATCAGCATCTTCTATACCATCAAGTTTTTCAGTAATTGGAGATTCTTCATCTGCCTGTTCTGCAAACTGTGAGCTTTCCTGTACTTTTCTTTTTGCAGCTTCAATTGCAGCCTGTGCAGCAGCACGTTTTTCAGAAACTTCCTCATAAAGTTCGGTAAACTGTTGTGCTGCCAATTCATATTTTTCTAAAGCTTTTTTTGGACTCTGCATAGAATAAAGTGTGTCACCACTTTTGAAATTATCAGCTGCTTCTTTATATCTTTCTTTTTGAGAAACTCCAGCTCTTACACTATCAGATTTTACTTTTGCTTCATAAGCGAGATTTCTTTGCTCTTTTGCCAACTTTTTGTAAGCAATAGTAATTACACTAGTAAAATTCGAATAAGCAGACTCAGCATCTTTCTGTGCATTTGGCTCGATTTCTTCAATATTTGCCAAAGCTTCTTCTACTTTCTGCAAACAGATAACACCTTCATCATAATTTTTCTGTGCAAATCCTGATAAATTATTTTCATCTATTTCAATTTTTGCATTTTTAGCTTTTGCATAACTTGCAAGAATTGAATATTTCAAAATTAAGGAATCAGCATTATCCTGAAGATTTTCTTCTTTTGCTTTTTCATAAATGCCATCAATTGAGTTCAATAAATCTGGAGCATTTTTTTCTGCGCCAGCCAAAATTGCAACTTCCCTTGCTTCATCAATTTTTGCAATCAAAGCTGCAAGCTCTTCTTCACTTAATTGTTCCGTTTCCGGTTCAATTGTATTGTCTGTTTCATCCACAACAGGAGTTTCCGGTTCCACATTTTCTTCCACCACAGGAGCTTCTGGCTCTACCTCTTCTGGAGCTGGTTTTGAACCGCAGGAAATAAAAAACAGAATAGTAAAAACAGAAAAAAGAACCAAAAAAACTTTCTTCATAATAACCTCACTTTTTATATTTTCGGCAAATTGTATTCTTTGTTAGATATTTAAAATCTTCTCAAAATTATTTTACTACACAATTCTATAATACACAATAAAGAATAACAGTATTTTTAATTTTTTTCTCGCTTTTTTAAAGTTTTTATGTTAAATTCTATTTAAAGGATAAAGTTTTAATGATTAAGTGACTTTTTGGTTCTCATAAAAACAGAAATAAATTGCTTTTTTCGTAAAGAGTTTGCAGAAAACCCAATTTATTCAAGATTATGCTAATTCTTCAGAGATGGATTAGATACATCTTAAAATATTTGCCACTTTTTCAACTAAAGCATTCACATTTATAATAATAGGACAAATGTCGAGTTTTGAATTTTTATTGAGGGGGTAGTACAACCCCTCAAAACGGCGAAGTCAAGGCTTTAAGCGTTAGCGTGCCTTGACTCGACGTATTCTTTGGGTGGCTTTTTGCTTCGCAAAAAAAGCGAGAAA
>JALFAW010000189.1 GCA_022773305.1 Spirochaetia bacterium
TAGACAGAAAGAACTTTGGCGAATCCATTGACCTTACGGGATGAACATGTTCATTATCCAAGAATATAAGAGTTGGTAAATTGCCGAATGATCTTTCCTGCTTTTTTTTCTTGACAGGAGACACAACATATAAGCGATGTGCAGGGCGACGGAGCCGTTCCGTAGCGCAGCGAAGGAATGAAGCGGACAGCGGAACCCGGAACGTAGCGACCCCAAGTGGCGAAGACACTTGGGGGAACGGCCAGAAAAATCAGATTCTATTTATTTCCACAGTTATCCAGATACAATATAATACACAAAATTTACGGGAAGCTCAAAATAAAGGGGTTCCCGTAGTTTTTTAACTTTAAATAATTGCGTAAAGCATAGTTTGATATTTTAAGAGAGTTTTTTACTAAACTTAGAATGGAGATGCTTATTATGACTTTGACGCATGTACATGAAGATGAGTACAGAAGATTATGTCGAGAAGAAGGTCTTGAAGATGGTTTGAGACGTGGGCTTCCTCAAGCTATTATTGATGAATTAAAGAAAGAAATTGAATAAGTTTTAGAAGTTTTTTATTGATGTCACATTATTAGGTTCAATTTCGAGTTTTTTAATTTTAAACAGTGGCAAGGATTGTAAGGGCTGGCGTAGCCAGTTCCGAAGCGTAGCGAAGGAATGAAGCGATAGCGTACCCCTGAAAAGCCTGATTTTTGCGAAGCAAAAAGCCACCCAAAGAAAAAAAATTTAAAACTCGACATTTGTCCTATTAAATCTTCTTGTTGTCGAAATCAATTAATTGACGATTCATAGGCCAAATTGTTAACTTATTTATAGAGTTAGAGGAGGCTCACAACATGAAAATTGCATTTTTCGATACCCATTCTTATGATAAGGCTTCGTTTACAAAGGCAAATGTAGATGGTGGATTTAATTATGAAATTGATTTCCGCGATTACAAGTTGAATGAAAATACGGCAAGTACCGCTGCTGGTTATGACGTAGTTTGTATTTTTGTAAATGATCTTGTAAATGCACAGGTTATTTTTGAGCTGAAAAAGGCTGGTGTAAAGCTGATTGCCTTGCGTTGTGCAGGTTTTAACAATGTTGATTTGAAATTGGCTTCTGAAGCTGGAATAAAAGTTGTTCGTGTGCCTGATTATTCACCTTATGCGGTTGCAGAACACGGTGTTGCCTTGCTGCTTTCCCTTACTCGTCATATTCCACAGGCCTATCTTCGTACAAAAACTGCTAACTTTAATATAGAAGGACTTACCGGTCGTGATTTGCATGGGCTTACAGGTGGTATCCTTGGAACTGGAAAAATCGGTCAGATTATGGCAGGTATTCTTAAAGGCTTTGGAATGAAGATTATTGCCTATGACCCATATCCGAATGAAAAGTGGGCAGGCGAGACTGGGGCGACTTATGTCAGTAAAGAAGAAATCTTCCGCCAAAGCGATGTATTGAGTTTGCACTGTCCGCTCACCGAAGAAACAAAACATATTGTAAATCATGACACAATGAAGATGATGAAACACGATGCAGTGATTATTAATACCGGTCGTGGTGCCTTGATTGATTCAAAAGCCCTGGTTCACGCTCTTAAGCACGGTCACATCGGTGGAATTGGCATGGACGTTTACGAAGAAGAAAGCAAATACTTCTTCAGCGACTGGTCAACCGATATCATGACCGATGATACACTTGCACGACTTTTGACTTTTCCAAATGTAATAATAACTGGTCACCAGGCCTTTCTGACAACAAATGCCTTGAAAAACCTGGCAGATACAACGCTGGAAAATATTAAGGCTTTTGCCGTCGGGGAAGAGTTGGTGAATGAGGTGAAATAAATTGCTTTACAAATATATAATTTTGCTTTACATTGTATATAGGAAGTAATTTTATGGCACAGTCAATGATTAATATCAGAATGGATACAGATGAAAAGAACTCTTTTGAAGATGTATGCGATCAGCTTGGTTTAACAATTACAGCAGCATTTAAGATGTTTGTTAAAAAGGTTATTCGTGAGCGTAGAATTCCTTTCGACCTTACTCTTGATCCATTTTACAACGACACAAACCTTCATTATCTCGAAAAGATCACCAGCGAAATTGACAGCGGAAAAGCACAGCTTAAAGAACATAAGCTGGCAGAGGTGTAGCTGGTGAAAATTTTGTGGCATGAAAACGCTTGGGATGATTATTGCGGCTGGCAAACGGAAGACAAGAAAACTCTTAAAAAATTAAATGCCTTAATAAAAGATATCCAACGAAGTCCTTTCGACGGAATAGGAAAACCAGAGCCATTAAAAGAAAATCTTAGCGGTTGGTGGAGTCGCCGGATAGATGACACCAATCGTATTGTTTACAAGCAGGATGGAGATAATATAATCATTGCTGCTTGTAAAGGACATTATAACTAAAAAAGTGTATTACATTCGAAAATACACAAAAGAAAGGTCAGCCCGTGGTTCGGACTGGCCGTGTATTCGACTCCTTCAATCTGGATGATAGTTCCTGGAGAAATTAAGGTCTGTCCCTGTTTTATGTGAGAGAAACTGAGGTCTGTCCCTGTTTTACTTTACAATAAAACGAAAAAAAGTTATTATATTTATCGACAATTTGTCGGTATATGGTTGTTTTATGAGAATTGTAAAAAATGCTGTTGTGCGGAAAAATGAAATTCTTGACGTGGCGGAAAAATTATTCTGCACTGATGGTTATGACAATACGAGTACTAATGACATTCTGGCTCAAATTGGTATTGCACGAGGTACGCTTTATTATCATTTTAAAAGCAAAGAAGACATTCTTGATGCGATGATTGACAGAATTCTGGAAGAAACCATTACCAAAGCAAGAAATATTGCTTTGAATGATTCTATTCCTGTTTTAGAAAGACTTACAAAAACCGTTATGGCTGCGAATGTGGATTCTAAAACTGGCAGAATGATTTTAGAACAAGTTCACAAGCCGCAGAATGCATTGATGCATTCAAAAATGCAGGAAAAAATGTTGA
>JALFAW010000071.1 GCA_022773305.1 Spirochaetia bacterium
ACCAAAACTCAGGAAAAAGCGAGATTTACAATTATAGCTTCTATACCCCAAAAAACGTCTAGCGCATTATTGCGCGTTTTTGACCTGTGAATCACGACCGGGAGCCAGATATTACAACTAATCATTTTATAATGCGTTTGCCCTACACGAGCCAGGGACAGACCTTGTTTTTAAACAAAAACTTTCATGAGTTTTGGCATAGGTAGATAAAGTATTTTTAATGTAAAGCAGATTTTCAGTGATAAAAAAAGTTAGCCAACACTCGCGGTATACTTTATTTTTGGCAAATAGCATAACACATATAAGACCCCAAGTTGTTAATAGGAATCTTCAAAAAAATCAACTAAGGCTGTCTTTTTCAGGCAGTCTTCTTTTTTTTGAGAAAAATGGAGTTCCCGTTCAAAATAAAAAGCAAAGTCTGAATCGCAATTCAGAAAAAGATTCCAGGAAAAGCGTCCTGAATCAAACACATATAGTCGGTCACGGCAAACCTGAAAAAACAGATTGAGGAACTCAGAAAAATTCACCAGAAGGATTTGGACGAAGGATTCGGAGCCGTAAGCCTTCCCAATGCCCTTGACTTAAAATATCCTTCAGGCTGCAAGGAACTCAAATGACAGTGGCTTTTTCCGCAGAAAAAACGCTGGAAGAACGAATTGACAGGTCAGGAAGGACGCTGGCACGTAGACGAATCCCTCATGCAGCGTGCCGTAAAAACCGCCATTCTCGAAGCCGGAATCAACAAAAACGCCATCTGCCACACTTTCCGCCATTCCTTTGCAATTCACCTGCTAGAATCAGGCTACGACATCCGCACCATACAGGAACTTCTCGGTCACAGCGATGTGAGCACTACCATGATTTATACCCATGTTCTAAACCGCGGGACTGGCGGCGTGGTAAGTCCGCTAGACAGAATGTAGATTTTTATAAATATCCGTGTAAAATATGTACTGATTCACAGAAAATGATATATTATAAGAAAATAAGTAAGAATTGTAAAGATTTTACACCGACATTTTTTGCAGTGTAAACATTTTACAATGGATACGGAGAAATTATGTTATGTGGACGCCCGCACTGGGGTGCTTGGAGGAAAAGTGAAAAAAATTATATTTTTATTTTTTATTACTTTGTTGTTTATAAGTTGTACCTCGACCTATAAATATGACATTAACAATCCATCAAAAGAAATTCTTGAAAAAAATAAAGAAATTGCTGTCTCAGTAAGTGAAGACGGTTCGTATGGTTCAGATATTTATAATGGATCTGGCCGTACATTATCAAATACGATTAGACAACAATTAAAGAAATATTCATCAAATGTTGTCATATTAAAAAATAATGAAACATTAAAAGATTTTACGGATGAAGAAATTACGAATTACGATTATATCGTAATTCCAGAAATTTTACATTGGGAAGACAGAGCAACAGCTTGGAGTGGACTTCCAGATAAAATCGAAGTTTCTATAGAAATATATGATTCTAAAAGAAATTTATTAAAATCCGCAATTCTTTCTGGAAAAAGTGCAAGTATGACATTAGGTTCAACTGATCCAAGTGAATTACTTGAAGAGCCTCTATCTACATTCTTTAAATCTGTATTTGAAGAATAGCATATTGAATATTTTTTTATCGAGTCAAGCTCGATAAAAAAATGAAATTGAACTTTAGGGCGACACAAGGTAGAGGTAGTACGCGACTTTCGTCGTTTAGAAATTGTTCATAAAAAAAAATAGAAACATTGCTTCTAAAATAAAAAATATTATTTTCAAGAAAAATAAAAAAGATAGTATTGTTTAAGAAATATTTTGTGTAACAAAAGTTCGTAGCCGACAGCGGGTCGAGCCTGATGAAAAAATATAAGGAGAAGCGGCTTTACGCCGCTAAAAAAGAAGTGTTAAAAATAGTAAAATACAATGAAAAATATACAACTTCAGCTATTGAAATTTGGAATGACATAGTTGAAGACGGTATTGCCTTTCCGCAGACTGAACTTTTAGACGAAGAATCAGGAAATGTTTTTTTCAATTCACAATCATTTACTGGTATTGCCATTGATTCAGATTCGAATGAAATCGTAGGATTGTACATTTTGCATCCAAATAATGTAGGTCGCTGCGGACATATATCAAATGCAAGCTATGCAGTAAAAAAAGATAAGCGAGGTCAGCATATCGGAGAGTTTCTGGTAAAAAACTGTCTTGAAAAAGCAAAAGAAATTGGTTTTAAAATCCTTCAATTCAACGCAGTTGTGGCAACAAATACATCTGCATTAAAGCTGTACAAAAAGTTAGGTTTCATTCAGCTTGGGAAAATACCAAACGGATTTCTTCTGAAAAATGGAAAATATGAGGATATAATTCCTCATTACATAGAATTGAAATAATTCTGTCATAACAAAGGTTCGTAGCCGACACGCGGTCAAGCCACCTGCGGTTTAAAATATTGTTACACTTATCACTATTGCAGAAGTCTGGGCTGGAATCGTCAACGCAAATCAGGATTACATGCGCTATGTTTCCTATCTTAACCCGGTGATAG
>JALFAW010000073.1 GCA_022773305.1 Spirochaetia bacterium
GAAAAAATTGAAACAATAATCACACGCGGCATTTTGAATACTCGACCTCGTGATTTTTACGATGTATATATTCTGACAAAAACTCAAGGATACAATGCCGAAACTTTGCGTAAAGCTATTTCTGCAACATCGGAACATCGCGGAACAAAAGCAATTATGGAAGCAGAAACAAACAATCGCCTTGCTGTTATAGAAAACAGTTCGGAATTGCAATCGCAATGGGCAAAGTACCAGAAGAAATTTTCGTATGCAAAAGACATAACATATCAAGAAACTGTAAATGCTGTAAAAGAGGTAATTCATGAAGTTTACTTTTAAAATACAAAAATACCAGACTCAGGCTGTAGATGCTCTTGTAAAATGCTTTGACGGCCAGCAGTTTGCAGATAAAGTTCAGTACCTTCGCGATAAAGGAATTATGCCACAGGTTCAGAAAACTGAAATAGAACAAGGTGAATTATTTGAAAATGAACCTTCGGCTACAGACGAAGAACTTGAACAGGCTGATAACGGCTATCGAAATGCAGATTTGATTCTTGGTGATAAAGAGCTTTTGGAAAATATCCATAAGATGCAGGATTCTAATTTTATTATACGTGCAGATAAAATTGAACGCACTGCAGGAGTCCCAAGTTTTGATATTGAAATGGAAACCGGAACCGGTAAGACTTATGTTTATACAAAGACAATGTATGAACTGAACAAGGCTTATGGCTGGAGTAAGTTTATGATTGTAGTTCCTTCAGTTGCTATTCGTGAAGGAATTTACAAAAGCCTTGAATATACACAAGATCATTTTATGCAGCAGTATGGAAAGAAAATCAGATTCTTCATATACAATTCAAAACGCTTGAATATGATTGATCAGTTTTCTGCAAGTAGCGATATAAATGTAATGATTATCAACACACAGGCTTTTAACACTTCTTTGAATAAAGATAAGAATGTTGAAGGCCGTAAAGGAAACGAGGCTGCCCGCATTATTTACACAAAGCGTGATGAGTTTGCAAGCCGCCGTCCAATTGATGTTATTGCAGCTAATAGACCAATTTTGATTCTTGATGAACCTCAGCGAATGGGAGATGAAAAATCTGCTACACAGAAAGCTTTAACTCAGTTTAAGCCTTTGTTTGTAATTAATTATTCTGCTACTCATAAGATTCAGCATAATCTTGTTTACCGTCTGGATGCTTTGGATGCATATAATCAGAAGCTTGTAAAGAAGATTGAAGTAAAGGGCTTTAAGCTTGAAAATATTGCCGGCACAAATACTTATATCTATGCTGATTCTATTATTCTTTCAAAGAATGCTGCTCCAATGGTGAAGCTTGAGATTGAAGTTAAACAAGGAAATGGAATTAAACGACAATATGTAAAACTTAATCAAGGAGACAAGCTGGATGAAGCAAGTAAAGGTCTTCCTGAATATAAAGGACTTTACATTGCTGAAATTTTACCACAGGAAAACCTGATTCGTTTTAATAAAGCTGTTAGTGATAACTCTGATTCTACAGTTCTTAAAGTTGGTGAAATGACTGGAAATGTTGCAGAAAAAGATATTCGTCGTGTTCAGATACGTGAAACTATCCGCAGCCATTTTAAGAAAGAAAAAGAGTTTTATGATGCAGGTCTTAGAATAAAAGTTTTGTCTTTGTTCTTTATTGATGAAGTTGCAAAATACCGCGCTTACGATGATGACGGAAATGAAGTCCTTAGTGAGTATGGTAAGATGTTTGAAGAGGAATACAAAACTGTTTTGAATGACTTTGTGGATATTAATCCTAATAGTTATTATCAGAAAGTTTTGCTTCCAAGTTCTAATGATATTGGTCCTTGTCATGAAGGATATTTTAGCCGTGATAAGAAAGGAAAGCTGACTGATTCATCTGGTGACAGCGATGAAGATATTTCAACATACGATTTAATTTTAAAGCGAAAAGATTTGCTTTTAGATTTTGCCATGCCTATTCGTTTTATCTTCTCACACTCTGCTTTGCGGGAAGGTTGGGATAATCCGAATGTATTCCAGATTTGTACTTTGAAACATTCTGACAATAACATCAGCCGCCGACAGGAAGTTGGACGAGGTATGCGCCTTTGTGTAAATGAAGATGGTGTGCGGCAGGATAAAGAAGTTCTAGCAGATGCTATTCATGATGTAAACACACTGACTGTAATTGCAAGTGAAAGCTACCGTGATTTTGTTGATGGACTTCAGAAAGATATTACAGCTGAACTTAGTGATTCTAGACCTAAGATTGCAAGCATGGATTATTTTGAAGGTAAAACAATTACTGTTTGTGGACAGGAAATTGAACTTGATACAAAACAGGCAAAAATCATTTATCAGTATCTTTTGAAAAATGATTACATTGACGATGAAGACAGACCTACAGAAATTTACAAGAATGCTGTTGAACTTGGAAACCTGCAAGGCTTTACAGGAAATCTTGAGAACACATTACCAGACGAATTAAAAGATAATGCGGAAGCACGTGTTGAAATGTTTGAACAAGTTCAGAAGTTGATTCAGGCTGTTTATAATCCTTCTGTTCTTGTTGGAATGATTGATAATGGTCAAAAGCCTCAGTGGGAAAATGGAAATCCACTTAATAAGAACTTTGATAAGGATATTTTCCAGGAACTCTGGAAGAAGATTAATCATAAGTACACTTACAGCTGCCACTTTAATAGCGAAGAATTGATTACAAATGCAGTTCAGGCTATTAAGAGCGATTTGAAAATTGTGCCTATGCGCTACACTCTGGAAATTGGTAAGCAGAAAGATAAAATTGATGAAAGTCAGATTCGCTCTGGAACTGCTTTTGGCAATGCAAATTCTGAATCAAAATCTTTGAGCCGTGCTGTTGCAAGTTCTGTAAAATATGACCTGGTTGGTGATATTGCTAAGGGCTGTAAGCTGACTCGTAAAACTGTTGCTACAATTTTGAGTAAACTTACTATAAAAGAAATGGAACAGTTTGGATTTAATCCTGAGAAGTTTATTCGTGATGTAATAAATATCATCAATGCTCAGAAATCTACAAAAATTGTTGAACACATTGAATACCACGAACTTGAAGATACTTATGATTCAAGTATTTTTACAGCGCCTCATTTACCAGATAAAACTCCATTTGAGGCAACAAAGTGTATTCAGGATTTAGTATTTACTGACAGTAATATTGAATGGAAGTTTGTTGAGAAGTTGGATGGAGCTTCGGAAGTTGTTGTTTACGCACGTTTGCCTCGTTCATTCCAGATTCCAACTCCTGTAGGAAATTATGCTCCTGACTGGGCTATTGCTTTTGATAAAGACAAAGTAAAGCATGTTTTCTTTATTGCTGAAACAAAGGGAACTATGGAAGATATGCAGCTTAATAAGATTGAATCTAACAAGATTGAATGTGCAAAGAAGTTGTTTAATGTAGTTTCTACAAGCGGCGTAAAGTATGACCATGTTGACAGCTTTGAGCAGTTGAAGAATGTGATTGGATTGAAGGGGTAAATTATGACATAATTTTCTTTTTAAGGGTTGGGCAAGAAGTCGAATGTGGACACAATATGCAGATAATCATAGTGGTATTTGCTTGGTATTCTATAAAAATGAATTACGGAAACAATTTAATAATTTACAAAATCCCAATATTACAATTTTAAAAGTTAGAAATATTGAATATTCAAACTGTCTTACAAATTATCGCTCTTTAATGTCAGATATAATACCTTATAGTGATAACTTAACTAATTTTTTCCTCGATAATTAACGTTTAGATTGTTTGTTTTTAAAATGTGAAGATTTTCAAGATGAAATGGAATACCGTATCTGATAGATTTTTCCATAAACTATACATCAATCATAAGGTACTTAAAGTATAACACAATATAGTGCCAAAAAACGACACTGTGATTATATTTGGAAAAATGTAACTATTCACCACAAAAAATTTACAAAAAATGGACATTACCCACTGTTTAAGGAAATACAAATGTGATAGAATTCTAAGCGGTGGAAAAATGACAGATTCAGAAATAATTGAGTTGCTGCAAATGCAGTTGAAAACTCAGCAGCAGCAGAACGATTTTCTTCAAAAAACAATCGAAAGTCTGAATCAGAATATCGAAACACTCACAGAGAAAATTGCAGACCTTGAAGAAAAACTCAACAAGAATTCCCGCAATTCATCAAAGCCACCTTCAAGTGACAGATATTCCAAACCGAATCCAAAGAGCCTCAGACCCAAATCAGAAAAAAAGGCAGGCGGTCAGAAAGGTCACAAATCTTCAAACCTTTCAGTCCCAAAGAAAATGGACAGGACAGTTTCCCATTATCCTGCCAGATGCGAAAAATGTCCCCTGTTCGAGAAATGCAAGGGAACAGTCTGTGTGCCAG
>JALFAW010000076.1 GCA_022773305.1 Spirochaetia bacterium
AGGCTTTAAGCGTTAGCGTGCCTTGACTCGACGTATTTGACTATGATAATTTTGGTTTGACTGAAAATTTCCAGCAACGATGTGGTTTTGATGATGTGTAATCATTTGGAATTGTTTGCGCTGTAATATCTTCACATTCAATATTATAGCCAAAAATAGTCATTTGAGGTATTTGTTCAATATTAAACTTCAAACGTTCTGAATTCGTGCTGAAATAAAGAACACCATTAGGATTCAAAATATTTAAAGAATCTTTTACAAGTTGTGGCCAGTCTTTATTTATATCTAAAACATTCGAAGTGTTCTTGCTATTGCTGAAAGTTGGTGGATCCAGAATTATTATGTCATAAGTTTGTGCATTTTTTTTGATTTCATCTGGTATTTGTGTATTTTGTTTTGTTGCGGCAAGTATTTTTTTTTGAGCAACTGCTTTTTGCTGAAGAAAAATCATACAGTCTGAACGCGTAAATACATATTTTTGTTTGTCAGAAAAACCATTATTCTGCATATTTTGTTTTGCCCAGTCTAAATATGTGTTAGATAAATCTACAGATTCTACATAAGCGGCGTTTCCTTGTGCTGCATAAACACTGAAACTTCCAGTATAACAAAAAAGATTTAACACACGCTTTTTTGACGAAGTATCCCTGATGATTGTACGGAGAGGACGGTGATCAAAGAAAAGTCCATTATCAAGATAAGATGATAAATTAATTTTAAAAATTTGACCTTGTTCCTGTACAAACTGAAAATCTGAATCTGAAAAATACGTGTCATCGTCCGACGATTTTATATCTTTCTTTTCATATTGATTTGTACCTTTTTGATGTTTTCTCATCTTTTTGATGATATGATTTTCTTCAATTCCTAAAATTTCACCTGCTGCTTTTTGCATGGCATTAAGCCAGATTTCTTCCTGTTCGAATTGTTTTTCATAAGGTCTTTCATAAAGATATAAAACTGCAAAAGTACGTGATTTGATATCTTTTTCTGTGTGAAAATCGTTTTGTGAGATTTTTTCATTCTGCTCTGTTAAAAATTTTGCAACTTCAATTGGTGTTGTAACAAAAGAAGGAAGAAATTCATATAAATCAAGGCTGACTGGAATTTCTGGTATATCTTTATTGTAAATCCTGTAACAAGTGATTCTGTTTTTTCTTGCCCATTTTCTGAGTTCTTTATATTTCTTTTTGAGACGATTTGCAAATAGTTGTGCCTGATATTCTGTTTTGTTTTCCATAATTATAAATTTTAAATAAAAATATTTAAGGGAATTCAAAACTGAAAGATTTTTTGAAATCCCTTGTCGATATTAACTATTTTGTCATAAGTTGTACTAAATCTTTAAAAATATCTTTGTAGTGTTCATCTGTAATTCCAAAATCCATTTTTTTGTATGTCCAAACTGCGTGATTGATATGAAATTTTGTAAACTCTTGATGAATATCTTTAAACCAGGCAAGAGTGTCTGTAGCTGGAGCTCGGTCAATAACTCCGTATTCACCGCAATAAAGTTTTACGTTATTTTTTTTTGCAACTTCGACAGCTTCTGAGATTAATTTTTGCAGGATATAATTTCCATCATAATTATCTGTAATATCTGTAACATCTTTTCCTTTGTATCCAAGAGGAATAGATTCTTCTCTGAAATAAGACATTTTTGCAGGATATTTAATCTGTTTGTTTAAATCCATTCCTGGAACCCAAGGTGCTTTTTGATGTGTGAAAATAAGTGGTTCATATTCATGAAAAGTCCAGATAATATTTTCATCAACAGGTTTTTCAAGAAATTTTAATGTACTTGCACTGTTCCATTGAATTCCACCATAAATAACAGGAGTTTTTGGAGCATTTTTTCTGATTACAGTTACCGTTTGAGCAATTAATCTGTTCCATGCATCTGCGGCATTCTGTTCTACAACTTCGTTTAAAAGTTCAAATGCAACATTTTGACAGTTTGCAAATCTTTTGGAAACTTCATCCCAAAGAGAAATAAACATTTTCTGGAGTTCAGATGAATCAAATAATGAGTTTCCTTTTTCTGTTCCTGCATCGTTAAAATCATAGCCACAGGCTTTGTGTAAATCTAAAACAACATTTAAGTTATTCTGCCTGCATTCTTGTACAAAATCATAAAGACGTGCAAAACCTTCTTCAATAAATGAACCGTCTTTATTTTGAATAACTTCATAATCAAAGGGAAGTCGAATATGGTCAAAACCGAGTTCTGAAACTTTAATAACATCTTCTTTTGTAATAAAAGAATCGTAATGTTCTTTTGTATGAATGCATTGAGAAAGCCAGCCACCAAAGTTAATTCCTTTTTCTAAATTCATAGAATCCTCACAGATAATATTTAATAAAAATATGTAAACTCTAATAATGTTTTAAGATTTAGGAGTTGTTTTTTTATAAAAACATAACAGTTAATAGTAATTATATCATAATTGTTAAAAAATATTAAGTGGAGATGTAATATAAAAAATATTTTTTACAGGGTAAACTCATTATAAAATAATTAGTAGGACAAATGTCGGGTTTTAAATTTTTATTGAGGGGGTAGTACAACCCCTCAAAACGGCGAAGTCAAGGCTTTAAGCGTTAGCGTGCCTTGACTCGACGTATTCTTTGGGTGGCTTTTTGCTTCGCAAAAAACAGGCTATCCGGGGTTCCGCTATCGCTCCAGCCGCT
>JALFAW010000197.1 GCA_022773305.1 Spirochaetia bacterium
GTTCAATTTCGAGTATTTGATTTACAAACCGTGGCAAGGATTGTAAGGGCTGGCGAAGCCAGTTCCGAAGCGGAGCGAAGGAATGAAGCGATAGCGCAACCCTGAAAAGCCTGATTTTTGCGAAGCAAAAAGCCACCCTAAAAATTAAAATTCAAAACTCGACATTTGTCCTAATATAAAAAAGAGAAGAGAATTAAAAATACTGATTTAAAAATACTTGACATAAAAAGAGAATTGATTTATATTTGTTTCTATTAATAGAAACTGTTTCTACTTTTAGAAACAATCATTATGTAAAAGAGTAAAAAGGTTTTTAGGAGGATTTTATGAAAAAAACGCTTTTATTTTTAGTATCATTGTCTATTTTGTTTACATTATCTGCAGCTACGAAAAAGAAATCGCTGAATAATAAAACTGTAAAAATTGGTATTGCTAAAATTGTTCAGCATCCTGCACTTGATTCAGTGGAACAGGGGATTATTGATGCAATTGAAGCTGCTGGAATTAAAGCAAAATTTGACTTGCAAAATGCTAATGGTGATATAAATACTGCAAATCAGATTGCAACACAATTCAAAGACACAAAAGTTGATGTAGCAGTTGGAATTGCAACTCCAATTGCTATTGCTTTGGCAAATACACTTAAAAACACACCTGTCGTTTTTGGAACAGTAACTGACCCTCTTGGAGCTGGACTTGTGACAAGTCTTGAACATGGGGAAGGAAATGTGACTGGGATGTCAGATGAACTTCCATCAAAAGAGCATATCAAAATATTCAAAGAAATTGCTGGAATCAAAACTTTGGGATATATTTATACATCAAATGAAGATAATTCAGTTTCTTCTTTGGAATTGATTAAAGCAGGATGTAAAGAAGCTGGCTTGAACCTTGTTGTTCAATCTATTACTAATTCTTCAGAAGTTAAGCAAGCGGCTGAAGCAATTGTTGACCGCTGTGATGGAATTTATCTTACAACTGATAATACTCTTTTCTCAGCTTTACCAAGTCTTGTTTCAGTATTCAATAAAGCTAAAAAACCAATTTTTTCAGGTGATGTAACTGGTGCAATGGATGGTGGATGTTTTATGGCTTTTGGATTCAACTATTACAAAGCCGGATATGCAACTGGTGAAATGGTTGTTGAAATTTTGAATGGTAAAAAACCAAGTGAAATTCCTGTGAAATTTATGACAAAACCTAGCGATTCTGACCTTCTTTTTGATTTAGATGCAGCAAAAGCATGTGGAATTAAAATTCCTGAAGATTACTTAAAACAGGCTACATACATTATTGAAAACGGAAAACTTACAAAAAAATAATATAATTAGGTTCAATTTCGAGTTTTAAATTTTTATTCTTTGGGTGGCTTTTTGCTTCGCAAAAAAAGCGAGAAATGCATAGCATTTCTCGTCCCGAGTTTGCATTGCAAACTCGCGCTTTTTAGGGTTCCGTACGCACTTCGTGCTACCTTCATTCCTTCGCTACGCTTCGGAACTGGCTTCGCCAGCCCTTACAATCCTTGCCACTGTTTAAAATTAAAAAACTCGAAATTGAATCGAACAGTCTTTATTTTTATTTTTGAAAAAAATAAATAGGTCTGTCCCTGGCTCTTGTGCAAAACTAGAATACCTCCGAACGCTTTGTTAGCACGAGCCGTGAGTTTTTTTTTAACGCTTCGCTAAAAAACTCAGTGAAAAAATAAATAAATACCTACTAAAATAATAGGTAAACCTATTTACTTTTCTTCAGTTTTGCTATAAATTGTGCAATATGAAAAAAATATTTTTTGTTTTATTAAGTATTTCATTTATTAGCACAATTCTTTTCGGTTGTAAAAAAACTGAAAAAGTAACTGAATTAAAAGTGTATTCTATAATACATGAAGAAGAAACTCTCGCACTGACAAATCTTTTTACTGAAAAAACAGGTATTCCAGTAAATTTTTTGCGTGCCACAACTGGCGAACTTGTAAATCGCGTTATCACTGAAAAAGATAATCCACAAGCTGATGTTCTGCTTGGAGGTGCTTCTTCCTATCACATAAAAGCATCAAAAGAAGGAGCTTTAGAGTCTTACAAATCACCATTAGCAAAAAATCTTCCTTCTTATGCAGTTGCTCAGGATAATACATGGACAGGATTTTGTGTACTAACTTTAGGAATTGGAATTAATGAAGAACGTTACGCTGAAAAATTTCCTGATATTCCTGCACCTAAAACTTGGGATGATTTATTGAATCCAGCATATAAAGGTGAAATTGTTTTGACTAATCCTGTTGCTTCATCCACAGCTTATCTATTTGTACAGAATCAACTACAAAGACTCGGTTGGGATGATGGTTGGAATTACCTTTTAACATTGGCTCCGCTTGTTGGTCAATTTCCTGATAGCGGAAGTGCTCCGGCAAAATTGATTGGAACTGGCGAATATTCTCTTGGTGTTTCTTATATTCATGCACTTGCCAAATATCGTGCAGAAGGTTTTAAAGTTCGCATGATTGCTCCTCCAAAAACTGTTGGCGATGTTGACTGTATTTCCATCATGAAAAATACAAAAAACTTAAAAGTTGCACAAAAATTTGTTGATTTTATGCTTTCAACAGAAGCTCAAGAATTAATGAGTTCCATTGACTTTACAATTCCTGTAAATCCAGATGCAAAAGGTGCTGAAGGTTCTATTCCAGTTTCCTCTTTGGAATTAATTGATTATGATGTGAAAAAAGCTTCTGAACAAAAAGATGAAGTTCTAAAAAAATGGACAGAAGAAGTAAAATAATTCTGTCAGGAAAAAATTTTTCCTTTCGGAATTTTTTTCAATACAGAAAAATGACAGACAGCAAAGCTTTTTATTTTATTTGGTTTGCTGTCTTCATTTTTTTATCTCTTTTTATCCTCTTTCCTTTAATTTGTGTTTTATTTTCTCCAAACATTGATGATTTGAAACATGTTTTTTCAATGGAAATTTGGAAAAAAGCAACTATAAACACTTTTTTGGAATGTATTTGCTCGACTTCACTTTCTGTTCTGATTGGATTTATATACGCATACGCTGTACACAAAACAAAAATTCCTTTTAAGAATTTTTTTTCATTTATTCCAATTCTGCATTTATTAACACCACCTTTTGTGGGTGGACTTTCATTTATTCTGTTGCTGGGAAAACAAGGATTCATTACCCATACTCTTTTAGGTCTTGATGTTTCGCTGTATGGTTTTAAAGGTCTTTTGATTGCACAAACACTTTGTTTTTTTCCGATTTCATATATGATTTGTGGAGAAGCCATTAAAGGAATAGATCAAAATTTGATTATCGCTGCAAAAAGTCTTGGTGCTGGACATATTAAAACTTTTTTTACAATAACACTACCTCTTTGTTTGCCATCTATATTTTCTTCAATGCTTTTTATTGCTGTTTCGGTGATGAGTGATTTTGGAAATCCCATGATTGTTGGAGGAAGATTTCGTGTACTTGCTGTTGAAATTTATACGCAACTTACAGGATGGATGAATTGGGGAACAAGTACTGTTCTGGGAATTATTTTATTGATTCCTTCTATTACAATGTTTATTTTTCAAAACAAATTAACCAAAAAAAATCTATTAAAAACTGCAACTTCTTCTGAAAAAAAAGATTCATTGGCAGATGAAACTTTAAAATCATGCAGGATTATAAAAATCTTTATGACAGTTTTCTGCATTTTCATTTCATTTTGTGTTTTAGCGCAGTTTATTGCAATAATCGCCGGAAGTTTTCAAAAACTTTGGGGAATAGACACAACTTTCACATTAAAACATATTCAAAACCTTAAACGCTGTACTAAAGAACTATCAAACAGTTTTTCATTTTCGCTGATTTCTGCCTTGCTCAGTACTTTTATCGGGGGATTTTGTGTTTTCTTTGTTTATCGAACAAACGCCCCAATAAAAAAATATTTTGATATTATTGCACAATTGCCAGCTGCAATTCCTGGAACCTTATTTGGTCTTGCAATTTCCATTGCTGCTTCAAAATTTAAATTCACAAATTCTGCTTTTTTGATAATCATAGCAATAACAATTGGTTTTATGCCGTTTTCTTTCCGCTCCATTGCGTCAAAAGTTAGTCAAATAAATTCATCACTTGATGATGCAGCATCTTCTTTGGGTGCAGGAAAGATTAAAACATATTTTACTATAATTTTACCACTTTCAAAAGGTGCTTTTTTTAATGCTTTTGTATACAATTTTGTACGTGGTGTGGGAACAATGAGTGCAGTTATTTTTCTTGTTTCTTTTAACACTCCACTTGCATCAATAAAAATCTTAAATCTCGCAGAACAAGGATTTTGGGGAGATGCTGCAGCACTTGCACTTCTTTTAACAATAATCACTTTTGCAATAATTGGTATATGTAAATTTATTTTATTTTTAGGGAGCAAATTTTGGACAGTAAAGAAATTGCATTAAAAATTTCAAATGTCAGTTTTTCATACAAAAAAGGCGCTAAGGCTATCAACAACTTCAATCTTGAAGTGAGAAAAGGTAGTTTTACTACTCTTCTTGGAGAAAGTGGATGTGGAAAAACAACTATTCTCAAATTAATTTCAGGATTTTTACAACCCGATGTGGGATTAATAGAAATTGACGGCGTAAATCAAAATAGAATTGAGCCTGATAAAAGAAAAATAGCATTTGTTTTTCAAAATTATGCATTATTTCCTCACCTAACAGTTAAAAATAATATTTTATATGGCGTTAAAAATATAAAGAATGAAAATAACTATAAAATTTTTGAAGATACTGTGAAATCACTAAATCTAGATAATTTATTAAATAGATATCCACATGAATTATCTGGCGGACAGCAGCAGAGAGTGGCACTGGCTCGTTCACTTGTTTTAAATCCAAAAATTCTATTGATGGATGAGCCTCTTTCTAGTCTGGATACAAAACTACGAGAAAAAGTACGCGATGAATTAAAAGAGATTCAGCAAAAACTTAAAATCACAACTATTTACGTAACTCATGACAGAGAAGAAGCTTTATCTCTTTCTGACAATATAGCTGTAATCCATGAAGGAAAAATTCTGCAGGAAGGAAGTCCAAAAGAACTGTATTTTTCTCCAACAAATCTATATACAGCTGATTTTATCGGGCATGCAAATTTTCTAAAAAATAATGAAAATACTTTTTTGGTGCGTCCTCAATGGTTTGCTCTTTCTGATGATGAACAACAAAATGATTTATGCGGAAAAATTGAAGAGATTACTTTTTTAGGTGACACTACAAGACTTATTATTAAACTTTCAGGGGAAAACTTTTTTTCATGCGAGCAAAATTTGATTGTAGATTTACCTACAATCATTTGTGATGATTTAAAAAAAGGAAATTCTATTTTTCTGAAAATATTAAAAAAATGGAAAATCTAACTTTTCATTGAAATGAGGGACAAACCTTGTTTTCAACATATAAGATCTGTCCCTGCCTCGTGCTAAAAACCTTCACTCCAATGAAAATTTTGTTTGCACGAGCCACCATTTTTTTTTCTTTATTAACCTAACCTACTCTGTCGGACGTTTTTTTAAGTTTTTGCTTTCAGCAATTGCCTGACCTTCACCGACTTTTTGTTCCATCATAGCTCGAACTTTCAATGGAAGACCAGCAAGTGTGATAAATCCCTGAGCATCTTTGTGATTGTAAAGTTCGCCGGTTGTAAACGATGCAATTGATTCGTTGTAAAGGCTATATTTAGAACCAGAACCAGCACCACGAATTGCTCCTTTTACAACTTTTACTTTAGCCCAACCTGTAACTGTTTCTTCTGCTTTATCAACAAAAGCCATACAAGAATCCATTAATGTTGTAAACCACTTTCCGTCGTAAATGAGTTCAGACATTCTCAATGAAACTTGCTGCTTGAAATGATATGTTTCGCGGTCAAGACAAATATGATCCATCATTCTGTGAGCAAAATACAAAATTGCTCCGCCTGGAGTTTCGTAAACACCTCGTGATTTCATTCCAACAAAACGATTTTCACAAATATCTACAAGTCCTACACCGTTACGTCCGCCAATTACGTTCAGTTCGTTCAACAAATCAAGAGCATTCATCTTTTTGCCGTTCAAACCTACAGGAATTCCTTTTTCGAAATCGATTGTAACATATTCACCTTCATTTGGGGCTTCTTCAGGAACAACTGTATTTTTTAACATATGTTTATAATTTGGTTCATTTTCAGTTTTTTCCAATTCAAGACCTTCATGACTTAAATGCCAGATATTTTCATCACGAGAATAGGACTGGTCTTTTTTCATTGGAACTTCAAGTCCACGGTCTTCAAGATATTTGATTTCAGCTTCACGGCTATCCATGTTCCATTTGTCATCTCGCCATGCAGCGATTACTTTCAAATCTGGGGCAAACGCTTTGATACCAAATTCAAATCGAACCTGATCATTTCCTTTTCCTGTTGCACCATGACAAATTGCAACAGCTTTTTCTTGACGAGCATATTCTACAAGAATTTTTGCAATCAATGGGCGTGCTGTAGAAGTTCCCAAAAGATATTCGTCTTCATAAACTGCATTTGCTTTTAGTGCAGGCCAAATGTATTCTTCTATATATTCCTGACGAGCATCAACAACATAACATGCAGAAGCACCAGTTTTTAAAGCACGATTTTTGATTGTTTCCCAGTCGTCGCCTTGACCGACATCGATACAAACTGCAATTACATCATAATTGTAATTTTCTTTAAGCCAAGGAATGATAACAGTTGTATCAAGTCCACCAGAATAAGCTAAAATTACTTTGTCATTTGCCATAATAAACCTCTTTTTGTCATTATTTGCATAAATATACAAAAAATATATATTTTTTTGCAAAAATATGCAAGTATTTTTAAAAAATAGACAATAAAATCTGTAATATTTTGTTTTTTATACAAATGAAGTTTAAATATGAAATACACCTTAAAGATTAGTAATATTTTTTATCTGAAAGTCTATTTGAGTTTTTATATCTTTTTCAAAATCAATGACAAAGGTTAATTCTTCTTTTTTGTTTTTATTCTGAAGAAAATGAATTGACAAATTCTGATTATTCTTTTGAATTACCCATTGAAAATTATCACCTAATTTTTTATTAAGATATGCTTCAATAAAAAAAGAAACAAATTTTTGTCTTTTTTGGATAATCTGTTTTTCTTCTTTTAAATGCAAAAGATGTTTATTCAAATCTGTTTTGTGTGATAAAAATTCTTCAATTTCTTTAAAAGGATTATTCGGAAATTTTGCATCGGCAATTTTGATTAAATCGTCATCTGTTCGTTGCAAAAAAGTTATTTTTGTTTGATTCTGCACAAAAAGACGAAGTTTAATATCTTGCGTTACAAAAAACTCAAGAGAACAGTAATTTGCACCGCATGTTGATTCAATAACTAATTCAGGATGAAGAAGTTTAAATTCTTCAAACTTTTCTTCGCAATCTGACATATAAAGTTTGTCTGAATCTTTTCGCAGAAGATTATTTTTTTGCATATCTGAAAGTTGTCCTTTCCAAAAATCAGATTCAATATCATTAAACATTTTTTTACCCTCCAGATTAATTACCGATTATGTTTGATTCAGCTCAGAAGTTTTTCATTTCATCAAAAAGAAAGATAAGTTGCACTGTTTTTTTCCAATGAACATATCCATTTTTTTGATTTTTCCCACGCTTGTCTGCTGTCTAAAATCCACAAAATATCTTTACAACCTTTTGAAATGACAGGAATATCTGCTTCACCATCTGTAAAAAAAATTAATCCGTCATAATCACTTTTATGTTCAAAAAAGAAATCAATTGCAGGTTGGAAATTTGTTCCACCATTTCCCCTGACTTGTTCTAAATTCATCTTTCTTTTCAATTCAACCGGGGTTTTGTTTATGACATTTACATCAAAAAAAATCACATCAATCTTTTCTATTATTTTTAAAAAGAAAAATTGTTTTATACAATGATAAAAATGTTCAATGCTTTCATCGGTGATGGAACCACTCACATCAACAGCAATCAAAAGATTTGCTTTACTGTCATAACGACTTCCCATTGCAGAAAATCCATAACGTCGGTTGGGTTTCATTCTTGTAAGCATTCGTTTTGAATTCACAATATTATGCCGAAATTTCATCAGTGCGCGTCTGTAATCAAAAGAAAAATCGCAATTATCAACAAGTTGACGCTGCACATTGCCGCCCACACTACCCCAACCTTCTGAGATTTCAGCTTCTTTCATTTCAGACTTAATTTTATTTTCAATTTCTTCATTTTCTTCCCAAATTTCAGCTTCCTGTTCAAACGCTTTTTCTGCTTCCTGAGAAAAACCTGCATTTTCTCCAGCAACTGCCGTTTCCTGAATCAAAAATAAAATTTTTTTATACCATTGCTCAAAATTCAAATCATCATTTATTTCAAGAAATCCTGTTGAATTGTTGATATGAAGATTACGCTGGAAAAATTTTTCTTCCTCACTTTTTGACCACTTGAGCCCTAAAGGATGCGTTAATGTATGAAATCTCACTGCTTGGTTTTTCAAATATTCAAGACTTGGAAGATTCAACAAATTCATAAAATTGTTTTTTTCCAGCGACAAAAGTTTATAAATTGTAACATCACTAGCAATTGTCAAGACGCTCTGTTTGCAGTTATATGGTTTTCTGGCATAAGGATGACCTAAAAGAATTCTGTATATTTCAAGTTCCAGATAATGCTCTAGAATCTCAATTTCCACATTCTGCAACAATAACTGCGAAAATTCAATTCGTTTTTTTCCACAGCGAAGAGGCACCGCAAGTACAGAATTTTCCACAAGAGAATGAGCGCTGGCAATTGTAAAAAAAAGAGGTTTGGAGAAAAACCAGTTTTGAATTATTTTTTTTAATTTTTTCTCAACACTTTCCATTTTTTATAAATCACAAAACAAACGAGTTGTGCAGTTAAAATTCTTTCAACTTATTAAACATTCTGTAAAAGAAATCTGTCTGTCGTTCAAAAATCAAACACTGTGCATCCTGATATTTTTTTGAATCAAAAAGGCTGATAAAATGGGTCACTAATTCTTTACTGTTTTCATTCTCAAGAAAATCAAAATATTTATTCAGATTAGAAAAGATTTGATTTAATTCATCTGATAAAGAATTTTCTCCTGCAATCTCCGTTTCTCCAATCGTTTTTCCTAAATAATCAAGATATTTAACAATTGATTCATTCAATTCAACAAGATTTATTGATTCAAGAGTTTCAAGTTTCTGCAAAACATTTTCAAACTCACCTTCCAAAACTTCTTTTGCTGTTGGAAATTGTAATTGTGAAATATATTCAAAAAATAAGGAACTTATCCTGTTTCCAATAATTCCGCCAATCAAAATGCGATGACTGTTTGTTAGATTATGAACTTTTTTGATAATCTCACTTGTTCTCTCCCAGCTTCGTCTGTCTGGATGTCGTTCAAAATTATCACTTTCGTTTTGGATATCCGCCTCATCCAAAAAATCAGGATTTTCAGAAATAAAAGAAATAATTCTGTTATCAATTTCTGAATTTTTTGCCCATCCAAGCCAGTCTTCTACAGTTGGTGAAAACTCATAAATGTTAAACCTGCTCACCAAAGCCGGATCCAAATCTGTCAATTGATATTCATTTCCATTATTAACTGCACTGATAATTCTGCTTCCTTTTGGAAGGGATTTTCCAGCAAGTTTTCTGTTCAGAGTTAAATCCATAACTGTCTGAAGAACTTCGGGTCTTGCTCTATTCAATTCGTCTAAAAAAAGCACGACAGGTTTATCATCAACAGGAAACCAATAAGGAAGCATGAAATCTGTTCTGCCTGTCTTACTGTTTTTTTCTGGTAAACCGATTAAATCTCCAGGGTCGCTCATCTGCCCCAGAAAAAGAGTTACAACTTTTTGCCCTCTGGCAGAAAAATACTCTTCAAGAATTCTTGACTTTCCTATACCATGTTTTCCGACAAGCATAATGTTTTGTTCTGAAGGAGTATTATCAAGTATAAAATAAAGCTGCTTTGCATCAATAGTCATAAAAAACAAAACCTCACTGCATTCTTTTGTGATATTCTTCTTTCACTTTGTACATAACTTCATCACACTTTTCAACAGCTTCTTCCAAAGTGAGAGTTGATGTTGGTAAAACAGAATAACTTCCAATACTTGCAGACAGATTATAAGGCAACTGCATAATCGAAGTTTTTTTTGTGATTAAATCAGTGATAATTTTGCAATAATCTTCGCCGTTGTAATTCTTGCTGTTTCCTACAACAAGAAACTCATCTCCACCATAGCGAATTGGAAGCCAGGTTTTTGGAATAGCCTCCATAACACAGGATGCAATAGTTTTTACTGCCAAATCTCCGTGCAAATGTCCAAAATTATCATTAATATGCTTCATTTTGTTTATATCCACAAAGAAAAGCACAGTAGTAAGTCCATTTTTTTTATTTTGGGAATAAAACGGTTTTGCAATTTTTTCAAGTCCAACTCTATTTATCATGCCAGAAAGCGCATCTCTTGTAGAAAGCCGCAGATACTGCTGACTCATATTTTTAAACATATTCTGCTTTCTAAAACGTTCAATGGCATTCCCAAATGTTCTAGTCCACGTATAACCATAATGTTTTTCAATAAGTGCAAGATTATTTTTGGAAACATAATATCCGTGAACATAAGAATGATTATAAATCGGCATAATCAAATAAACATTATTTTCATCACTCTTCATTTTTGAAGGAATTAAATCTCTTGTGTTGATAATCTCCCTTGTATATTTTTCATTATTTTGAATAGAAGTAATTGCCTGTACATGCTGCCCATAAGACAGATTTTGCGGAAGTTTTTCTGTAGAATTGATAAGAACAGATGACCAGTCAGATTTTAAGAAAATACAAAAATCTGAGCCTTCAAAAGTGTGATTTTTTGCAAAGAAAACCTCAAGGTTAGTCAGAAGTGTAAAAACATCGGTTGCTTCTGTAAAGATTTCTTCAATATTTTCCATTTGTGCTGAGAAATATTCATTTTGTTTTTCGCTTGCAAGCATCTGGAAAGCAATGTTTTCAGTAGAATCATTTATCATTTTATTACAACCACAAGATTCGCGATAAACTGGAGAAGTTTTCACAGTGACAATTTGATTTGCATTAAAACAATTTAAAACTCTTTTTGCTGCTTCCGCCCCAACTTTGTAAGCATTGCTTTTCACAGTTGAAATCGTAGGATTCGAAAGCCTTGAATATGGAATGTCATCATATCCTACTATTTTCATATCTTCAGGAATTCTTACGTTATTCTCTTTTGCAACTTTCAAAACAGCCATAGCCATCAAATCTGTTGCACACACAAAAGCTTGCGGAAAACTCTCTTTTCCATGAAATTTTTCTTTTACAAAATCATAAGTGGAATTATAATCACTTCTTTGTGCAAAATAAACTTTATCCATATTGATTGGAATTTTGTTATTTAGAAGAGCTTCACGAAACGCTTTATATCTTTCACAAATATCAACAGAATTTTCTTTTCCAGAAATAAATGCAAAATCTGTTATCTTGTGTTCTGTAATCAGATGTGAAACAAGTTCGTAAGTTCCAGAATAATTATCAATGCGGATTGAAGAAATGTCTTTTAATTTTGAATTAACTGATAAAACATTTTTTCCAGATTTTAAAACACGCTGACGCTCCATCTCCAAAACTCGTGGACTGTTTATCAAATCAGAAAGAATAATGACACCATCATAATCTTCATAATTGATGAGTTTATAAACCGAATAACCAGTGAGATTTGGATAACCAGAAAATTCAGTATAATCATAACAATTAAAAAGATATATATCAGCCGAAGTTTCTTTGAGATTTTCTCTCATTCCGTTTATAAAATCATTTATAAAGTAATATGACCATCCACAAGAAAGTACAGCAATTTTTTTTTTCATTTATTAAAATCCTTTTTTATGAGATTTCGCAAACTTTGAACTGCAACTTTTATTGCAAGCTCAGTATCATGAACCTGTTTGTTTTCAAGCCCTTTTTTGGCGCGTTCTTGATTTGCAACTACCAGAAAACAACTGCCTACTCTCACTCGCATAAACTGCCCCGCAATAAACAAAGCAGCACTTTCCATTTCAGAAGCTAAACAGCCCATTCTAAGCCATGCCTGCCATTTGTTTTCCAACTCATAACTTACAGGCATAATTTCTGGTTCGTGTTGTCCAAAAAAAGAATCTTTACACTGAACAACACCTACATGATGATTCACTTTCAACAATTTTGCAGCATCAATCAATGCGTTCACACAGTCAATATTAGCAACAGCAGGATATTCAATAGGGGCAAACTCACGACTAGTTCCTTCCATACGAACAGCACCAGTTGCAATCACAACATCCCCACCGATTACTTCTTCTTGCATTCCGCCGCAAGTTCCTACCCGAATAAAAGTATGAGCACCACATTTTACTAGTTCATCAATTGCAATACTTGCAGAAGGTCCTCCAATTCCAGTAGAAGTAACACTCACTTTCACACCATCAAGATAACCAGTGTAAGTTGTATACTCCCGGACATCTGCAACAAGTTTTGCTTCATCAAAATGTTCTGCAATTTTTTTGCATCGTTTGGGGTCTCCTGGCAGTATTACATATTTTCCAATATCATCAACACCAACACCAGTATGATATTGTTTATTAGAACCTTCAGTATAATCAACCATTTTTTTACCCCCAAAAGATTAAAAAATCACCTCACTTGAAATTTCAACAATAATTCCATAAAAAAAATTGTCAAAAACTACAAGGAGGTGCATTTTTGGTTTATTCTCTATAATAATTAATCAAGCAACCTGCCAAAATGATTTTTCTTTCATCATCAGTCAAATCTCCAACTGAAAGTTCAAACTCATTGACTGAGCCATCTTTTTTAACGGCATAAGCTTTTACACAAGGTAATTTATCACAAATCATCTTTCTTACTTCTGGAATAAAAACATAGTCATCATTTGCAAAAGGAAGATTTTTATCACCATCTTTATAAACAAAAGGCAACATTCCCCAGTTAATGAGATTAGAACGATATCTTTTTGTTGCATATTCATTTGCAATGTTTGCACTTGCACCCAAAACACGCTGACAACTTGCAGCTTGTTCACGAGCAGAACCGTCACCAGGTTTACATGCAAAAATAGTAGAACCAATCTGAGCACTTGCAGCCTTTGCTCCCAAATCAGCATCTTTTTTAGCCAATGCAGTTACAACCTGTTTAATCTCAGCTTTTATTTCATCATTCATATCACGCACAGCTTTTGCACGACCAACATAAGCTGGATCTTTACGACTCAAAGTAAACTCTGCAAGTCCAAGAGGATTTGAGCGGAAACTTGAAGTTTCACCAGAAGGAATCAATTCATCAGTAGTTGTAACAGGATCATGGATTTCAGAAACAACTTTTAAAAGTAAATCATTACCAAGCTGTTTTTGTTCAGGCCAGTCTTTAATATTTGGACCAAACTGAATATTTACTTCAGGATGAGCGACACCCTTTGAATCATAAACACGTTTATCGTAAATTGCTTTATCAAAGAAATATTTTTTACCACTAAATTCTGTATCAAATTCAGTAGCAGCAGTAAGGAAACCTTTATTTGCTGCCGTAGCTGCAATAGAACGAGCATCCATAAGGGCAACAGAAGAAAGCTGTCCGTTTTGAATCTTAGAACCTTCACGATTAGGGAAATTTCTAGTTGAATGACGAATAGAAAATGCACCATTTGCAGGAGTATCTCCGGCACCAAAACAAGGACCGCAGAATGCAGTTTTAATAATAGCACCTGCACTCACAAGAGCACTAAAAGCACCATTTTTCATCAATTCCTGATAAACTGGCATAGAAGCTGGATAAACATTCAAAAGGAATTTGCCATTTCCAGTATCCTTTCCTTTAAGAATATCAGCAGCGGCACAAATGTTTTCAAATCCACCACCAGCACAACCAGCAATAACACCCTGGTCAACATAAAGCTTACCATCAATCACTTTGTTTTTGAGCGTAAACTGAACCTTATCACCAAAAGAAATTTTTGCACGCTTTTCAGTTTCATCCAAAACATCCATTAAATTTTTATTCACTTCTTCTATGGTATAAGCGCAGGAAGGATGGAACGGAAGTGCAATCATCGGACGGATTTCACTTAAATCAATTTCAATAGCACCATCATAATAAGCACCATTTTGAGGATTCAATTCTTTATAAGCCTCTGGACGACCATGAATTTCATACCATTCTTCAATTTTTTCATCAGTACGCCAGATAGAAGAAAGACATGTAGTTTCTGTAGTCATAACGTCCACACCAATGCGGAAATCAGCACTCAACTTAGAAACGCCAGGACCTGTAAACTCCATAACTTTATTTTTAACATAACCATTATCAAAAACAGCCTTTATAATAGCCAAAGCAACATCCTGCGGACCAACACCAGGAACTGGTTCACCAGTTAAATAAACAGCAACCACACCAGGATAAGCAACATCATAAGTTTTATTCAAAAGCTGCTTTGCAAGTTCTCCGCCGCCTTCACCAATAGCCATAGTACCAAGCGCACCATAACGAGTGTGACTGTCAGAACCCAAAATCATACCGCCACATTCAGCAAGCATTTCACGAGCATACTGATGAATAACAGCCATGTGAGGAGGAACATAAACCCCACCATATTTTTGCGCACAAGTCAAACCAAACATATGGTCATCTTCATTTATTGTTCCGCCAACAGCACAAAGCGAATTATGACAGTTCGTCAAAACATAAGGAAGAGGAAATTTTTTAAGCCCAGAAGCTCTTGCAGTCTGAATAATTCCAACATAAGTGATATCATGGGAAGTAATTTTATCAAATTTTATTTTAAGTTTTGCAGCATCACCAGAAGTATTATGATTTTGCAAAATAGAATAAGCCATAGTTTTTTTTCTGCCATCACAGACATTACAACCATCAGCCGATTCAACCAGTTTTCCGTCAACAAAATAAGCACCAGACTGCCAAAGTTTCATAAGAGTCTCCAAAGATAAAAAAATATACAAAATTCTATCACAATTCACGCATTTTCTCAATAAAAAATCCATGAAATAAATAAAAAAGGAAAGTTCACAATAAATTTATCAGCACAAATTCAGTTAAGTAGGCGCGTTACGCCGCTCGTTAATCACTCGGTCCTTGCGGACTAGCCTTCGGCTACGGCTCCATGCTTGGTGCCATTTAAATACCACAAAAAGTTTTCATACATCTCACAAATTTTTTTTCAAAAAGTTTAAAAAACTCAACTTGAAAATTCCACAAAGTATGACATAATAAAAAATATGAAACGAATAATTTTATTACTTGGAATTTTCCTTATGACAATGAACTGTTTTTCACAGAAAAAAAATCAACTGCCGCAAGGTGCATTTGAAGTTTTACCATCAGATTTTTCATCAAAAGAAGAAAAACTCATTTCTGCAGCTTATCTGAACACACCCATAACAGAAAATGACAGAATCACAGTTTCAAAAGACGGACACTTACAGGCAAACGGAAAAAGACTGCGCATTTTCGGAACAAATTTAAGTCAGTTCCCCTCAAAAAAAACTTCAGAATATTATGCAAATCAACTTGCAAATCAAGGCTATAACTGCGTTCGATTTCATCACACAGACGCAGAATGGTCAAATTGTTTTGTAAAACGCCTTGAAAACGGCAAACACATAATAGACACAGAAAAACTCGACGATTTTGATTATTTTTTTGCAAAACTTAAAGAAAATGGCATTTATTCAAACATAAATTTTCTTACCGGAAGGAACATGACTTCTGCAGACGGCTACAAACCTGAAATTGACAGAATTTCCAACTGGAAATATAAACATTGTCTAGGTTTCTGGAATGACCAGGCAAAAAACTTTCAACAAGAATATATATCACAACTTTTAGAACACGAAAATCCTTACACCAAAACAAAATATAAAGATGACCCGGCAGTTGCTTTTGTAGAAATAAACAACGAGAATGGGCTAATAATGGGTTATCTTTGTGGCTGGCTTGATTCCTTCTATGGTGGAGAATATTGGCAGGAACTGGAAGATAAATGGAATATTTGGCTTCAAGAAAATGATTACAACTATTCAAAACTTTCTTCTAAATTCAATAAAACTTCTCAGGAAAAACAAAATCTTATTCCCCAAGATTCAATTTGGAATCTTGAACAGCACGAAGGAGCAAAAGCAAAATATAAGAATGAAAAAAATGTATCAAAAATAATAATAGAAGAAAATGGAAAAGCTAACTGGCACATTCAACTAAACAAACCAAATCTTTCTCTCAAAGAAAACACAATTTATACTCTACGTTTTTCTGCAAAAGCAAATAAAAATGCTAATATCTCAGTTTCGCTTATGCAGGCACATTCCCCATGGCAAAATTCAGGTTTTTCTTCGCAAATTTCACTCACAAATAAGTTTCAAGATTTTGAATTCAGTTTTATGCCAAATGAAACAGACCAAAACCTCAGAATTAATTTTGGCGAAATGGGGTTTTTGCAAGGATATCAAATAGAAATAAAAAACATTTCACTTAATGAAGGTGGAAACATAATTAATGTCAAACCAGCTGCAACTGACAATAAAAAAACATCATTCCCAACTTTTGCAGAATATAAAACAGTACCAAACGAATACAGAAATATAATCCTTTCATTTTTGTATGAACTAGAAGAACAATATTGGATTTCCATGCGAGATTTTATTAGAAATAAATCTGGTTCAAAATCATTGATAATGGGAACAATAAATGGATGCAGCACTCCAGTAATCCAAAATTGTTTTGACGTAATAGACACTCATGCATACTGGAATCATCCTGTCTTTCCAGGTACAGACTGGGATAAATCTGATTATTATGTAAACAATCCATCACTTACAAAAGCAGGTTCAAATAACACACTTATAAATCTTGCAAAACAACGAATTTATGGAAAACCTTTTAGCGTTACAGAATATGATCATCCTTATCCAAATCAATACGGAGCAGAAATGTATGCAATGTATGCAAGTTTTGCTTCATTCCAGGATTGGGACTGCATCTACACATTCTGCTATGAACTTTCGCCGAGTACAAAAAAATCAAACAAAATAAACGGATTTTTTGACCAGAGAAATGACCCTGCAAAAGTAAATGCCGCTCCATTTGCAGCAAAAATTTTTAGAAACGCACTTATAAAACCTGCACAATTAAATTATTACATTACATTAGATAAACAGACTGAAAAATCACTATTATACAAAAATTCTGCCTGGAACATTGGAAACCCTGAAAATTTTGGTTCCATTCCTACAGCAGCATTTTCTCACAAAATTGGAATTATCATTCCAGAAAACAATTTTCAAATTGATAATTCGTTTATAAATATGAAATCAACAGAAAAAGAAGAATTCATAAACAAAAAAGAATTCAGCGATACAGAAGAACTTTATTGGGACAGAGAAACAGGACTTTTTATTGCATGTTCAGACAAAGCGATGGTAACAGTTTCTCTCAAAGATTCAATTCTTCCCACATTTCCACAAAAATGGCTCCAAAAAAATAGAATTTTACCGTTGCAAGGAAATTCTTCTTTTGCTTCTGTAATTGCGCTCAATGAAAACAACAACATTCTTATTTACAATTGCAGCTGGCGTGGAAATAAAAATGAAAACTTGCGTGCTTACAATTCTAAACAATATTTTAGTACTTGCTATGATGAAATTTCTCTTACAACTGAAGCCGAATTTGGAAATTCACCTGTTTACGCACTTGCCGCAGATGGATTTTTGCAACTTTTTGATGGAATAAAAGTTTTATTAAAAAAAGACAGCGGTTCTTTATGGAAAGTAATCTCGCGTGAAGATGTGGAAAATTTTTCCTTACATTAATAATTTATGTGTTTTGAATTTGGGCACAAATTCAGTTAAGTAGGCGCGTTACGCCGCTCGTTAATCACTCGGTCCTAGCGGACTAGCCTCCGGCTACGGCTCCATGCTTGGTGCCATTTAAATACCACAAAAAGTTTTCATACATCTCACAAAAAACATGGACAGATAATTCAAGGACTGTCCCTCTTTTAAACTTCAAAGTTATCTTCAAGGTCTGTCCCCATTTTAACCGCACAACTTCCAATTAATAGAGGTCTGTCCCTCTTTTAAGCTTGAAAAAAAGGGACATACCTTATTTTTAAAACAGGGACAGACCTTGTTTCACAAAAAAAAAATAGGTCTGTCCCTCTTTTAAACCTCAAAATTCTCTTCAAAGTCTGTCCCCATTTTTTTCCCAAATTCTATTTTAATTTTTACAAAAGTTTTTTAAAAGAATTGAATGACCACACAAAATTTATTATAATAAGCGCATTATGGCTAAGATTCAAATGAAAAATGCTATCGCTGAGCTCGATGGCGATGAGATGACTCGTGTTTTATGGCAGGTGATTAAGGATGAACTCCTTTTGCCTTTTGTGGATTTAAAAACAGAATATTACGATTTGGGTCTTAAAAGTCGTGATGATTCTGATGATAAAGTTACTTACGATGCAGCCGCAGCAATTAAACGTTTAGGAGTTGGTGTTAAATGTGCAACTATTACTTCAAATCAGGCTCGTGTTGAGGAATATCACCTAAAACAGCTTACTCCTTCTCCAAATGGAATTATTCGAGCAGAATTAGACGGCACTGTTTTCCGCGAACCTATTTTTGTAAAAAATATTCATGGAACAGTTTCATGCTGGAAAAAACCTATTGTTCTTGGTCGTCATGCTTACGGCGATGTTTACAAAAACTGCGAAATCAAATGTCCTACAGCTGGAAAAGCTGAACTTGTTTTCACTGGCGTAGATGGAAAAGAAATTCGCAAAACTATTATGGATATGAAAGGTCCTGGAATTATTCAGGGCATTCACAATCTGGATAAATCTATCGAAAGTTTTGCACGCTGTTGTTTTACTTATGCTTTGGATAGAAAACTAAGTGTATGGTTCGGTGCAAAAGATACCATTTCTAAAACTTATGATGGAAACTTCAAAGCCATTTTCCAAAGAGTTTTTGATGATGAATACAAGGCAAAATTTGATGAAGCTGGAATTGAATATTTTTACACTTTGATTGATGACGCTGTTGCTCGTGTCATGCGTTCTGACGGTGGCTTTATGTGGGCTACAAAAAATTACGATGGCGATGTTATGAGCGATATGATTGCTTCTGCTTGCGGTTCGCTTGCAATGATGACTTCTGTTCTTGTAAGTCCTGACGGAAACTTTGAATATGAAGCAAGTCACGGAACTGTTCAAAAGCACTATTACAGATATTTGAAAGGTGAAAAAACTTCTACAAACCCTGTAGCCACAATTTTTGCCTGGACAGGAGCTCTTGCAAAACGTGGTGAACTTGATGGAACTACCGAACTCGTTGATTTTGCAAAAAAACTTGAAAAAGCTACTTTGCAGACTATCGAAGAAGGTTATATGACTGGAGATATTGCACGCATTGCTGAACCAAAAGCTAAAGAAGTGCTTGATTCATGGCAGTTTATTAAAGCAATAAGAGAAAGAATGTAAAGTTTTTCGTAAACTAAAAGAAAGGGTGGCCGAGAATAAATCTCACCACCCTTTTTAATTATCTTGTTTCTGGGAAAATATAATAAAAATCCCGATTCCGTTATTATTTTTTTTATTTGTGACAGATTTTTTCTTCACATTCTTTGTAAATCGCAGAAGTTTTTTCTACGACTTCAGCTGGAATTTCTTTTATATTTGGATCTCCTGCAAGACCATTATCTTTGAGCCAGTCACGAATAAACTGTTTGTCGTAAGAAGCAGGACTTCCACCAACTTGATATTTGTTCAAATCCCAAAAACGGCTTGAATCTGGTGTAAGAACTTCATCTGCAAGAACTAAATCTCCGTTTTCATCCAAACCAAACTCAAATTTTGTATCAGCAATGATAATTCCATTTTTGTATGCATGATCATAGCATTTTTTGTATACTTCCAGAGCAGCTTTTTCAATCTTTGAACCAAGTTCTTCACCTAAATCATCTTTCATATACTGTAAAGTTACGTTAATATCGTGTCCTTCCGCTGCTTTTGTAGATGGTGTTACAATTGGTTTTTCAAGTTTTTCTGCCTGTTTATATTCTTTATCAAATTTATGTCCTAAAAACGGTTCACCTTTTTTATAAGCTTCATACATTGAACCGAACATATAGCCACGTACAATTACTTCATAAGGAATCATCTTCAGTTTTTTTACAAGGATAGTTCTTCCTTCAAATTCAGGTTTCTGGAATTCTTCTGGCATATCCTTTAAATCTGATGAAATCATGTGATTTTTTACAATGTCTTTTGTATAATCAAACCAGAAATTTGCAAGACTGTTCAACACTTTTCCTTTGTCTGTAATCATTGTTGGTAATATTACATCGAAAGCTGAAATTCTGTCTGTTGTTACAATCACCATTCTTCCATCTTCAAGGTCATAAACCTCCCGAACTTTTCCTGAAATAATTTTTTTCATTTTAACCTCACAAAAAATATTTTACAAAATGCCGCCGAATTCCAGTTTGTAACGGCTGCATATTTCATCATACTCTTTTTTATCTTTTTTGTCATTAAAACCTGTAACAAAAAGTTTTGCTCCATAATTTGTATTTAATTCGTTACCATCGTTAGTTTTCTGGATTTTAGAAAAAACATCTAACGCTCGATTTACTACCCCTTCCACAGAATCCACAACTTGAATATCACTACCACACACTTTTTGCATTTCTTTTTTGATATTCAAAAAATGTGTACAACCTAGAATAATGACATCACAGTCTTTTTGTGCAAAATATTTTACAGCTTCTTTACACGCCTCTTCCCGTTCACTACTTGTTGCCGTAAAGGATTCGTGTTCTATAAACGAAATCAGTTTTGGATCTCCGCGCAAAAACATCTGACAGTCTTGTGCAAAATGATTTTTTAAATCTTTATTATAAGGATGTTCTACAGTTGCCTTTGTTGCCAAAAGCCCAATTTTTCTTTTTTTTGAAACTTTTGCGGCAAGTTTAATAGCAGGGACAGTCCCCACAAAGATTTGATTAGGAAAAACTTCACGCAATACATCAAGACTGTTCACGCTCATTGTATTGCAGGCAAGAACAATAACTTTT
>JALFAW010000099.1 GCA_022773305.1 Spirochaetia bacterium
TATCTGAAAAAAATCGGTATGAATATCACACAGATTTCCAGAGTTACAGAAATTCCAAGACAGATTGTAGCTTTGGCATAGAGGTTTCCACTTTTTTTCTATCATTCTGATTTTGTGAAATGAAAAAGAATTGGAAAGATGCCAATAAAACGAGGTCTGTCCCCTGTTTTCCACTTTATATTTTATCAAAAGTGTGCTAAAATTACTTTATGAAGAAGGTATTGATTTCTGATAACTATCCTCTTTTTAGAGATTTCCTAAAACAAAAACTTTCAGAAGAACAGATTGAGATTATAACAACACAAGAAAATCGTGATTTATATACAAAACTTATCACTAATCTTCCCAATCTCCTTATATTGGATTTACCCGATGATGATTCTCTTGATATGGAATTCCTTCAAAAAAAACTTGCTGACTCAAATACAGCTGGTATTCCAATAATAATCACAGGTCCAAAAAAAGACCGTTCCTCAATTGCATCTCTTGCAAAATATGGTGTAATTAAGTATTTCGAAAAACCAGTTCAATTTGATTTGCTTTTCAAATCCATAGGAAATACAATACACGTTCCCATTCCAATGGATACAACACCTTGTGTACTTGATTTGCACAGAAATAACAAAGTAATTTTTATCGAACTAGCACTTGGCTTAAATCGAGAAAAGCTATCACTTATGCGTTTCAAGCTTTCAGAAATGATCGAATCAGAACAAATTGAAAGCCCAAAAATCATAATAATGCTTACAAACCTAGAATTGACATTTGTAGATGGTTATAATCTTGAATATTTGATTGACAATGTACTATCTTGCCCTAGAGTTCATAATAAGAACGTAAAAATTCTTTCATTAAGCCCATTTTTAAAAGAACTTTTAGAAGGACATCCAAATTACTCAGAAATAGAAATGTCGAACAATTTATCACGCATATTAAATGACCTTGTAGATACATCACTTTCCACAAATATCCCAGACATAATAACAAGTCAAATTTTAACCAAAACTGATATAGAAAGAATGGATAAAGAAAGCATGGCAACTAGGTTTTCTTCAGATTCAATCGACAAATCAATTAAAAAGAATACAGGAACAGTTTTAAGCGTTGCTATAATCGACAGTGACGAAAGTGCACTTGAAATCTCCAAGAATAGTTTTGAACAAGTCGGTGCAATCTGTCAATGTTTCACAAAAGGCAAACAGTTTATCGAAAATTATGCAGAAGGAAAATATGATTTAATAATATTGGATGTACTTTTAGAAGATAAAACAGGACTTTCACTTTTACAAGTTTTACAAAAAAGACCACATTCACCTCCCATCATTGTATATTCACAAAGCCTTCAAAAGGAGATTGTTGTAAAAGTTTTGAGTAGCGGAGCAAAATCTTACATCGTGAAACCACAAAAACCAGATATTTTCGTCAAAAAAGCACTTGCTGTATTAAAGAATTAGTGAATTCAGAAATAAGAGACAATTATGTTTACCAAAGATTTTCAAAAGGATGATAAGAAAAATAATACAATAATAAATGGAAAAATCAATTTTCATACTCACAGTTCTTTTTGTGATGGAAAAAACACCCCGGAAGAATTAATTCACTCTGCCATAGAAAAAGGATTTTCAATACTAGGATTTTCAAGTCATTCGATTTATCCTTTTGCTGAAAAATGGCACATTGCTCCAAATGAACATTATCACTATGTTGAACACATCAAACAACTTATGCAAAAATATCAAAATGAAATAACAATTCTATGCGGATTTGAGGTAGATTTTTTACCTCCTTATTCTCAACTTCAAGTAAATCAATTTGAAGATTTTAAACCAGACTATTTAATTGGAGCAGTTCATTACGTCTCAAATAACAATGGGTATTTCGCAATAGATGATTCAATCGAGAATATCAAAAAAGGAATTACCCAAGTTTTTAAAGGCGATGGGAAAGCCTGTATCTGTGAATATTTTAAAACACAGCGAGAAATGATTTCAACAGGAAGATTTAATATTATTGCTCATCCAGATTTACCACGAAAACGAAACAATTTTCTTCATTTTTTTGATGAAACAGAGACATGGTATAAAGAACAAATAACAGAAACAGTTAGAACAATTGCAAAAACAAATCTTGTAGTCGAAATAAACACAGGTGCAATTGCTAGAGGCATTATGAATGACGTATATCCATCACAATATTTTTTAGAAAAACTATATGAAGCAAAAGTTCCAATTTGTATAAACTCAGACTGCCACAATGCACCACAACTAGATGCTGCTTTTGACAAAGCACAATCCATCGCAAAGAAAATAGGATACAAAGAACTAATATACCCAACTTTCAAAGAAGAATTCATCGTCAAATTGTGATTTTATTTCAACTTTTTTTTCTCATCCAGTTTTCTTTCATAACTCACTCAAGCTCATTCTTTGGTATGTACTGAGAATTCACACCTTACTCATATGTAAAGTACTTTTTATACCACTATATCGTATTCTCACTTCCTCCAAGAATATTCTTTTCAAAATTAAGGACTGTCCCTATGTCTCATAATAGTTTATGTCTCAGTAGTTTAACCAGGGACAGACCTTAATTTCAGAACTTAATTTAAGGTCTGTCCCCATTTTAAAACAAGTAAGATTAAATCAAAATCTGATCCCACAAAAACAAGGGACAGACCTTGGTTTATTGACCTTGCCATATAAAATCGATAATAGTATCTGTGGAGTTAAAACATTCAGATTCACCAACTTTTAATTTAAGAAACACTTGCAAAGGGAGAATTCAATTTCATAAAAAAAAGCATTTGAGAAAAGAATTGCTTGTTTAATCGTTTTATAGAAAATGACAATAACGAAGCATATATGTCAATTATAGATGGACAACAAAAAAAATATTTTTTTTAATACTGAACTAGAATCAGGTAATCAAAGTATCATTATGAGAGACCATACAGATATAGAAAACACATCTACTAGGTTCAATTTCGAGTATTTGATTTACAAACCGTGGTAAGGATTGTAAGGGCTGGCGAAGCCAGTTCCGAAGCGGAGCGAAGGAATGAAGCGATAGCGTAACCCTGAAAAGCCTGATTTTTGAGAAGCAAAAAGCCACCCTAAAAATAAAAATTCAAAACTCGACATTTGTCCTACTAATCAAATCTTCTTATTTTTTATTTATGAGACAAAAAAAGTTAAACAAACTTATAAAATCATGAAAGGGCGAAACAATATATAAATGGGAAAAATTTTATCTTATATTTAATACACTAGCGACACAAACGAACAAATTTCAATTGAAGTGAAACTTTTCCGTACATACCATCAAACATCTCAAAGTCGATACATAATTATCAGAAAATTGTAAAAGACAATAAACAACTTTTACTTTACAGAGATGATGATTTCCACTTTTGGGATACATAGTGCAATCGTAAGGTTTTGATTCTTTTAGAATGTTTTTTTTTGTTACGCTAAAGGACTTGGAGTAATACATAAACACTTCGTGCTTCTTTAATTCCTTAACTATGATTCAGAACAAACTTCTCCAGTCCCCGAAAAAAAACTTGCTACAGTTTACACTATAATTTTAGACTATGTAATTATCCTATCTATTGCGTCGCTCTTCCGCACTTGCACATTGAATACACATCAATGCATAAGGAAGGACTTCAAGTCTTTCTTCTGGAATTTCTTTTCCACATTTTATACATCGCCCATATTTATCCTGATTAATTCTATCCAGGGCATTTTCTATCTGCTGTAATCTTATCGCATCCTGTGTCCCAATTGATGTCAAAAGTTGTCTGTCAATTACATCAGCTGCAACATCAGCTTCATCACCTGAATCTACAGTTTTTACAAGATTTTTCATATCTTCACTTTGATCAGCAAGAGAATCTAGAAGAGTTTTCTTCTGTTCCATAAGTTTTGTCTTCATATTTTCTAAAAAAACTTTATCCATAAGTTGCCTCCTAAAAACACCAAGAGTTACAATTCCATTTTTTATATTTTGCGTGGATTTTGTTTTTGCAGCCATATAATCTACAAGTATTTCCACGAATTAAACATAAAAAAACAAAACTGAACCTAAGAAGTAAAATCTGCAAATCGAAAATCATTTTTAATGATTTCTTATACATTTTTTAATTTTACACTTTTTAGTGTGTTGTAATGAAATAATTTTTTGTATATAATAATATAAATGTAAAATCTCAAAAAGACAAATACTTTTTTCTGAAATTACATAATTTTATTTTTTTTAAGGTTTAACATGGCAAAAGAAGAAGCTATTGAAGTTGAAGGCGTTGTAAAAGAAGCACTTCCTAACACAACATTCCGCGTTGAATTACAAGGTGGTCACGTTATTCTGGCTCACTTGTCTGGAAAAATGCGTAAACATTACATCAGAATTGTTCCTGGAGATAATGTAAAAGTTGAACTTTCTCCTTATGATTTAAACAAAGGACGCATTGTTTTCCGCGAACGTTAATTTCGTTAATTTTATGATGAACTTAAAAAACACTGCCCGTTGGGCTCAAAAAATCAATTCCTCAATGTTGGCTTACTTTTATTATGGCAAGTCTATTTTTCAGTGGGAAGGCTAACCTTGTGTGTTTTGATTTTTTTTACAAAACCAATTATGGTGATTTCAAGTCTTCCATTACAGGAAGACTTTTTTTTTGGAGATTTTTAATTCACTTTATTAAAATTACAAAATAAATATTGATTTCTGGAGGATAATATGTCACTTTATGAAGATTTAAAATGGCGAGGTCTAATTAAAGACGTTGCTGGAGAAGAATGCGAATTACAGAAAGTTCTAGATGGAAAACCTTTTTCATTTTACTGGGGGACAGACCCTACAGCAGATTCTTTACACATCGGTCATTACTCGTCGCTTTGTATGGCAAAACGTCTTGCAAACGCAGGTCATCATCCAGTTTTGCTTTGCGGTGGTGCAACAGGACGCATTGGAGACCCTCGTCCAACAGCAGAACGAGAAATAATTTCTGAAGAAAAAGTAAACAATAACATAGAAGGAATTCGCCAGCAAATTAAAGCTTTGGTTCCTTCTGCAGAACTTGTTGATAATTATGATTGGATGAAAGATTACACTTTCTTGAACTTTTTACGCGACATCGGAAAATACATCAATGTAAATTACATGCTTGACAAAGATATTATCCGCCGTCGTCTTGAAAATGGTATTACCTTTGCAGAGTTTTCTTACATGCTTTTACAGGGATACGATTTTGTTCACCTTTATCAAGAAAAAAACTGCATTATGCAGGTTGCTGGTTCTGACCAATGGGGAAACATAACAACAGGAGTTGATTTAATCCGCAAAATTCTTGACAAACCAGCTTATGCATTTACAATGCCGCTTATTCTCGATGCAACAGGCAAAAAATTCGGAAAATCTGAAGGAAATGCACTTTGGCTCAACAAAGAAAAAACTGCACCATACGCAATCTATCAATATCTTATAAATTCAGATGATTCAAAAGTTCTCGAATATTTAAAAGTTTTCACATTCCTTTCACGCCAGCAAATAGAAGAGGTTTATGCTCAACATCAGCAGGCACCAGAGAAACGAATTGCTCAAAAAACACTTGCATGGGAAATTGTAAAAGACTTACACGGTCAGGCAGAAGCAGACAATGCAGTTCAAGTCAGCGAAAAACTTTTTGCAGGAAATTTCGAAGGACTTTCAGTTCGTGATATTCTTACAGGAATGAAAGGTGTTCCAACTTTTAAATATGAAAATGAACTTTCTCTAGTTGATTTGCTTGTAAACAACAAAATCGCATCTTCAAAACGTGAAGCACGCGAATTCATCAAAGGAAATGCAATCTCAATAAATGGAAAAATCTTCAACGATGAAACACAAATAATCACAAAAGATTTGGCACTCGAAAACAAAGTGATAATAATCAGACGCGGAAAGAAAAAGTATTTTCTCGCTGAAGTGTAATCAATTTAGAGAATGTAGAATTAAACATATTAACAGAATCACTAAAAAAATCATAAGGGATTCTTATTATATGGGTGGCTTTTGGTAGGTCAGTTTCCTTCGGCAAGCTTCGGAAACAAACCTGCCAAAAACAGGCTTTGCGCACTTCGCCGACTAACCGCGGCTCATCCCTACGCTACGCTTCGGGACTGCCTTCGGCAGGTGCTCCAATCCTTGCCACAAAAAATTGAAAAAATCAGTTTTTAACGCGGCGCAATCCTCTAATTGCCTCAAAAATCCCAGAAATTCCATTTATCATAACACCTAAACAAATAAAGAATCCAAATGGAATAAAGAACGAAATTCTAAACATAAGTAAAGCTGCCAAAGTTTGTAAACTTTTTGAAAAAAGCATCGATTTATACGAACTTTTTGTGCGCTTTTTGAAATCCTGAGAATCATAGTGCTGATTGTAATTCTGTTGCGAACTATTGTTGTTTGCAGCGTTCTGACGGTTTGCACCACCAAACCATTGCCAGAAATTTTCGTCCCCAAAAGGATTTTGATAAGTATATTGATATTGACGCTGATATTGAGCATTTGAGTTCGCATTTGCATAAGAAGACTCAGAATATCCGCCTAAATCATAATTTTTGCGTTTTACCTCATCACCCAAAACATCATAAGCCGCAGAAATCTGTTTAAATTTTTCTTCCGCCGCTTTGTCTCCAGGATTTCTGTCAGGATGATATTTAAAAGCAAGGTTTCTATAAGCCTTTTTTATTTCGTCTTTAGTAGCGTTTTTAGAAACACCAAGTATTTGATAATAATCATTCATACTAATAAAATAACCATTTTTTAATAAAGTTACAAGGTAATTTTGAAACCAACAATTAAAACATCTAAAAGAGGTACGACCTTCACACTTGCGACCTTATTACATAGAAAAGGGGGACAGACCTCGTTTATTTGTCGATGAGGTGTGTCCCCCGTATTAATCAAGGTCTGTCCCTGTTTTAAACCTGACTTTTTGTAAAAGAGGGACACACCTTGCTTTGCGAACTTGATAAAAAAGGGGGACAGACCTACTACAGACATAATAAATTGGGGTACGACCTTGTTTTCCTCCTTTTTTCAAACCTATAACCAGAATGATAAGCTCAGTTTTGCCGAGCAGTTTGTAAATCTGAAGTCTGTTGCAGAAAGTAACCAGATGTTCCTTCGTATCGTTTCCAATGATTTTTTATGGCATCCAAAAGTGTTGTGCAGAAGATGATTACCAGAGAGTACAATGCGCAAAATGTTCAAGTATTTGTAACTAAGGTCTGTCCCTGTTTTTTAGGTGTGTTCCCTTTTTTAATCAAGGTCTGTCCCTGTTTTAAACCTGACTTTCTGTAAAAGAGGGACACACCTTGCTTTGCGAACTTGGTAAAAAGGGGGACAGACCTTAGTTAAACTTAAGTCCCACAATTTTCTTATACAGACTTTCTCATATTTTTACAAAAAGAAATTCATTCTGAGAACCTTTTAAAGTGAATGTGTAGGTTGTGTAAACGTTTTCGATTTCCTTGATTGTTCCATAGCAGACATATTCAACGCCGACAATATTACCGATATTTACCGACTGCTTTCGTTTACAAGCCCAGAGGAGTGAAGTTTTTGCTCGTTAAGGATTTTTTCAAGATTGTCACGTTCAATTATTTTAACTTTACCCATATAAAAAACAGACTCTGTAAAGGCATCGGTGACGTATTTTTCAACTGAAGAATTTTGATTATCTGTCGAAAAATCCAGGAACGCATAAGATGCTTTTTCGCCTTTTTTAGTTTCCTGCAGAAGTTTTTAGGCAAGACCGTCAAACTGTTTTACAAAATCCGAAGAATTTGTTGAATCAGATGAATTTGTAGAACCACTTTCATCTGTAATCTGACCAAATAACTTTCCAAATATTTTCCAGTCAAAAATGAAACTTAGAATTCTTGTAGTACCATCCATAATAAATGAAGCACTTAAATTATTATCTACTTCAAAAGCAAAAAAAAGCTCCTCCTGAAAAACCTGTCGAAACAATATTTTCGCCGTAACGAGATTTTAAAGTCTGAATACTAAAGTTTTTTCATTCCAAAGTTTATCCAGAAACTCTAAGTTAACTCAAATGGCGCTATTTTAGCCATTTGAGTTAAACTTCCTTAAAATCATAAACTTGAAGAAAGTTTCAACTTTCGAAAGTTTATGATTCGTTCGCGCCAAGCGAACAGGCTAGCAATTTCAATCAATTTTTATTTTATTCTAAAACTTTCTGGTGCACCTAAATATGATTTTGACATTTCTTTTCCTGCATCATAAATCACAATTTTTTCCAAAACAACATTGGGAGTTACAGGATAAACCCTTAAAGTGTTCATTCCATCACAACAATCAGCTGCAATCGTACAGATTCTGATGTTATTTGTTATGTCATTTCCCCATTCATACTGATTGTCGCCAACCGTAAAACCTTTTTTTGCAGCAACAACTGACACTTTTTTGCCATTTATTTCAGCAATAAATTCAACACCACAAGATTTATAAGCTGGATTCGAAGGATTTATATAAAAATCAAACACTTTTGTGCCAGATGATTTTGGTACAAATTTATATTCCACGTAAGGAGCTTTTTTTCCTTTATCATAAGAATTAATTAACGGATAAGCTTTTACCGCACCCAAAGTTTTACCATAACCTTCGAGTACTTCAAAATGCCCATTCAAAACTCCAGATTTTTCTTCTTCCAAAGATGAAGTTTTTACAAAATGTTCAGCTTCAATACTGATATAATCTTCTGTTTGTACAAATGTTCCCACAGGATAGTCAAGTTCTACGACAGCAGCATCAATTTCCACAAAAACTTTAATTCCAGCTCCGTGTCCATCTTTTGCTTCAAAAATCAAAGAATCTTTTTTGTTTGATGAATTTGCAAGTTTTTCACGATTAATTGTCACAACTATCTGTTGAATTTGCGAAACACCTGGTTCTCCCCAGCATGCCTCGTGTTTTTCAACTTTTGCACTCAAAAATAACTGTTCAGGATTTTTTTCATTTGCAAAACTGATTTTATATGATGGAAATTCTTTTCCACAATTTGCAACATTTAATCTAAACTCAGAAACTTCAGGATTTTTAAATCCATCATACTTAAATACTCTGTTTGTCCAATCCTGACCGCTTGTAGTTTTATCACTGCCATCTATCCAGAACAAACATCTGCCTTTTCGAGTTGGCTCAACATAAGTATATGTAGGATAATGATTTTCGGCTTCGCACCAGTTTTTAAATCCAAAATGCTCAGACCAGCCGGATGCAAAGAATTTTCCACCGTCAACAACATCACATTCATCCACAAGTTTTTGATCGTATTCGTAACATTCTTTTACTTTCTGTGCATACCAGTTTGCCGCCAAAGCTCCATTTTTTGCAAACCAAACATTCTTTCCACTATAAAGCTGCATTCTCAAAACATTCAGCACGCCGCAGGCAGGAAGATAAACTTCAAGAAAATAACCAGGCAATAAATTTTCTGGCATTCTTGCTTTTAATTTTTCCGCTTTTTCGATAATGCTATTTGCTTTTTCCAGTAAAATATCACTTTCATTAAAATTCACAGGAGCATAAGTGTCATTTTGAATACATTCGGTTCGTCTCATATTCGCAATCTTTGTAAAATCATTCAAAATTTCACAAATTTCTTTTTTATCACCTGCTTCCAGTCCACCAAAATTCTTGTTTACCCAAGCTGATGTATAATCAAAAGTATTTTGAACACTTGTTTTTTCATAATTGTAAGCCAAATCAAGAAAATAAGCGAGCGGAAATTCGTTTGTCATAATATCACCAACATTTACAATCCACAAATCACGAATTCCAAACTCATAAGCTGCACACATCTGTTCTTTCACTTTTGGCAGATAACTTGTATTAAACCATTCATAACTAAAAGGCCAGCCGTGATAATCAAAATGATAATACATTCCATATCCGCCTTTATGATTCCTCATTTTTTCAGTCGGAACAGTACGTAGATTTCCATGATTATCATCACAAAGCATAAGAGTTACACCTTCTAACTCTGGACTATCCATAAGACCTGGCGTAGTTTCATCACCATAAAAATAAGGTTCAACTTCCTTGTACAAAGCAAGCATTCTTGGAACATTATCAAGATTTTCATCAACATTTTCTTTGATAAGGCGATTTTGAGTCTTCAAAACATCACGGAGTAAATCAATATTATCTTTCAAAGTTGCATTCTGCATAATTGCAGTATCGGCCTCACCTCGCATTCCCACAGTAATGACGTTTTCAAACTTTCCATTACGTTTCAAACCATCTTCCCAGAATTTTGTGATTCCCTTTTCATTTGAACGGAAATTCCATGCATCACCATAAACAGAATCAGGACCACGAAGATATTTATATTCTTCACCGGCACGACAACATGGTTCATGATGACTTGCTCCCATAATAACGCCAAGTTCATCAGCAAGTTCAGCATTCGCAAGACCAGGTCCATCATCACTAAAGCGGGATGCCCACATTGCAGGCCACAAATAGTTCCCTTTCATACGCAGTAAAAGTTCAAACACATGTTCATACATCTGTGCATTTACGCCGCCAAAATTATGTCCGCTCCAGTTTCCAAAAGCCGGCCACTCGTCATTAATAAAAAATCCACGAAAACGCACACTCGGTTCATTCGCATAAAAATCAATTTCAGGAATTTCCACACAATCTTTATGCTCAGGAAGCAAATCTGCCCAATCTACTAGCGGAGAAACTCCCATCAATTCAGAAAGATGAAAAAGACCATAAATTGTTCCACGCTTGTCCGAACCAATTATAATGATACTATCGCAAGAAACTGCAAAAACATAACATTCACGCTTACCGCGAATTCTTTCCAATTCAAGATTGTTTTCTTTCGCAATTTTTTCAATTTTTTCAAGATTTTTTCCTGCAGGATTTGAAATCGTAGCAAAAAAAACTTTTGATTTTAGCACTTCACTGGAAATATTGTCAGTTTCTTCAAGACAAGGCTTTTTTCCAGTAACTCGTTCCACATCAAGACAAACTTTTTGTGCAATTTTTTTTACTCCAGAAAATTCATCATCAAAACAGCAAAACCCCACAGATGATTTTCCATTAATTTCTTCTATTTTAAACATCATTTCCTCACTTATTTTTTTTATTCGGGTGGCTTTTTGCTTCGCAAAAAACAGGCTATTCGCCCTTCGCTAACGCTCATCCGCTTCCCTCGCTTCGCTCAGTCCAGTGGACTGCTTCGCAGGGGCTACTATCCTTGCCACAGTTTAAACTTTCTGCCACAGTTTACCCATATCCCCACATCTTACAGCAACTAGTAACTCTGATATTTTCCACTCAATGCTAAAATAGCAAAAAAGTAAAGACAATTGTCATAATAACGACGACGACCAACACGCATTGGAGTATCCCATAAACGTTTCACAGCTGCTTTTGCTTTTTCCACAGCAACACTGTCATTCTCATCAACTGCAATTGCAGCTTCAGCAACAGTTGCAATCAATCCGATAGGGTGCCGCGCATTTTTCTTTAATTCACGACCGTCAATCATATAATCTTTGAGTTCTTCAGGCTTTTTACCATCAAAAAAATTTATAATATTTGCAGCTATTTTTGAAAGTTCAGGCGTTTTTCCACACCACAAAGCATCCAATCCGATATTTGCAGCCACACGATAAGAATCACTGAAGAAAGTTCCGTGCATTTTTTTCTCCAGTGGCTCTCCTTCATCAGTTGCATATTCAGCAGCAAGCCCAGTTTCAGGATGACATGCCTTTACAAGATATTTTCTGCTTGCTTCAGCAGCCGAAAGCCAGAATTCTTTATCACAAGGATCAGCATATTTTGCAAAAAGTTCATAAAAATGAGGAAGATGATAAGACGGGTCTGTAAAAGGACAATTACACACAAATCTGATATGATGATATTTTTCATCCCACATTTTGCAAGGACCGTGAATTGCAGTTCTCAAAATTGCACGAGCTTCCTCAGTGTAATTAAAAATGCCTTCGCCGTTTCCCCAGCGATTCGCAGCAAAAAACAAAGCCATTGCAAAATACTCTTCACCATCTGGAGCAGGTCCATCTGCATTCTTTTTTCCATTTGTTTGATTTGACCAGCAGAAAAAACCTTTATTTGGACCATCTTCAAGATACATATTCACTCTAGCCCACTTCCAGATTCTATCAAAGATGTCTTTTCTGTTCATCTGCAAAGCCATCATCATACCATAAGACATACCTTCAGTACGAGCGTCATCGTTTCCAGTATCTTCCATGTAACCAGTATTATCAGGAGCATCAAAATAAAAATGATTAGGATTTTTTGGATCAAAAATCTCATTCCAGCAGTCAATAACTTTGTTTTCAATGTCAAATTTCGAGTAACCATACTCTTCAAATAAATTTCTCATAAAAAAATACTACCTTTAATTATTTTTCAAGTCTATAAAAGATTTTACCTAATTTGAAAACCAAACTCAATCTAAAAATCAGACTTTCCTTTCACTATTATTTTAAATAGAAAATGAAACAACAAAACCGTATAAATAAAAAAAACGCCCTAAACAAAAAAGTTCAGAGCGTTGATTTATTAATTTTTATTTTGATTTCTTTTGTTCACTCGGCTTGGATTTTGCACCAGCTACAGCAGCAGCCATTTTTGCCTGAGCTTTTTCCATATCATTAACCATAAGAACAGGCTGACCTGTGGCATCCAAAGCATCTCTCCACAAAGAACCTTCAGGATCAACTGCATTTCTGTGAGCAGTTACTGCTTTTATCGGTAAATGCACAAATTTATCATGAACAAGACCGATTACACATTTTGTTTTACCTGCCATCGCAGCATGTACAGCATTATTTCCAAGACGTTCACAATAAATTGAATCGCTGGCAGTCGTAACAGAAGCTCTAACCTGATAAGAAGGGTCGATATATTTCAAGTTGATTTCTATATTCTTTGCTTTGAAATATTTTTCAATTTCATTTTTCAAAAAAATTCCGATATCAGCAAGTTTTTTGTTTCCAGAAGCATCAGTTGCATTTGTAGTAACAAGTAAATCCTGCCCCGCACCTTCAGAAACAACAATTACTGCATGACCACGTTTTGCAAGACGACGTTCCAGACAAGCCAAAAATCCGTGTTCACCTTCCATTTCAAAAGGAACTTCTGGAATCAAACAGAAATTTGTTTCATGACTTGCCAAAGCAGCAGCAGTTGCAATAAATCCTGCCTCACGTCCCATAAGTTTTACAAGACCAATTCCGTTTATCTGACTCGCAGCTTCCATATGAACGGCAGCAACAGCTTCTTTTGCACGCTGAACAGCAGTTTCGAAACCAAACGAACGGTCAATAAACATCAAATCATTATCAACGGTTTTTGGAACACCAACAACGGCACATTTTAAGCCACGTTTTTCCACTTCGCATGCAATATCATAAGAACCACGCTGAGTTCCATCACCACCAATAATAAAAAGCATATTGATTCCATCGCGTTCAAGACAATCAACAATTTCAGAAACTCTTTGACCGCCACCACGACTAGTTCCAAGATAAGTTCCACCAATCTTATGAATTTCATCAATCAAATAACGATCAAGTTCTATCGGTGCATAACCAGATTCTGCAAAAAATCCATGAAAACCAAACTGATATCCTTTTACAGTTTTTACACCATAACGAGTATTCAAACAGCGCACAATTGCACGGATAACATCATTCAAACCAGGACACAAACCACCACAAGTACAAATACCTGCTTTTGCATGAGTTGGATCAAAATAAATATTTTGACGTGGACCTGCTTTTTCAATCAAATTTGAAGAATCAAGAACAACAGGTTTTGTTTTATCATAAACATTCACATTAGAAATCACATAAGAATCATCACTAACATAATTTGCAGTATAGTCCCCATGTTCAGTTGACAGTTTAATTGGAGAAGGAATAGTACAAGGTCCCAAACTATCTATAGAAAAATCAAATTTTTCTTCAGCCATAACACACCTCAAGTATTAAAAAAATGCACTCTACCCTTTAAAATAACATAAATCACAAAAATCTTCAATATAATAATTAATTACAAGGAAAACGCATTATAAAAAATCATTCTTAAAAAATTTCTTTAACTGCATTCATAAATTGATTTCCCCTGTCAAATTCATTTGCAAACATTCCAAAAGAAGTCGCTCCAGGGCTAAACACAATTATTTCTGAATCATTTTCTTCTATTAAGTCTAAATTATCCGCATTATCAATATCTTCCTGATTTTCAAGATTGGTTTTAAGAACCTGCAAAAGTTCAACAAGACTTCCAAACGGTCCAAAATAATGAACATCAGGCTGATTCAACATTGGAATGATTTTTTGAGTTGCCGTTCCATCAAGAAAATAAACTTGCTTTACATCAAAAGTAAGTTCTCCACAAAGAGCCTGCACAAGTTTATCAAGGTCGAGTCCTTTATCAGTTCCGCCGGTAATCAGAATAACAGGTTTTTCAAAAGCCTGAGTTGCTGCAGCCGCCGCTTCAGGTACAGTAGCACAAGTATCATTATAAAACTTATATTCAATTTCCTTTTTCACATTTCCAACCGACTTTGAAATTTCAATATTATTTGAAAATTTCACAGTTTTTTTCCAGCTGTGAAAATATTGCAAACGATGATTTATTCCAGGCCAAGTCTGTAAAATTTTAACGATTTTATCTTTCGGAACATTCATAAGCTGCATCACAAGAGCCGCATTTTGTGCATTTGTCTGCATGTGCTTTCCAGGAACAAGAAGTTTCCCCAAATCATAACGAGGTTTGTCAGCATTGTAACGCAAGACAGTCGCCTTTGACTCACTTGCAAACAAATCACCCCAGCTTGCAATTCCAGGATGCAAAGCAGAATCAGGGGCTGTCCCCTCTTCATCACCACCTTCATCAAAAATCGAATAATCACCACTATCCTGATCGGCGTAAATCAACCGTTTGTCCGCAACATAATCTTCCATATTGCCATACCAGTTCTGATGGTCAGGAACGATTTTCGTAATCAAACTAATATGAGGTTTCAAAACTTTTCTGCCCCGCAAATCGGCAAGTTGCCACGAAGAAAATTCAATCACCACAGGTGTGTCAGCAGAGACTTCATCAAAAAAAGTTAATGGACTCACAGTGATGTTTCCACCCAAAAAAGTTTTGTAGCCAGCCTTCGAAAGCCCATAATAAATCGCACTCACAGTCGACGATTTTCCCTTGCTTCCAGTCACAGCAATAATCGGGCAATCAGTAAAACGCAGAAAAATACTCAAATCAGTTTCAATCGCCTTTGCTGCCGCAATATAAACATTTCCTTCATATTTAACACCAGGATTTTTGATAACACAGTCAGCATTTTCAAAATCTTCAATCCGATGCTCACCAAGTCTGTAAGTCAGTCGCGAAATATCAATCGTCGAATCAGCATGAATTCTGTCAATAGTCGGCTGCAACTGTTCCTGAGTTTTCATATCAGTCACAAGCACAAACGCACCTTTTTTCAGGAAAAACTTAACTGCAGCTTCTCCGCCCCCATTCAATCCCAATCCCATAACCGTAACGTGTTTTTCTTTGATATCCTCAATCGATTTAAAAGGGCAAACCGGCGAATACGAATGAAATTCCATATCAATCTCCACAATATTAATTTTTATATTCAGGGTGGCTTTTTGCTTCGCAAAAAACAGGCTTTTCAGGGTTCCGCTATCGCTTCATTCCTTCGCTACGCTTCGGAACTGGCTACGCCAGCCCTTACAATCCTTGCCACGTTTAAAAAGAAATATTTTGTTCAAAAGCAAAAAAAAAGCCCCCTTTCACAAGGAGGCCATTGCCGGGAACCAGAATCGAACTGGCACGTCAATTGCTTGACACAGGATTTTAAGTCCTGGGCGTCTACCAATTCCGCCATCCCGGCAAGTAAAAATTATTATATTACAATAAAAATATATTTTCAAGTACCTAATAATAATATATAATGCCATTATGATAAAAAATTACCTTATAATATTTTTAATTTCTATGGTTCCTTTAATTGAACTTCGCGGAGCTATTCCCGTATCACAAGCGATGCAACTACCAATCATTCCATCCTACATCATCTGCATTTTAGGAAATATGATTCCAGTTCCAATTATATATCTGTTTGCAAGAAAATTTCTAGAATGGGGACAGAATAAAAAAATCATTGGCGGTATTTGCAGATTTTTCTTGGAAAAAGGAACAAAAGCTGGTGATAAACTTCAATCAAAAGCAGGACGTGGAATTTTTCTGGCACTTTTGCTTTTTGTAGGAATTCCGTTACCAGGAACAGGTGCGTGGACAGGAACTTTAGCAGCAAGTTTCTTGAATATGAATTTTAAACAAACTGTCATAGCCGTTATGCTAGGTGTTTTACTTGCTGGTCTTATAATGATGGCTGGTTCGCTTGGACTTTTTTCAGCTATTTTTGCAGTTTTTGGAAAATAATTTTTTTCGGTTTTATTTGAGGCATAAAAATGTATATTCTGGTAACAAAACAGTTAATCACGATGTTTTTAATCATGCTTTGTGGATTTATTTTCGCAAAAGTTTTTAGAGTTCAGGAAATTGAGCGAAAGTTTTTGAGTAAACTTCTACTTTATTTTATCAATCCCTGTATCATCATAAACGCTTTCAACAAAAATTATAACAGTGATGAACTGAAAAAACTGATTTTTGTAGTTCTCCTTTCGCTTTTCATCACCCTTATCATGATTTTGATTGGAATTCTTACTTCCAAAAATATCATCGACAGATTGTGCATTGCATTCACAAACTGCGGTTTTATGGGAATACCTTTGATTCGCGGTGTTTTTGGTGAAGAAGGTGTATTTTATCTGATGGGATATCTTGTGATTTTCAACTTTCTTGTTTGGACTTATGGATACTGCCAGATGAGCGGCTCTTTCAACATCAAAAAAATAATCTTCAATCCAAATATCATCTGTATTTTCGTGGGAATCATTATTTACTGCATGCCGTTTACACTACCACAATTTATCAAAAATCCCCTTATTATGATTGGAGATTTAAACACGGCTGTGAGTATGATTTTAATTGGCGTTCTACTTTCCGAACTCAGAATTGTTGAAGTAAAAAAATACTGCTGGAGTATAGTAAAATTCTGTTTTATCAGACTTATTTTATGTGGCATTATCAATATTCTGATTCTATATTTTGTAATGAAAGTTTTCGGTGGTAATATTGGCAATGCAAGACTTCTATGCTATGTTGTTTTGATATGTTCACTTTGTCCGGCTGCTACTTCAATTCCAGGATTAGCGTGCGTTTTCAACAAAAATGCATCTTATGCAAGTCTTATCGTTTCAATTTCTAGTGTTGTCTGCATCGCAACCTTACCAACTTTGATTGCTCTGGCGGAACTGTTTTTTTAGTTTATTTTGATAATTATAAGTGATTTTTCATTCATAACTATTTTTAAAAATCATTTTTTTGAAATTTCACTTGACTTATTTTTACTATACGATTATATTATATTTATGAAGTTTTACGGCGAACTTTTGATTTTTGTACTGCTCTTTATCACTAATCTTCGTGTTTTTTTTACTAGAAAACCACGAAGAGATCCTCTGACTGTTGTTGCACCTTTTACATTTCTGCTTTCGATTTTACAGATAATTGCATGGGGAGTTGAATTACTGACGGTTTTGGGTGTTGTGATTGCATTTCTGGTCCTAATTTCAAATTTTCATGCGCTTTTTCGATATTCTGAACAACTTTTTATCGACAGATACAGTCCGCTTATGAAATTTTGGGCGGTTTTAACTACCTTTTTATCAACAGTTGCAATTGTTGCTACTTTTTTAACAGCACCTGTAGAATTTTCTCCTAATGAATTAAATGTCAAAAAAAATCTTACAAATTATACAGGAAGTTTTCGAGCAGGTTTTCAAAAGTCGAGCATCTTTTCCTATTCTAATGTAAAGCTATACACATTTTCTCCTATAGAAAATGACGAAAAACTTTTTGAATCAGATATTCAAAACGACGAAAAGCCAATCATTTTATTTTTCCCTGACAAACGTGCTGATACTCACAACTATACTCCTTATCTTCAGCTTTTGGCTCAGAAAGGATTTACAGTTCTGTCTGGGGATTTTTTCTGTGATGATGTAAAATGGATGCATTCTTTCGAGGATTCTAAACTTTTTAGACAATCAGCCTGTTTATTCAGAAGTTTACAGAATAATCAAAAATTTATGGCTCAAAGAGAATTTTATTCGTATAATATTTTACAGGAATGTAAAGCCATGTTGCAGTTTGTTGACCAGATTTTTTCTCCACAAACCAAAGTTTTTCTTGTAACTGATGTGATGGGAAATTCAGCAATTAATGATTTTGCAAAAATGAACAGTTCACGAGTTTCGTCTGTTTTTTTTCTAGATTCTGTGGAAGAATACAAAACTGCAGGATATGGATGTGTGGAACAAACATCTCCATTAACTGCTTATTTACTTGGACAGAAACGTGAAAAAACTTTTTACACACCAAAGATTCTTGCAGAACGAACTTATCAACATTTTTGTAAAACAAAATTATAAACTGTAATACAATATAACAAAGGAAAACTAAATTTTGGGAAAAAAAGAATAACTTTTTGGAGACTTTATGAATTTATTTGAGTTAAATAATTATCTGAATAGTTTTTTGTGTAAGGAGAATTTCTTATCTGATCCTTCAAAAAACGGAATTCAAATTCAAAATTCAGATCCTTTAGCTAAAGAGATAAAAACTGTAGCTTTTGCTGTAGATGCTTGTGAGAAATCTGCTTTGATTGCAGCTCAAAACAATGCCGATGTTCTTATTTGTCATCATGGTCTTTTTTGGGGAAACTGCACTCCTATCGTTGACTCACATTACAAACGAATATCAGCTTTTGTTCAAAATGATTTGGCATTGATTGCTTACCATTTACCTTTAGACGCAAATAATCCATATGGAAATAACTTTGGTTTAGCAAAAAAAATAGATCTGAATAATTTGGAACAGTTTGGTTTTTGGCACAATATGAAAATTGGGGTTCGCGGTGAATTTGATTATCCAAAATCAATAGATGAAATTTCACTTTTGATTGGAAAACACACTCACACAGAACCCCAAAAATTCTCGTTTGGAAAAAAACAGATTAAAACAGTGGGAATTTCTTCGGGTGGTTCAAGCGATTTAACACAACAAGCAGCAGATGAAAAACTGGATCTATTTATTTCAGGGGAGTTTGCACACGAAGATTATCATTTAGCACAAGAACTTGGTATTAACGTAATAGCAGCAGGACATTATGGAACTGAAATTATAGGAGTTTCACTAATAAAAGAAAAAATTGAAAAGGAATTGGCTCTAAAAACAATTTTTATTGATTTACCTACAGGTTTATAATTCAATTTTTGTTTTTTGAGTTTTTTTCCTTTAAACATAATTTATAAAGAGGTATATTTAAAATATGAATAAAAAAATTCAATCAAAATTATGGCCGTTAAGTTTAACTTTGTTTATCATTATTCTTGATCAAATCACAAAAACTCTTGTCGTAAAAAATATCCCACTTCATACTATTGGTACAGAGTTTTTTGGAGATTTTCTGAGAATTATTCATGTATCGAATACCGGAGTTGCATTTAGTGTTGGAGCAACATGGTCAGATATAGTTCGTTTTGCAGCTTTCGTAATAGTTCCACTTGTTGTTATTGTTCTTGTTTTTATTGTCTACTTCAGAAATAATGAATGGACGACTTTACAACGATGGGCAATTATGGGAATTGTAGGTGGTGGAATTGGTAATTTAATTGATAGAGCATTCAGAGCTGAAGGTGTAGTAGATTTTATTGATGTAAAATTCTTTGGCATTTTTGGATTAGACAGATGGCCAACTTTTAATGTTGCAGATTCTTCGATAATTATTTGTGGAATTTTGCTAGCCATCACTTTTATAATTTCAATTAAAAAAGAAAAATCAACAGAGAAATCTAAAGAGAATAATTGATTTTTGAGGTGAACTATGAATATGGATAATTTAGACGATGAAGAAAAAGCAAGACACAAACAACAGCAGATTGAATATCGAAATAAAAAGAGATTCTCTTCTATTTTTCTGTTTATTGCAACGATTTTTGAAATAATAGAAACGTTCCTTATAATACTTTTACTTATTATTGGTTCTGTAGCTGTTACTACACGATTTGTTGATGTAAACAGTGCATTGTTTTCAAATATTCTTGGGATAATTTTAATTGTTTTTTCTCTCGGTGGTCTTGTAATTGGTTTTATTATTTACAAAAAAGCGATGGGTTGGGCTATAAAAAAGTTTAATCTTAAAGATAAACTTTTGGACGATGTAACTTCTCACTATATCAAAAAAAATGAAAACGAGGACAAACTTAGATGATTGGAATAATAGGAGCAATGGAAAGCGAAGTCAAAGCGATTTACCAGAAAATGACTTCAAAACAGGAAATAAAATTATGCGATTTAATCTTTTACAAAGGTTTTATTAATGAAAAAGAAATTGTTGTAGTGAAATGCGGTGTCGGAAAAGTAAACGCAGCACTGTGCACTCAAGTTTTAATTTCTAATTTTCATCCATCTCAAATTATTAACACAGGAATTGCAGGTGCTACAGGAGTTGGACTTGAAATTTATGATTTTGTGATTTCATCAGAAGCAGTATATCACGATTTTGACACCAGTGCCTTTGGATACAAACTCGGACAAGTTCCAGGTCTTCCAGAAAGATTCAAAGCAGATGAAAAATTGATTAGCACTTTTGAGAATGCTTTTTATCAAACAGATTTTTCTAAATCACATAAAATTCAAAAAGGAACGGTTGCTAGTGGGGATCAATTTATTTCTGATTCTAAGAAAAAATCTTTCATCATTCAGAATTTTCATCCTAAATGTGTTGAAATGGAAGGTGCCGCAATAGCACAAACTTGTTATAAAAACCAAGTGCCATTTTTGATTATCAGATGCATGTCAGACTGCGCAGACGACAATGTTCAGTCAGTTTATGATGAAGAAAAAGCAGCAGGTTTAAGCAGCGAATTTCTTTTAGAAGCAGTTAGTAAAATTTAAAACTTTATGTTTTTTTTGCTTGTTTTTGGTGATTTTTTCTAACATTTATAAAAAATCTGCTAAAAAAAGCGATTGGTAGATGGAAATATTAAAAAAAAGAGGTTTTTTTATGGAAAAAAAATATAATGTTGATAGTTTTAATTTGGATCATACAAAAGTAAAAGCTCCTTTTGTAAGACTTGCAGGAACAAAAAAAGGAACAATAGGTGACATCGTCACAAAATTTGACATTCGTTTTTGTCAACCAAACAAGGAGTTTATGTCTACAGGAGCAATTCATACCCTAGAACATCTAATGGCAGAATACATTCGAGACGAAATGGATGGCGTAATTGATCTAAGTCCTATGGGATGCCGTACAGGTTTTTATTTCACTGTGTTTGGAGAACATACAGAAGAAGAAATTTCAAAAGTTTTTTTTAATGTTTTAGAAAAAGTCTCTGTTTGGGATAAACCGATTCCTGCTACAACAGAAGCAGAATGTGGAAATTATCGAGACCATGATTTAGAAAGCGCAAAAAAATTCGCTAAACAATGGTGTGATGGAATCAAACAAAAAGGTTGGAGCGCATTTTAATCACTTTCAATTCAATTAACATTGATTTAATCTCGATTAATATAAAGGAGGTGTGATAAAAATTACGTCCGTGTAATTTTTATCACTGCAGATTTTGCCGTTGGCAAAACTGCGATTCGATGCCTCGTGCATCGCCGCTGAACGCGGAGTTTTTAAAGGAGTGTAAGATAAAACCGCTAAAATAGCGCGGCTTTATCTTACCTAAAGTTTGCGTTGCAAACTTATTATCAACTGCTGTTCCTCATTACATTACGGAACAGCGTAAAAAGACAATCGATTGTTGAAACAATCTTCTTGATTTTTTATGGGAGTATAAAAACAAAATAAAAGGAATGAGATGAATCTTCTTATAAAACTTAAAGAAACTGCAATTTCTGTTATTCCCGTTATGATAATAGTTTTGATTTTGGGAATATTTATTGTTCCCATCGAAAAAACATTATTATGTGGATTTATTGTTAGTGGATTTCTACTTACTATGGGATTGACCATTTTTCTTTTAGGAGTAGATTTGGGAATTCAACCAATGGGAGAAAGAACTGGAGCTGCTTTAACAAATAAAAAAAATCTCTTTCTTCTATTATCATGTGCTTTTTTAATTGGATTTATTGTCACCGCAGCGGAACCTGATATTCAAGTATTTGCTTCACAAGTAAAAAATCAATTTCCTAGCATTTCAAAACCTATATTTACCATTTCGATTGCTATTGGAGTAGGATTATTTATCACAATTGGGCTATTAAAAACAGTTCTAAACTGGTCGTTAAAATGGACATTATTTATTTTCTATGTATTGTTATTTGCGATTCTGTTTTTTGTTTCTGACAATTTTGTTGGAATTGGTTTTGATTCTGGCGGTGCAACAACAGGACCAATGACGGTTCCTTTTATCATGGCTCTGGGACTTGGAGTTTCGTCTGTTCGAGCTACAAACGACAATAAAAACTCATTTGGATTAACTGGAGTAGCCTCTTTAGGTCCTGTGATTGCTGTTCTTATTTATTCTTTTTTTGTAAATCAAAATATGAATCTACCAGAACTTTCAGCTAATCAAGTAGATTCAGTTTCACAAGTAAGTTTTTTTTCTAAAATTTTTCTTCCTTTTGCACAATGTTTTTTTCATGTTTTACAAGAATCGTTAATTTCTATTTTACCTTTGTTTGTTTTATTTATAATTTTTCAATTATTTCTTTTAAAAATGACAAAACGACAAGTTATAAGAATGACGATAGGATTTTTATATAGTTTCATGGGACTTTTATTATTTTTGGTTGGTGTAAACGGCGGATTCATGCAAACTGGAGAAGTACTTGGTAAAACTTTGGGAGAAATGGTTGCTCAAAGTGGAGGGATTTGGTATGTTGTTTTGATTGTGACAGGACTTCTACTCGGTGCAATTATTGTTTGTGCAGAACCTGCAGTTTGGGTTTTGAGTGAACAAGTGGAGGCTGTAAGCGGAGGAACAATCAAACGAAAAGTTCTTCTTGTTTTTTTATCTGTTGGAACAGCTATTGCAATAGGACTGTCTTTATGGCGCTCTATTCTAGGAATTAACTTGCGTTTCATTTTAATTCCAGGATACGTCATTGCTTTCGTTTTGATGATATTTTGTCCTGAGCTATTTACAGGAATTGCATTTGACTCAGGTGGGGTTGCTTCAGGTCCATTAACTTCAACTTTTGTTCTTTCTTTCACTATTGGAGCAGCAAACGGATGTGGAAAAACAAACGACACTTTTGGTGTAATTTCACTGGTTGCACTCATGCCTTTGATTGCCATTCAGATTATGGGAATTATCTTTAAGATTAAATCAAAAAAGAGAGGGTAATTTTATGTATAAACTGATTATTAGCATTGTTCCTCACGACTGTGGAGAAATAATCACAAATGCAGCTGTTGAAGCTGGTGCAACAGGCGGAACCATTTTAATGGGAAGTGGAACGGCAAAAAACAATCTTTTGCAGTTACTCGGTTTAGGAGAAACCTCTAAAGATATTACATTTATTCTAACCAAGACAGAACAAACTTTGCAAATTATCGAAAAAATTAAAGAAATTTCGAATTCTAAAAAAAATCATTTTGGAATTCTTTTTTCAGTAAACGTAAATACTTTCATAAAAAGTGGTGAAGCAAAATTCAGAAAATATGGAGATGATTTTATGGAAAACAACAATGAATCTTATGAAATGATAAATGTTATTGTAAATAAAGGTTATGCTGAAGATGCAATGGATGCAGCGAGAAAAGCAGGTGCAGGTGGTGGTACAATCATAAATGCTCGCGGAACTGCAAAACCAGGCGACGCAACTTTTTTTGGTGTTGATATCATTCCTGAAAAAGAAATGCTTTTGATTTTAACCGAAAAAAACAAAAAAGAAGACATTATAAAAGCAATTTCTTCATTGGAGTGTTTTCAAAAAACTGGAAGTGGAATAATCTTTTGTAATCAGGCAGAAAACTTCACCTTTCTTGGAAAGTAAGATTTTTTGTGCAGACATTTTAAAGTCCTCAAATGCTGTTTCAAATTTTTTTCAATAACACTTGAATATTTATTCAAATATAGTTATATTTTAGGCAGCTAAAATTGTTGAAAAGCAAATGAAAGGAGGTGTGATAAAAATTACGTCCGTGTAATTTTTATCACCAAGTATATTTCGTGTTCTGCACTTCATAAACTTGGATACTCGCCATCCTGGCTCGCCGCTAACGCGGTGTTTTAAAAGGAGTGTAAGATAAAATCGCTAAAATTGCGCGGCTTTATCTTACATTGAACTGTTGTTCCTCATTACATTACGGAACAGCATAAAAAGTCAATCGATTGCTGAAACAATATTCTTGACTTTTTATGGGAGAATGCATGAGAAAATCTGAATATTTGGACATTTGTTGTGAAATCCACAAAGAAACTGTTCATGAGATTGAAAAAGTTTTTCCTCAAGAGCAAACTATGTTCTGTCTTTCTGATTTTTTTAAGCTTTTTGGTGACAATACAAGAATTAAAATTCTTTATTCACTATTAAAAAATGAATTATGTGTATGCGACATTGCAGCATTATTAAAAATGACTATTTCTGCTATTTCTCATCAATTAAAATTGTTAAGGGAAGCAAATCTTGTAAAAACAAGACGCGAAGGTAAGTCAATTTTTTATTCGCTGGCAGATGAGCATGTTTCAAAGATTATTGAATTTGGAATGGAACACATATTTGAAAAAAGTGAAGAAGAATAATCGGGTTCAAAACCTGTGAGCGCTGGGAGGGGCACCGAAGGTGGCCACCGGAACGACGGGAGGAAACGTAGTGGACGACCAAAGTGAGGAGGCTGGAGCGATAGCGGAACCCCGTACATAGCGACCCGAAGCTTGCTGAGGGGCACAGCCAGATGAAAAAAAAGAGGTGTAAGATAAAACCGCTAAAATAGCGCGGCTTTATCTTACCTAAAGTTTGCGTTGCAAACTTATTATCAACTGCTGTTCCTCATTGCATTTCGGAACAGCGGAAAAAGTCAATCGATTGTTGAAACAATCTTCTTGACTTTTACGGGAGGTATTCTATGAAAAAAAATATTAACTGTACTGATGAAATGGAAAAATGTGACAAAAATAAGAAAAAATGTTGCTGTCACGAGCATGAACATTTGAATGAGCATGAAAATGAGCACGGGGAACACTCTCATAATGGGCATTCGCACGAGCATGGTCACAATCATGAACATGAAGGAAAGGAGCTTTCAACAAAAGGGTTGATTTTGGCGGCGACTTTGTATATTTGCGGAATAATTGTTGAACACTTACCGATTGATTCGTGGTTTGGCATTTCGCAGACTGTACACGAAGCGATTGTTTTGGTGTTGCAGTTTTTTGCATATATAATTGCTGGAAAAAATGTAATTTTAAATGCGATAAGCAACATTATGCATGGCGAATTTATGGACGAAGCTTTTTTGATGACAATTTCTTCGATTGGTGCGATTATTTTGGGAAAAGTTGAAGAGGCTACGGCTATTATGGTTTTGTATCAAGTGGGTGAAAAATTTGAAGATTTTGCTGTAGACAAAAGTCGTCATTCTATAGAAGAAATTGCAAAACTTCGTCCTGACCATGCAACGTTGAAACTGGAAAATGGCACAAAAGATGTTGCTACAGAGGAAGTTTCTCCGGATTCTATCATAATTGTAAAACCTGGTGAGCGCATTCCTATTGATGGTATTATTTCGGATGGTGAAAGTTTTTTGGATACTTCTGCATTGACTGGGGAAAGCATTCCAAAAAGAGTTTGTGCTGGTGACGAAGTTCTTTCTGGTTCAATTAATATTCAGGGAGTTCTGGAAATTCGCACTACAAAGCAAGCCGGGGATTCTGCCTTGTCTAGAATTCTTGAACTTGTGGAAAATGCTTCGGAAAATAAAACTAAATCTGAACAGTTTGTTTCGCGTTTTGCAAAGGTTTACACGCCGATTGTTGTGTTTGCCGCGCTTGCTGTGGCTGTAATTCCAGGTTTGGTAACTGGTTTTGCGAGTGGAAACTGGAATTATGAGTCAAATTGGAGTATTTGGATTTATAGAGCTTTAATGTTCCTTGTTGTCAGCTGTCCGTGTGCACTTGTCATTTCTATTCCGCTTTCTTTTTGTGGTGGAATTACTTCCTGTGCGCGTCGAGGAATTTTGATAAAAGGCAGTACTTATCTGGAAGCACTTGCTAAAACCAAAACAGCTGTTTTTGATAAAACTGGAACTTTGACAAAAGGAAATTTTGTTGTAACTCATATTCATGCAACAAATTCTGAAATCACTGAAGAGGAACTGCTTGCACTTGCAACTCATACTGAAATGTTCTCTACGCATCCGATTTCAACTTCGCTTAAAGCAGCTCATCATGATAAATGTTGTGATACGGTAGTTCTTGAAAATGTTAACGAAATCACAAGCAAAGGAATTAAAGCGGTAGTTAACGGTAAAGAGGTTCTGGCTGGTAATACAAGACTAATGAATGATTTTGGTATAGATTATAATGAATGTACTGAACATCAGGACGGAACTGTAATTCATGTTGCATGTAACGGAATTTATTCTGGTCATATTGTGATTAGTGATGAAATCAAAGACGACAGCGAACTTACCATAAAAGGTTTGAAATCTGCTGGCGTCGAGAATATTGTAATGCTCACTGGTGATAATGAAAAAGCAGCTTACACTGTTGCGGCAAAACTTGGACTTCACAAAGCTTATGGTCAGCTGTTAAGTGCAGATAAACTTGCAAAGGTTGAAGAACTTCTTAAAGATCTTTCAAAAAACGGAAAAAAACGCGGCTCGTTGATTTTTGTTGGTGACGGAATAAATGATGCTCCTGTTCTTGCACGTGCTGATGCTGGAATTGCGATGGGTGCAATGGGGTCCGATGCTGCCGTGGAAGCTAGTGATGTTATCATCATGGAAGATAAACCTTCCAAAATTGTTGATGCGATTAAAATCAGTCGTAAAACTTTAAAAATCGTGTATGAAAACATTATCGGTTCTCTTGGAATAAAAGGAGCTATTTTGATTTGTTCTGCGTTTGGAATTACAAATATGTGGCTTGCAGTTTTTGGTGATGTCGGGGTGACAATTCTGGCAGTTTTGAACGCGCTTCGTCTTTTAAAAAAGTCAAAAAAATGTTAAAACTTATTTATGAAACTTTCTAATATTGTTATTGTACTTGATCATCCGGATGAATCGCGAAACATTGGTGCGGCTTGTCGTGCCATGGCGAATAATGATATTTGTGATTTGCGCATTGTCGGAAAAAAAGAAGATTATGACATTGAACATATTCATGTGCTTGCAATTCATGCTGGCAGAATTTTTGACAATGCCCATTTTTATGATTCCATTCGTGATGCGACAAAAGATTGTGCGATTTGTGCAGGAACTACTCGAAGACGTGGAAAAAAACGAGGAAAACTTTTTTTGCCTGAAGAATTTGCTGATTTTGCAGATTTTCAGACTTCAAATGGTGCAAAAGTAGCAGTTGTTTTTGGTAATGAACGCACAGGGTTGACTGATTCACAGCTTGATGAATGTAATGTCGGTGTAACGATTCCTTCTTCCTCCGATTTTGGTTCTTTAAATCTTAGTCACGCTGTTCAAATTATGAGCTATCATCTTTTTAGAAAATCGCTTTCGACAAAAAATGTAGTTCAGGCCGGTTACACCCCCCTTTCGCTTGAACGAATTGATACAATTGTGCAAAACATTACAGATGAAATGCAGAAAATTGGCTTTTTTAAAATGCCAGGTCGTGAAGATATGGAAAATTTCTGGAGAAGCATTTTATCTCGAGCGAGTCTTTCTGAAGGAGAGGCGAAATATCTGGAAAAAACATTCTCAAAAATTGCTGGTTTATCCAAAAAAAATCTGATAGAATAATATTATGAAAATTTCTCATCTTCTTTTTGATTTAGATAATACGTTGTATCCTTCAAGTTCACAAATGGATGCTGGAATTACACGCCGCATGCTTGAATGTGTCGCTGAGTATTTTAAGTGTGATTTTGAAACTGCCATTGAATTACGAAAAAAAAATATAATTCATTATTCAACAACACTTGAATGGTTACGTGCAGAAGGTTTTAAAAATATTGAAGCTTTTTTTGCACATGTTCATCCGGAATACGAGGCAAACGAACTTCAACCTCAACCTGATCTTCGAGATTTTCTGCTTTCTCTTGATTATCCAAAATCCATCCTGACAAATGCACCAATGGAACATGCAAAGCGAGTTTTGCAGAAACTAGGTATTTCTGACCTTTTCGATAACATTACTGATATTCGTGACGCAAAACTTCTTGGAAAACCTTATCCTCATTCTTATTCTGCCGCTTTGAAAAAATCGGGGACAGACCTTGCGAATACGCTTTTTTTTGATGATATGCAAAAATATACGGACGGTTGGACAGCAATGGGTGGGACTGCAATTTTGATTGGTAATAAAAATGGTAGACCTCTTTCTGATGATGCAGAATCTCTTTTACAAGCTCGGAAAATGAATTCTGGCAGATCTGGAAAAACAATCAGACTTAGTTCAATTTATGATTTTCCTGCAATTATTGATACATTGAAAGACTAAAGTTAGGAGCGTTAATTATGAAAATTCTTTGCATCTGTTTAAGTTCGACTATCCAGCGAACAATTCATTTTGAAAATCTGATGCTTTCAAAAGTAAATCGTTCAAGAAATTATCGACAGGACGCTTCTGGAAAAGCTGTGAATTCCGCACGAGTTCTGAATCAACTTGAAAAGAATTGTACAATAACTTTATGTCCGTTGGGTGAAAAAAATCTGGAACTTTTTCTAACGCTTGCACAAAAAGACGAATTATCTCTAAAAACGCTTTCCATTCCAGGATTTACACGAGAATGTTGGACTTTGCTCGACAATTCAGCTAACACAACTACAGAACTTGTTGTAAGCGAACCTGTTTTATCATTACAAAATAATAATTTGACTAAAAAAGAACAAGAAATGCTCAAAAATGTGAATGAAAAATTTCTGGAACTTGTAAAACAAAACATTTGTGATGTGGATGCAGTTTTGCTCGCTGGAAGCAGACCTGATTTTTGGGATAAAAATCTTTACGCAGACATTTGTTTAATTGCAAAACAAAATAAAAAATTCTTTTTAGCTGATTTTATTGGTGATGATTTGAAAAATGTCATTGAAAAAGCAGTTCCTTCTGTAATCAAAATTAATGATGAAGAATTCCTGCAAACTTTTTCAAAATCTACTTCGTTATTGCAAAATCAGATTACCGATCTTGAATTCAAAGAATTGATTTGCCAAAAAAGTGCAGAATTAAACAATATGATAATTGTGACACGAGGAAAAGAATCTACTTATGCAGCAAACAAAGGGATTTTTTTTGAATGTCCAACTGAAAAAGTTTATCCTGTAAATACAACAGCATGTGGTGACAGTTTTAACGCAGGATTTCTATATGAATATTTAAAAACAAATGACTTTGAATCTTCCCTCAAAAAAGGAACTTGGTGCGCAGCCCGCAATGCTGAAAGAGATTGTCCAGGTACAATTTATTAATAAATAATAGAAAAAAAAAGGATTTACAACTTTAATTATTGTAAATCCTAAAAAACTGGGCCATCTTAGATTTGAACTAAGGACCAAAGGATTATGAGTCCTCTGCTCTAACCGCTGAGCTAATGGCCCGAATTGATATAAAGTATATCATAAAATATTGATTTTAGTCAATAATCCATATCAAACTTATTGCAAACTATTCTACAGTAACCGATTTTGCTAGATTTCTTGGTTTATCAGGATCATAGCCACGCTGAATGGCACAATAATATGCAAAAAGTTGTGTCGGTATAACAGTTAGTAAACTTGCAAGTGTAGAAGAGCATTCTGGTATCTGGAAGATTTCATCTGCTTTTCCATCAAATGCGCAAGTTTTATCTTGAGTGATTACAAGAACTGTTGCTCCTCGACTTTTAACTTCAACCATATTTGAACCGATTTTATCATAAAGTTCAGGTTCGCTTGCTATTGCAACGACAAGTGTTTTATCATCTATTAATGCGATTGGGCCGTGTTTTAACTCCCCTGCTGCAAAAGCTTCAGAATGCATGTAAGAAACTTCCTTTAATTTCAACGCTGATTCCAATGAAGTTGCGCTGTCAAACTGACGTCCAATATAAAATATTTTATCTTTATTAAACTGTCTGCTTGCAAATTTCTGAATAGTTTCCTTTCCATCCAAAATTGTCTGAATTTTTTCAGGAATTGATTCAAGTTCCGTTAATAACTTTACAGCATCTTCTTCCGAAAGTGTACCACGAAGTTTTCCAGCTTTTATTGCCAAAAGAAACATACACAAAACTTGCGTTGTATAGGCTTTTGTAGATGCAACTGCAATTTCAGGGCCTGCCAAAGTGTAGATTACATCATCAGCTTCACGACTCACAGTTGAACCAACACAGTTTGTAATAGCCACAACTTTTAATCCATTTTGTTTTGCAAGTCTTAAAGCACTAAGAGTATCAGCAGTTTCACCTGATTGAGAAACAACAATGAATATATCATCTTTATCCAAAATAGGATTTCTGTAGCGGAATTCTGATGCAACATCAACATCAACTTTCATTCTTGCAATTTTTTCAAAGGCATATTTCGCAACTACTCCAGCATGGTATGCAGTTCCACAAGCAGTAATTACGACACGATGTGCTTTTTTCCATGCTACATCCATTTTATTTTCTTCAAAATAAACATCAGTAGGTTTTCCATTTCCATCTTTGATGATTCTTGGACGCATTGTATCAGTCAAACCTTTTGGTTGCTCATGAATTTCTTTAATCATAAAATGTTCATAACCACCTTTTTCAGCTGCATCCATATCCCATTCAACATGGCTAGGTTCTTTTATGATTTTTTCACCTTCAAAATTAAACAAATCAACATGATCTGTGTACAAAACAGCAAGTTCTTTTTCTCCAAGATAATAAACATCGCGAGTATGTTCCAAAAGAGCAGGTACATCTGAAGCAATAAAGTTTTCGTTTTTTCCAAGTCCAATCACAAGAGGACTTTCTTTCCGACAACAAATTACTCTGTCAGGATAATCTTTACAAACAACTCCAAGTGCATAAGAACCTTCAACTACATGAAGCACTTCGAGAACAGCTTTAAAAATATCTTTATGTTGTTTATAAGACTTATCAATCAGATGCACAACAACTTCAGTATCTGTTTGGGATTTAAAAACAACCCCTTGCGCCTGAAGTTTAGCTTTTAGTTCAGCATAATTTTCTATAATTCCGTTATGAACAATTGAAATTGAACCATCCATACTTGCATGAGGATGACTATTTGTATCACTTGGTTCTCCGTGAGTTGCCCACCGTGTGTGTCCAATTCCAACAGTTCCTTTTATCACTTCATTTGCAATCTTTTCTTCCAGATATTTCAAAGCACCTTTGCATTTTCTTACAATAATATCGTCATCTTCGATTATTGCAATTCCAGCACTGTCATATCCTCTATATTCAAGTTTTTTAAGAGCATTAATCAAAATTTGTGATGCATTTTTACATCCAACATAACCTACAATCCCGCACATATTTCCCCCATCTCATTTATCAAAACTGTAATTCCAATTAGTCAGAAATATCTTATTATTTTATCAAATTTATGTTATTTTCTCAATCATTTTGATGCTAAATCACTTTGATTAAAATACATTTTGTTTTCTATTTTTTTATATTTTTTATAAAAACTTCCATCCTTGAAATAATTTCGTCTATTTTGTTACCATAATTTGGATCCGTTGCCCATGTGCCTGTCAATCCAAAAATATCTGTTACGAGTTTTGTTTTGTGAACCCAATTATAACGTGGATCTATAAGCTGATTATTTAACTGTACATCCTGAGTTGTGGCATAAGCTTGAAGATGCTGAATATGAGCTCTCACACCAAGTTGTTCAGTTTCAAATTTCTCTCCTGGATGTTCTGCGTCCATTGCTCCAAGTCCACAGTAGTTATGAAAATCAGGTTGAACAAGTCCACCAAATCTCAAAAATCCAGTTTCAAGACACATTTGAGCAAATGCAACATCAGAATTAATATTCTCCATAGATGCTTCCTGGATATAATAATCCGCAAATTTCAAAATAAATTCTTTTTCAACATGTTCATTATTATTAATAAAAAAGTCTGCTAATTGAACAGCAGAGAGTTGTCCCTTGCCTAAAATTTCTCTTGAAAGATTAATTTCTTTTTCAGGAATAGTTGGAACAGTTTTACAGGAAAACAAACAGTACAAAAGCAAAACTAAGTTTATAAAAAAAATAAATTTTTCAATATCTATTCTTCTTTTACATTTCATTATTACCTACTTAGCCTGAAAGTTGGATTTTGAATTTTTTAAATCAAGGCTGGCTTTTTGCTTCATAAAAAAAACAAGCTTTTCACCTTCGCTACGCTTCAGAACTAGTTTCACCAGCTCTTACAATTCTAACCACGGGAAAACTCAAATTTCAGACTACTTCAAATTGTTATTATTAGGACAAATGTCGAGTTTTAAATTTTCATTGAGGGGGTAGTACAACCCCTCAAAACGGCGAAGTCAAGGCTTTAAGCGTTAGCGTGCCTTGACTCGACGTATTCTTTGGGTGGCTTTTTGCTTCGCAAAAAACAGGCTATCCGGGGTTCCGCTATCGCTCCAGCCGCT
>JALFAW010000279.1 GCA_022773305.1 Spirochaetia bacterium
CTTTGCTGCACTTAAAGAAGTTTGTGATGATATGCAGGCTAATAAAGAAGCATTGGGAATTAAAGGTGTATTTGCTTCAACTTCATTGAAAGCTGGTGAAGACTGGAGATGGCAGACACACTTGGCAAATCTTCCTGTATATTACGAATTCAAAAACAACAAGGTTGATTTGGCTTCTGATGCAACAAAAAAGATTTCATTTCAGTATGACAAAGAATTCAAAAATATTTTTGACCTTTATTTGAATGATTCCGTAATTCCTGCAAAAAATGTTGGTGTAAAAACTGTTGACAATTCTATGGCTGAATTTGCTTTGGAAGAATGTGCAATGGTTCAGAATGGTAACTGGGCTTGGGGTCAGATTTCTGGAGTTTCTGGAAACAAAGTAAAAGCTGAAAATGTAAAATATCTTCCAATCTACACTGGTGTTGCTGGTGAAGAAGGACAGGGACTTTGTATCGGTACTGAAAACTTCTACTGTATCAATAAAAAAGCTTCAAAACAAGATCAGCAGGCTACAGCAGACTTCATCTACTGGCTCTATTCTTCAAAAACTGGTAAAAAATATGTAACAGAAAAACTTGGTTTCATTGCTCCATTTGATACATTTGCTGATAACGAAAGACCAACAGATCCTTTAGCAGTTGAAATCTCTAAATGGATGGCAAAACCTGGAATTACTTCTGTAGCATGGAACTTCACTTTGTTCCCTTCTCAGACTTTCAAAGATAACTTTGGTGCTTCATTGTTGCGCTATGCACAAGGTGCTAAATCTTGGGAAGATGTAAAAGCAAGTGTTGTAAAAGATTGGGCTAGTGAAAGCGATATGTAATCTACCATAAAAAAAGTCCTGTATAGTGAGTTATTAAATATCAAACTGTACAGGCAGCTTGCTCAACATAATGTGTGACTTTAGTTGGGCAGGCTTATTACTTATCTTACTTAATTTAAAAAAAACAAATCAATATTCTTTAATAATCAAAAAGTTTTATACTGTTCTATTTCGAGTTTTCGGTTTTAAACTGTGGCAAGGATTGTAAGGGCGCCGTAGGCGGCCACTGGACTGAGCGAAGCGAGGGAAGCGGCTGTAGCGATAGCGAAACCCTGAAAAGCCTGTTTTTTGCGAAGCAAAAAGCCACCCATATTACAAAAAATAAAACTCGATGTTTTATCTGAATGTTTGCGGTGCAAACTCTTTTTATAACTGCACGTTTTTTGTTATGAATGTGTTTTAAGGTCAAAGTGGAAGTAAAAAGTCCTCGTTGGCTTATTATGGGAGAAGATATGAAAACAGAAAATAATCCTATAAAAAAGTATTTTCCAGTATTCGTTCTGCCAACATTACTCTGTTTTGTGATGTTTTTTGTTGTGCCTTTTTTGATGGGTATTGGTTTATCTTTTACTAAATTTACGACTGTAACTGACATTACAGACTTTGTTGGTTTTAAGAATTATGTTAAAGCATTTACTGCGGATAACGATTTTCTTCATGCTTTGGGATTTACTTCGCTTTTTACAATAGTTTCAATTGTAACTGTAAATGTTTTTGCGTTTGCTCTTGCACTTTTACTTACAAAAGGAATTAAAGGAACAAACTTTTTCAGATCTGTATTTTTTATGCCAAATCTGATTGGTGGTATTGTTCTTGGTTATATATGGAATCTTTTGATAAATGGTGTTCTTCAGCATTATTTTGGTGAAGACATTACATTCAAAACTCAGTATGGATTTTTTGGTCTTGTGATTTTGACAAACTGGCAGCTTATTGGATATATGATGGTTATTTATATTGCTGGTTTGCAGAATATTCCTGGTGATTTGATTGAAGCTGCTTCTATTGACGGTGCATCTCCACTTCGCGTTTTATTTCAGGTAAAAATTCCTATGGTTATGCCTTCTATTACAATTTGTATGTTCTTGACTTTGTCTAATTCTTTCAAAATGTTTGACCAAAACCTTGCATTAACTGCTGGTGCTCCTGAAAATACAACTGAAATGCTTGCGTTAAACATTTATAAAACTTTCTACAATAGAAATGCTTCTTGGCATGGTGTAGCTCAGGCTAAGGCTGTTATGTTCTTTATCATTGTTGCTGTAATTGCCTTTATTCAATTAAGACTTACAAACAAAAAGGAGATTGAACAATAATGGAAAACTTAAATACAAATAAAAAATCTGTTTCAACATATATTATTTTTGCCATTTTGATTGCTCTGACTATAATTTTCATATTCCCAATTTTACTTGTGTTTATGAATTCATTTAAGTCACGTCTTTATGTTTCAACAAATCCGTTTGCATGGCCAAAAGGTGATATGTTTGTAGGTTTTGAAAACTACATTAATGGTCTGACAGTTTCTGGATTTTTTATGGCATTTATTCGTTCTGTGTGGATAAGTGTTATGTCGGTTATTGTAATAATCGTCTGTACTTCTATGACAGCATGGTATTTAGTGCGTGTAAAAAATAAATTAACAAAAGCTCTTTATTATACTTTTGTTTTTAGTATGATTGTTCCTTTCCAAATGGTTATGTACACAATGACATTTATGGTTACATCTATAAATTTTGATAATGTGTTTGGAATAATTCTTGTATATCTTGGTTTTGGTGCTGGTCTTGCAGTTTTCATGTTTACAGGATTTGTAAAAGGAATTCCGCTTGAAGTTGAAGAAGCTGCTACAATCGACGGTTGTAATCCATTGCAAACATATTTTTTGATTGTTTTCCCAATGCTCAAACCTACAGCTATCACAGTTGCAATTTTACAGGCAATGTGGGTTTGGAATGATTATCTGCTTCCATATTTGATTTTAGGAACAGATCACAAGACAGTTCCTGTTGCTATTCAAATTGCGATGCAGGGTGCTTATGGTTCTACAGATTATGGTGGATTTATGGCTATGCTTGTTGTTTCTATTATTCCAATTATAGCTTTCTATATTGCATCTCAAAAATATATTATTAAAGGAGTTATTGCAGGAGCTGTTAAAGGTTAGTATAATAAGAACTCAAATGTTGAAATATTACATTTGAGTTCTTATTCAGGGGTTAATACAACCCCTGAAAACGAGCGAGTCAAGGCCTTGAGCGAAGCGTGCCTTGACCGGTCGTATTGAGGGGGGAGTACAACCCCTCAAAACGGCGAAGTCAAGGCTTTAAGCGTTAGCGTGCCTTGACGCCTCGTATTGAAATGACAATAAAATAAATATTGTGGCTGTAAAAAAAGAAAATAGATAAGATTGTTTTATTTTTTAATATTTTATTATTTGTTATATATAGAACTTCTTTTTTTTGAAATGGTAAGGTT
>JALFAW010000303.1 GCA_022773305.1 Spirochaetia bacterium
TTCGGCTCCTACTGGTTTGAAAGCGGAACTCCGTCCTTCCTTGTAAAAACGCTGCAAAATCAGCCTTTGGAACTTGAACATCTTATAAACGGAAGGATTGCCACAGAAAATCAGTTTAAAAATTACGACCCGGACAGCAAAAATATGCTGGCAGTGGTTTATCAAAGCGGGTACCTTACAATCAAGAATTTTGAAAAAGAAATGCGATTTTACACCCTTGATTTTCCAAACCGCGAAGTTGAAGAAGGATTTTTGGACGTGCTGCTCCAGAAATTTGTAAGCGTTCCCTACGATGATGTTGGACTTGAAATCAATAACCTTAGAATTGCCCTGAAAAACTGCAACATCGATAAAGTTCTTTCTATTATAAAGGCCGCCATTGCAGATCTTCCAACGGTTGTAAAAAAGAATATGTGCGAAAATTACTACGAATCCGTTACCCACCTGATGTTCCGCATGACAGGAATGCGCGTAGTTTCTGAGTTGCAGTCAGTTGCCGGCAGAAGCGATGTAGTAGTTGCCACAAAAGACAGCGTTTTTATTTTTGAACTGAAAATGGACAAAGGCCGACCGTTTGAAGAAGTGGCAGAAGATGCCTTGAAGCAGATTGACGCTAACGGTTACTGTGAGAGATTCGCTGTGAGTGGAAAGAATATGTACAAAATTGGCGTGGTGTTCTCAAGTGAAGAAAAGGGAATGGTTGGGTGGAAGGTGAAGTGATTTATATGAAACAAGGTCTGTCCCACTTTTAACTCGTGGCAGGGATTGGAAGGGCTGGCGCAAGCCAGTTCCGAAGCGTAGCGAAGGAATGTAGGTAGCACGAAGTGCGTACGGAACCCTGAAAAGTGCGAGTTTGCTATGCAAACTCGGGACGAGAAAATGCTATGCATTTCTCGCTTTTTTTGCACAGTAAAAAGCCACCCATATTTTTTTTGGGTAATGAAAGTTCAATCCAGTAATCCCCCGCCACAAAACTGGAGCGGCAGGGGAATTTTTGTTTACGCTCTTGGTTCTATAATTTCTATATATTCGCCTTTTTCAGAATCGTAGATGTAACCGTCTGGAACGCCTGGAAGTTCTATATAACCGGTTTCTACAAATTTATCGATGTCCGTTTCTGGCTTTAGAATTCCTGCTACCTGCAATTGTCGAGCGGCGGCTTCAAATGTCTTTTTACCAAGAGAACGACTTGGAATAAAATTAAGTTCATCAAGAAGTTTTGAATTAAATTCCAAATCACCAGAAACAAGGTCGCTTTCAATCTGGATTCGGGCAGCTTCAACTGGTTCTGCTTCTACAAAAGCAGAAGCTTTTTGAAGTGCACGTGTAGCTGCAGCGGCACCTTCTGGATTTTCTTTTAACAGCTTGTGTGTTACAAACTGCTGGCAGCAATATTCGTGGACGAATTTTTCATCTGTTCCAGTGTCAAGAATTTTTCTAAAGCCATAAGCCAGTTCTCCGCGGGTTGCTACCGGGTCATGAGCACCGATTACATCAACTGCTCCGTTGTTCAGGGCAATGGCAAGGTCGGAAGATGAATATGAAAGGAATTCAACTTCGTTATTATCTGCTGTAACGCCAATTCCCACATCAAGAAGCTTGCGCTTAAGGTTCATTACAGAACTGTCTGCAAGACCTGGAACGCCAATTTTTTTACCGCGAAGATCTTTTACAGACTGAATGTCGCTGTCTGCACGAACATAATATTTTGTACAACCAGTGTGGATTCCTGAAGTGTATGAAATTGGAAGTCCGTTTTCAATTGCCTGAAGCTGTGTTGCATAAAGTCCATAACCTGCATCAACTTTTCCAGAGCCGATAAGTTCTGCAAGAGTCGGACCACCTTCAACAACGTTTACGTATTCTGCTTTCTGCCCTATTTTTGCAAGTTCTTCTTCAAAAAGTCCTTTTTTCATTGCAATGTGAACAGGAGCAGCGCACAAAGTTCCTGTCTGATAATTTATACGAACAACTTTTTGAGCAGTATTATTAGCAGCCTTTTGCTTTTTGGAACAGCCGCAAATCATAAAAACAGAAAAAGTAAACAACACAAGTCCAGCCCAAGCAGAGCGGACACCCGGAAAGAATTTTTTAGTCATATTACCTCCAATAAAAAGTCAATGGGGAAAGTCGGAAGCAAAACTTCCTAACAATTTCCGATTTGACTTTTTACGCACATTCGTAATGTAATGAGAATGTGCAGTTGATAAGAAAGTTTGCAACGCAAACTTATAAATAAAAAACTTTGACGCCATTTCAGGCAAAGTTTTTATTAGACCTCCTAATACCGCCAAAATAGCGGAAAGTTTTATTTTTTTGGGTGGCTTTTTGCTTCGCAAAAAACAGGCTTTACGCACTTCGGCGACTAACCGCGCCTCATCCCTACGCTTATGCTTCGGGACTGCCTTCGGCAGGTGCTCCAATCCTTGCCACGGTTTAAACAAACCAATCAAATTGAATATTCAACCTCATTGATTTTGCCTGCATAGTTCAGGATTTTAAGAATTTCTGTTCTGTACTGCAAAAAGACATCCTGACCGCGCGCTCTTGGATGGCTCATTTCGATTTTGATGATTTTTTCTACTTTTGCAGGATGCGGCGTCATTACGATTATGTAATCGCTTAAATAAACAGCCTCGTCTACGTCGTGAGTGACCATCACCATAGTCATGCTGTTTTCCTGCCGGATTCGGAGGATTTCGTCCTGCATGGTCATTCTGGTGAAGACATCAAGGGCACCAAGTGGTTCATCAAGCAAAAGGATTTTTGGATGACCTACAAGTGCCCGAACAAGGCTTGCTCTTTGGTTCATTCCGCCAGAAAGCTGATGAGGAAATGATTTTTCAAACCCCTTGAGGCCTACAAGATTTATGAATTTCTGAACATCATCTTTTCGCTGCCTGTAAATTCCCCGTGCCCTGAGTCCAAAAGAAATGTTGTCTTTAATTGAAAGCCATGGAAAAAGATTTGCCTGCTGAAAAGCAAAGCCCCTGTCGCTTCCAGGTTTTGTTACTTTTTCGCCATCAACAATAACTGTGCCGTCAGTGGGAGTTTCCAGACCTGCAATGCATCTGAGCAAAGTTGTCTTTCCGCAGCCAGAAGGTCCAATGAGGGAAACAAAACTTCCTTCAGGAATTTCTGCCGTTACTCCATCGAGGGCAACGACTTTTTCACTTTCATTTTCTCCAAAAACTTTGGATAGATTTTCTATTTGAATTTTTCCACTCATAATGTTCTCCGTTTATTTCATATAACAAGGTCTGTCCCCTTTTTCAAACACAAGGTCTGTCCCCCTTTTTCAAATACAAGGTCTGACCCCTTTTTCAAACAAGGTCTGTCCCCTTTTTCAAACAAGGTCTGTCCCTCTTTTTCAAACAAGGTCTGTCCCCTTTTTCAAACAAGGTCTGTCCCCTTTTTCAAACAAGGTCTGTCCCCTTTTTCAAAC
>JALFAW010000216.1 GCA_022773305.1 Spirochaetia bacterium
AAGAATATTCCACCCTGAGTGAGATAAATATGAAGCAAACTCAAAAAGGTTTTCAGTATTTTCAACATGAATGATTGCGTTTTTTTCCATAAAAAATATTTTATCAGAAAATCAAAGTGTTGAAAACTAGGGGAGAGCTTGTTTTTAGTAGTAAACTCCGGCTTCCGGTCTTGATTCACAGGTCAAAAACGCAATAATGCGCTAGACGTTTTTTGGGGGATAGAAACTATTATAATGCCGCTTTCGCGGCAGTCCCAAAAAAAGTCTTTTGCTCTATGCCTCACTCCGTTGCGCCAACTTTCCTGTAAAAACTTTTATAATGCGTTTGCTCTAACATTGCTTAAACCCAGCTTTTTTTATTATTTATAAAGCGGTGTCAAAGTTTCAACCATTTTTGAATATTCAGCGTAAGCTTTATCATAAGCGGCAACATTTTCAGCAATTGGGTCAGCCGATTTTGAAGTATCCAAAGAAATGTGTTCAGCGCAAAGTTCAGCAATATCACACTTTCCATCAAGATTTTTCAAACACCACAAAGCCTGCACAGCACCGCCCAAAGCTGCTGCTTCATCCAAAGCTGGAACACGAATAGGAAGATTCATAATATCAGCCGCAATCTGACGCCATAAAGGAGATTTAGAACCGCCGCCAATCAAACGGATTTCCTTAGGCTGGAAACCAAGTTTGCGGAAAGCATCCAGACCACCGCGCATAGCAAAAACCGCACTTTCCAAAGAAGCACGAGCAATATTTGCACGATTAGTATTTGCAGCAGTCAAACCAGTAATGCTAGCACGTCCATTAGGCAAGTTAGGAGTTCGTTCACCATTAAAGAAAGGAATCACGAGAACACCTTCTGAACCACAAGGAGCCTTAGCAGCCTCACCATCAAGCTCTTTAACATCCAACTGGAAAAGACCACGCACAAATTCAGTAGCAACAGTACAGTTCATAGTACACAAAAGAGGAAGCCAGCCGCCAGTAGAAGAACAGAAACCACTCAAACCATTCACAGGGTCAGCAATAGGCTTGTCCGAATAACCGTACAAAGTACCAGAAGTTCCCATAGACATAGTCAAAAATCCGTCAGCAACAGTACCAGTTCCCACAGCACCCATCATATTGTCACCACCGCCAGCAGAAACAGGAATACCTTCAGGAATACCATAAGCCGCAGCTGCCTGAGCAGAAACTTTACCAGCAACTTGATGAGCTTCAATTAATTTTGGAAGCTTAGCCAAAAGTCCATTGTCAATAATGTCACAAATCTTTTTTGACCATTCGCGTTTTTTAGAATCAAACAAAGCAGTTCCCGAAGCATCACCATATTCCATCACATATTCGCCAGTAAGTTTCCAGTTCAAATAATCGTGAGGAAGCATAATATAATTCAACGCAGCAAAAGCGTCAGGTTTATTGCGTTTGAGCCACAAAACCTTAGGAGCAGTAAAACCTGGCAACATCAAATTACCCAAAGCCTCAACAACAGCGTCATCACCGCCACAAGCATCGGTAATAATTTTGCATTCTTCAGTAGTAGAAGTATCACACCAAAGCTTGATGTTATAAAGTTCCTTTCCGTCCTTATCAAGAGGAACAAAACCATGCTGCTGTCCAGAAACACCAATCGCTTCAATCGTCTTTTTATTTTCAGCCGAAAGCTTACCAAAACAAACTTCCAAACCTTTGTCAAACCATTCAGTTTTTTGCTCACGAGTACCGTCAGCTTCCGAAATTAAATCCATAGGGCAAGATGATTTTTCGATTATTTCCTTCTTTTCATAATCATAAATCACCACTTTCATACTTTGTGTTCCAAGGTCAATACCTGCAACAGTTTTCATTCTAATCCTCCAAGAATATTAACAATAATAAAAATAATTTGAATACAAATCTGGGGCTTACCCGCTCGCTTCGCTCGGGGTCGGGCCTTCCGCTGTTACGCTATCGCTCCAGCCGCTTCCCTCGCTTCGCTCAGTCCAGTGGCCGCTTCGCGCAGCTCCACGCCCTAAGCCAGTTTCAAAACATACAAAAAAAGTTTAAAACCAAAAAACAACATAGTCAAGCAGAGATTTTCCCTACTTTGGCTTATTCAAATTCAGCCTCTTTTTCCATTTTATTCATTTTTTTAAAAAATGCTATGGCAAAAGGAATTGCTGCAATTGCACTACAAACATCGGCCACAAACTGAGAAATTTCCACACCAGTCAATCCTAACAATTTTGGTAATACTAGAATTGCCGGAATAAAAAATACACCCTGCCTATTCATAGAAAGAAAAGTTGCCGACTTTATGTGTCTTGTAGATTGCATTAACATATTTGTGCCTACAATCAAAGGATGTAATGGAATAAACGAAATTTGCCAGCGCAAAGCAATAACACCTATATCAATCGCTGTGTTATCATCAATAAAAGCATGCATAATTTGTCTAGCAAAAATAAAAATAATCACAGCAAAAAACAGCATTATGGAAGAACCACTAGTAATCATAAAAAAATAAGCTTTTTTTACACGGTCAAAGCGTTTTGCTCCGTAATTATATCCACTAACAGGAGAAAATCCCTGTCCTATTCCAATCATAATGCTGGCAACGAACATCAAAATTTTTGTTGCAATAGACATTGCAGCAATTGCCGCATCGCCATAAACTGCAGCAGAAGTGTTCAGCAGGATACTTGCAATACTTGCCAGTCCCTGACGTGCCAAAGAGGGGATTCCAGTGCAAATTATCTTCCATAAAGTACCGTTTTTAACACTTACAGTTTTTACACTAATTTTGATAACAGTTTTTTTTCGTAAATAAAAACTCAACAAAATAGAAAAACTCACAAATTGGCTCACAAGAGTTGCTATGGCTGCTCCACTTATTCCTAAACCAATCACATAAATAAAAAGAGGATCTAAAAAAATATTCAAAACTCCGCCAAAAGTCAGAGCAATCATGGAAAGATAGGCTTTTCCTTCAGAACGTAAATCATTATTCATAACAAAAGAAGCACATATAAAAGGAGCTCCCCAAAAAATATATGTTGCATATTCTTTTGCATAAGGTAAAACAGTTTTAGAAGCACCAACAAAACTCAAAATCTGAGAATTAAATAAATTTCCTAAAAGAGTTACAATGATGCCAAAAAAAATAGAACTAAAAAAAGCTGTCGAAGCAATCACATTCGCTTCTGAATTTCGCTTCTGTCCCAATCTGATGGAAACAAGACTACCAGACCCCATTCCAAGCGTAAATCCAAATGCCTGAATTATCGCCATAATTGGAAAAACAACACCGACCGCTGCACTCGCTTGCGTATTAATCTGCGACACAAAAAAGGTATCAGCCATATTATAAATAGAAGTAACAAGCATAGAAATGACAGTCGGAACAGCAAGTTTAGCAATCAACTTAGAAACAGATGTATTAACCATTTTTTCATATTGTAAATCAGCTGAACTTGAATCTTTTTTTATTTCTGTTTGAGACATTTTTTCTCCTGACTTACTGTCTAAAAAAAGGCAGCAAAAATATTTTTATATTCTTGTACAGTCGCAGCGTGAACAATTTTTGCCCTTAATTCTGCTCCGTTTTGAATTCCTTTTGAATATGCTGCAAAACGTTTACGCATTTCCAGACAAGCATGTTTTTCTGAAGTTTCACTTACAAGTCGTTCCAGTTCCCTGAATCCTGTTTTAATGCGTTCTTCGGCAGGAACTGGTTCAAAACTTCCTGTAGTAAGCAAAGAAACTGTATCTTTAAAAATAAAAGGATTTCCCATTGCACCGCGCGCAAACATAACTCCGTCTGCCCCAGTTTGCTCAAGCATTTTTTTTGCATCTTCGGGTTTAAACAAATCTCCAGAGCCAAAAACTGGTACTTTTTTACAAACCAAATCAACCAAATCTTTCATTATAGACCAGTCAGAATGACCTTCGTAACCTTGCGCTTTTGTTCTCGGATGAATTGTAATTGCCTTTGCGCCACCTTCCAGAGTAGCCAAAGCAGCTTCTTTCCAGGTCATCATCTTTTGTTCCCAACCTGAACGAATTTTTACAGTAACTGGCACATCAGGATTTTCACTTTCACTAACTGCTTTTGTAACTGCTTTTACAATTTTATAAAGCCTGTCAGGATCTCTTGTAAGCGCCGAACCAGCACCAGTTTTTACAATTTTGGGAACAGGACAGCCGCAGTTTATATCAATCACTTCGCAATTTGTTTTTTGCAGGACAATTTTTGCAGCTTCTGCCATTACATTTTCTTGTCCACCGAAAATCTGAACGGCATAAGCTTTTTCATTGTATCCTCGCTGCATTAATACTTCTGTTTTTTGATTATTACGAACTAATGCTTCGGCACTTACCATTTCCGTGTAAGTGAATGCAGCTCCATTTTCAATACAGACAGAACGAAAAGCTGCATCACTGTAACCAGCAACAGGTGCCAAAAAGAGATTTCCAGAAAGTGTTAAATTTCCAATTTTAACTGGATGAAAAAGGTTCATTTCAGATTATTCTGGCAAATTAAATGCCTTACAGCTGTTTTTCCAAAGCTGTTCACTTAATTCTTCCAAATCCATATCTAGCATTTCTGCAAGAAATTTTGCAGTTGATGGTAAATATTTTGGCATTGTTCGTTTTTTCTCACGGAATTCTGCAGGAATCATAAAAGGACTTTCTGTTTCAATCAAAATTCTGTCTACAGGAAGATTCATAATTGTTTCGTGAAGATTTCGTGCATTTCTGTAAGTTAAATTTCCTGCAAAACTAAACCAGATATTTTTATCCAGACATTTTTTTGCATAAGCTGCGTCTTCAGAATAACAATGCAAAATGGCACCTGCATCAGGCATGCGTTCAGTTAAAACATCATAAACATCGCGACCTGCATCACGATTGTGAATGATTACAGGAAGATTATGAGCCTGTGCAATTTCCAATTGTGTGATAAAAAGTTCAATCTGAGAGCGTTTGTCACCAAACTGTTTGTAATAATCCAAACCAGTTTCACCAACGGCAACAACATTTGGCAAGGAAAGAGATTTTTCTATTGTATTAATCCAATCAGGTCCTGGATTTGTAACTTCAGAAGGAGCAACACCAACTGCATGATAAATTCCTGAAATATTTTTTAAATGTGCATAATTTTTTGTAAAATCATACAAACTGTTATTAATGCTTACAATTCTTGCAACTCCAGCTTGCTTAGCCTGCTGAATAACACGTAATTGTTCAATAGGATCATCGTAAATAAGCCCGATGTGAGCGTGAGTATCAAATAACTTCATGGCTTTTCTCCCATAAAAAATCACCTGCAGCAAATTGACATTCGCTGGTGACTTTTTATGCGTTTCTCATCGAATCAAAGAAACGTAAATGATAAAAAGTTTGCAACGCAAACCCAATTGTGAAATAAGACGGTTTTGTCATTCTTTTTAGAAATTTAAAAACATCAGTTCAGAAAAGTTTTTATTTTTCTGATAAAGAATAGACATAGTTATACCGATAATTTAACATAGGAATTAAAAACCGTCAAATAGAATTTTGTTAATTTGTGTATTAATTTGACATAAATTATTACTGTGTGATATAATTTTATTGTATGCCTAAAACTCAGAAAGTTATCAAAAAAATTGAAAAACGGGTTGCCTCAAACTTTACAAAAGGATTTGGTTCTTTTTTCAGGTCAATTGGAATGGGCTTTGTTCGTGTTTTCAAGGTTTTGGACAGCAAACTTACAATTATGATAGTTCCTCATTCGCAAAATAAAGTAATAAACTTTCAGACTAATATTTTTGCAATGATTTTAACTTTTGTGATTTCGGTAGGAGTTTTAGCATCTTTTTTCTATTTTAATAATCGTTCAATCGCAAAAAATAGTGAGATTTCTGCATTAATCGAACAAAATCGTGAAACACTTGCAAGTTTAGATGAACTTCGTGATGAAAATGCAAATCTTTTTCAGGCAGCAAAACGTTTTCAAACTTCACTTTCGCAGAGTCTTTCTTTACTAGGTATTGATCAGTTAAAACCAAAAAACGAAGTTTCTTCTTCAAACAGCGATTTATCTTCACTTTTCAGTTCTTCAGAAATAGCTTCTGGCACAACTCGTGAAGTTGCAGATGTCAGAGAACTTACAACATATTTGGAAGATGCAGTCAAACCAATTGAACAGATTGGAAAAATGCTCAAAACTCAACAGAATCTTTTTACAGAAATTCCAAGTATCTGTCCTGTAAAAAATCCAAATTATCACATTTCCATGCAGTTTGGACCGAATATTCATCCTTTACATGGAAATTGGTACATTCACAAAGGAATTGACTTTTCAACATGGAGATCTGGAGATCCTGTTTTGGCAACTGCTTCTGGTCAAGTTGTTACTGTGGCTTTTGATAACAGTTTTGGTAATTACATTATCATAAAACATAATCATGGTATGTACACTCGTTATGCACATTTGAATTCGTTTAGAGTAAAAAAAGGTCAGACTGTTGATCAGGGTGATATAATCGGTACAATTGGAAATACAGGTATTTCAACAGGTCCTCATCTTCACTACGAAATTCATATTGGTTCAGATGTAGTTGATCCTGCAAAATATATCAATATTAATTTATCAAAATAGGTTTTTATGGCTTTACGAATTGATGACATTTCTATTAATACAATTTTAGGACATGGTTCTGCAATCACTGGAAACATCAAAATTAATGGTTTTGTCAGAATTGATGGGGATATTGACGGAAATCTGGAAACAGATGGTAATATCATCATTGGTGAAAATGCAAGAATTCGTGGGAATGTCAAAGCGAAATCAGTGATAGTTGGCGGAATTGTTCTTGGAAACATTGAAGCTTCACAAAGTATAAAAGTTTTAGCGACTTCAGCAGTGATAGGTGACATTGTTTCGCACAAAGTACAGGTCGAACAGAATGCAATTATTCATGGGCATTTTATTTCTATTAAAGATGAACAAAAATTTCTAAAGATTTCTGATGAATATCTACAAGCTTTGGCAATAAAACAAAAGGTTTCTCTATAAATGGCAGAAGTTGATTCTATTGGAAACAATTTTTATTTCGCTGGAATCCAAAATACCACAAATAATGGCGTAAACAAAAATCAAAAAAAGCAGGAAATAGACAAAACTAAAAAATCAAAGTTCGCAAATCTGCTTTCAAAAAAGGAAGATACAGAACCAGCGTTTTCGGTGACAGGACTTCCAACCGAAATCTCAACAATGACACTGGAGGATGCAGCTGTTTATCTAAAAGACGCTGTTGATTTGGCAGGAAATGACCTTTCGAGTGAAGTCAGCCAGGAGAATATCAAAAAGTTCAAGGAAGCAGTTGGACAGTTTATTCTTTTTGTAGTCAGAAACAATTATGAAATATCATCAAAAAGGCGTAAAAACAGATTCGGTCACGATTTACTTGTTCCTTCGAGGACGAATTTTTTCTCGAATTACACAATTCCGCCACATATAATAGACCCAAAATATCAAATCACTGTAATAAATAAAAAACTTGATGAAATGACGCAGGCAACTCTTGAAAATCAAATTGACAACTTGAAAATTTTAGCACAAATTAACGAAATTAAAGGTTTAATTGTAGACTTGATAAGTTCATAAATTGTATAATATGGAAGATTTTTTTTAGAATTTATATTTTATAGTACAAATAAGATGAGTATATGAGTGATATTTTTGAAACAGATATAGATGATGAAACAGAAAACTTAGCTTCTCTCGAAGATGGTGATGTTGGAATTGCTCCAACAGAAAAGATTGTTTTTGACTATCCACTTTATCATTTAAAGTTGGAATATTCGTGCGAAACAATATATGCAAAAACTCCAGAAAAAATGGAGTTAAAACCTGGGGATTTTGTTGTAACTCCAACTCGTTACGGAAAAGATATGGCAAAAGTGTTGGGCACTGTGAAATGTCCAATGGGTATAAAACAGTCTGATATTGTTCAGATTGATAGAAAAGCTTCTGCTGAAGACTTAAAAAAACGCGAAGAACTTAAACAAAAAGAAAAAGATGCTTTTCCAATTTTCAAGGAAAAAGTTGCATTGCATAAACTTGATATGAAACTGGTAGAAACACATTTTCTTTTTGAAGAGCAAAAGGCACTTTTCTTTTTCAGTTCTGAAAATCGTGTTGATTTCAGGGAACTTGTAAAAGACTTAGTTTCTATTTTCAAAATGCGAATTGAATTACGTCAGATTGGCGTGCGCGATGAATCAAGAATAATCGGCGGACTTGGTGTGTGTGGAAGACCTTTTTGCTGCAATGCCATTTCAGATAAACTGCGTCCTGTTTCAATCAAAATGGCAAAGGACCAGAACCTTTCTTTGAATTCTATGAAGATTTCTGGTCAATGCGGAAGGCTTTTGTGCTGTCTTTCTTATGAGTTTGACTGGTACAACGAAGCTCGCAGAGTTCTTCCAAATGAAGGAATTCGCTTGCATTACGACGGTACAGATTTTAAAATCATTGAAGTAAATCCTATTACATCGATGGTAAGAATGATTGGTGATGATGGCAGACTTCTTGAAGTGAATGCAAAACGTTTCACAAAAGACGGAAACAAGTGGAAAATAAATTAAACAAAAATAAGCTGAAAAATACTTGGATAAAAAAAATCCACCTAATGGAAACAAAACCACAGGTGGATTTTTTATTATAAACTGATTTTATTCAACTTTGATATATTCCACGACAGTTTTTTTACCTTCTTTGTAAACACCGCCGTTTGCTTCTAACGTTATGTAAGCTCCTTGAGAATAATCAACTTTCTTTGTGGTTTCTTCCCACTCTGGAGCTTTTTGACCACCTTTTTGATTAATCTGTTTTTTCGTTTCTAGATTGATTTTGAAAATGTGCGAACCATCATCAATATAGGAAACTCCGTTTTTGTGATCTAAAGTACGAATTCTCAATCTCAAAGGAACATCTGATGACGATACTTTTATTTCTAGAACTTCACCATCAAGTTTTTCAACTCGCCAGCCACATTCATTCCAGGAGTTTTTCTTCCAGTTTATAGAAAAATCATCACCAATCCATGCATGATTCTTTTTGGAACCAAGTTTTGCTCCATTTAACACAAGTTGAGCTGGCTGTTGAATCTCCTGTTCATCTTTACTAATCAAAGATATAGATTTTACGACGGTTTTTAATCCTTTTTTAGAAAGTTCTTTTGCTCGAATTTGTATTTCTTCTATTCCATTAGAAGTATTCCAGGAAGAACCCTCTGGCCAAATAGCAGAATACTCTGAACCATCAAACATTGCTTCATAAACTCCAGGTGTTTTTTCATCATAAAACGTATGACAAACAGCACCTTCATTTTGAATCATTCTAATGTCAACTGGAATATCTGTAGACTCCAATTCTATACGAATGCCTTTGTAGTCAGATAAATCTATTCCTTTTACATTCCAACCACAAGAAGGATATTTTTCTTTTTTATCCCACTCCCAATCAATAACACCACCGTCAGAAACAAAAGCATTTCCTTTACTTGAAGAAAATTCTACGCCTTCAATTCTTAAATTTTCATTTATTTCTTCAGTATCTTTGGATAATTCAATACTTTTTACAATTGTCTTCATATTCTTTTTTAATGGCTTGTTATTGTATAATTGAATTCTTAATTGAACACCTTCTGAAGTATCAATTGGAGGTTCTGTAGAATCAGAATTTTCTCCTGTAAGTAATAATTCATAAGTGTTTGGTGCAACCTCTATCATTCTTTTCCATTTTTGAGCATTTCTATCAGAAATATACAATCCACCCAGATTTACATCAGTTTTTTCAATTGTGATTTTTACAGAGGCATATTCAGAAAGATTTATACCTGAAAGATTCCATCCAGCATAACCTTCTTTTGTTCCTTTTTTCCAGGTGATAATATTATCTTGAATTTCACAATTATCTTCGATTCCACCTAAAGAACATCCAAAAAGACTTAGTGCGCCAGATTCATCATATTCCCCTGGTTTAAAAAACTTGATGCTTTTTACAACCGTTGTTTTATCTTCTGCTCTCGGTTCACCATTATTCCATTGATCTAAATAGATAATTAATCCTTTTGCAGGCTCCAATGGTGGTAAATCACTATCGGAACTATTTAATCCTGAAAGGTATGCTTCATAAACATTTTTTCCTGTTTTTCTAAAACCATGATTATTTGACCAGTCACCTTGTGCAATTCTTAAAGAGTTTGATGTATTTGAACTTTCTATTTCAACACGAACCCGTTCATAAGCAGATAAATCTATATTCGAAAAATTCCAACCTGCACTTCCGTTATCAAAACCTTTTTTCCAGGTGATAATATTATCTTGAATTTCACAATCATCTTCGATTCCACCTAATGAACGTCCAAAAAGACTTAGTGCGCCAGATTCATCATATTCCCCTGGTTTAAAAAACTTTATGCTTTTTACAACCGTTGTTTTATCTTCTGCTCTCGGTTCACCATTATTCCATTGATCAAAACAGATAATTAATCCTTTTGAAGGCTCCAATGGTGGTAAATCTCTATCGAAACTATTTAATCCTGAAAGGTATGCTTCATAAACATTTTTTCCTGTTTTTCCAAAACCATGATTATTTGACCAGTCACATTGTGTAATTCTTAATGAGTTTGAGGCATTTGAACTTTCTATTTCAACACAAACTCGTTCATAAGCAGATAAATCTATATCCGAAAAATTCCAACCTGCATTTCCGTTATCAAAACCTTTTTTCCAGGTGATTATGTTTTCTGACACTTCTGTCTGCCATTTAGCAGACCCCAGTTTTACTCCCTTAACATTGTAAGGTTTGGTAACTCTTTCAAAACCTTCTGGAATGCTCGAAGTTAAATTGACCATTTTGTCAGTATCATTTTCACCACACCAAAGAAAAATTTTTACATTTGTTTTTGGTGAAGAATCAAGAATTTTTATTGCGTTGATTTCAAATTCTTGTCCACCTTTAATGTTTTGTGCGACAGGAATTCTCATTTTTGCATCAGAAAGAAGATGAGTCCAATTATTATTTTCATCAATATCTACAATAATAATATAAAGATTTTTGATATCAACATCACTTGTTCCTTTCCAGATAATATTGAGCATATCTCCTTTTTGTGGAAGATTATCATTGAACAAATTTGTGACATTTTCTTCATTGCTTTGCCAACGCGAAAGATCTTCTATTCCCCATTTGTTGTACCTTAAAACCATAGCATCTACAGTTTTAGATAGATTAATCTCCACTTTTTGAACTTCTGCAAAAACAAAAATTGTAAAAAACGAAAGAATTGAAATAAAAGATACTATTTTTTTCATTTTTTAAACCTCCAATCTTTTAATATAAACAATTATAAAACAAACAATAAGATTTGTAGTGAGAATAAGTTAACTGTTTTTTAGTGTAATTATTCATCAAAAAACAG
>JALFAW010000006.1 GCA_022773305.1 Spirochaetia bacterium
GCCTGGAGAATGGCTTTTCTTAAACTTGTATCTTTTTTAATTTGTGCCATGATAGTTTTTATCCTTTATTTCCTTATGTATTTAGTACTACGACCATTTCCAATAGTTGTGATTATTCCACTCTTTACCATCTTTCCCAAAACAGCTTCTACTGTTGTAGGACTAATATCTGGCAAAAGTTTACAAATTTCTGCCTTAGAAATCGGCAATAAGGAATTTAATACAGTGCTTTCAATCCTGCTTGTTTTGGTAATCTTATTTGAATTAACTACAGCAAAACGTTTATCAAGCTCCTGATAACATTCATACAATGTGCTTAGGAAATTCTGCATGAAAGGAAAATAGTTATTAGTACTTTCATGCCAGTTTTCAGAAGACTCTTTCAAAGCCTGATAATACCAGCCTTTGTTTTTATTAATCTGTTCTTCAAAGGAAATATATTTTCCAACATCAAATCCGTTTTTGTATAATAAAAGTAAAGACAAGAGTCTGGACATTCTTCCATTTCCATCTCTAAAAGGATGAATGCATAAAAAGTCAAGAATCACACATGGAATTAAAAGCAAAGTATTAATATTTGAATTAGAGTTCGCTTCTATAAAGGCAAGAAAAAGCTGTTCCATTGCAGTCTTTGTTTTTTCTGCCGGAACAGGGGCAAAACGAATCTTTTTATTCCCCTGAGAATCAATTTCAAGAATTACATTGTCATCAGTTTTATATTGCCCACCAAAGTTATAATCAGTTGCAGAAAGCATAGTTCTATGCAACGACAAAACGGTATTCTCATTAAACTGGATATTCTGATGGCCTGTATGGATTATATTAAGCGCATCTCGGTAACCCAAAATTTCTTCTTCATTATGATTAAGAGGCGCGCTGTTCTGCTGTACAATCTGGACAATTCTCTCATCGGTAGTAACAATACCTTCAATTTCATTCGAAGACTTGACTGATTGGATTTTTGCAATTTTTTCCAATTCTGTAAAAACCTTTTGAAAGTCGTTTTTTCTGAATTGCGAAGCCATTTTTAGTGATGAAATAGATGCCGTTACATTCACAAGTCCAGAAGGCAACATTCCGTTATTTAAAAAAGAATAGTCAAATTTATGCATATTGATTCCCTTATCTGCATATAAATTATATGATTATATGCAGATAAATACAAGTTATCTGCATATTAAATGAATAATTTTATGCAGATTACGTTATACAAAAAACCACATTTGTACCAATTCTTGCATTTTTGGTACATAATTTATTAAGTTTGTACCAAAATTTGCTTTTTGGGTACAAGGCTACAATTCAATTCCAAGTATTTCTGTGATTTTTGAAAGTGTTGTATTTATCTTTTCATCAGCAGCTTCACTGTGTTTTTTGTAATTCAAGATTGTGTCTTTTATACTAAGTATTTCTTCTTCCTCTTTTGGATATTTACAAAGGTCAAGATTATAGCCGTTTGCGACAATTTCTGATTTTTTGAAACATCGTGCTTTTTCGTTTCCTTCTTCAGAAATTTCAATTCTGTTGTTCCACCAGGCCTTTACAATTTCCATGTGTTCATCTGTAATCGGCTTTGTCTTTGAGAAATGTTTCAAATCTTCCGGCATATCCATGCGGTAAATCCAAAGATCTTCAGTCGGCTTTTTGTTATCAAAGAAGAGGATGTTTGTAGTAATACTTGTGTATGGAGCAAACACACTTGAAGGTAAACGAATGATTGTATGAAGATTCATTTCTTCAAGAAGCACTCTTTTTACTTCTACACTCGCGCCATCGTTTCCAAAAAGGAATCCATCCGGGATAATTACACCAGCACGACCGTTCTGTTTAAGTCGCTTTGTAATATAGGCAATAAACAAAACTGCGGTTTCACTTGTTTTGAACTGTGCTGGAAAATTAGTAAGTTCTGCAGCTGTTGTTACCCCACCATAAGGAGGATTCATTGCAATTACATTTACTTTTTCTTTTTCATCAAAATCGTTTATTGGCTTGCAGAAAGCAGAACCGTATTCAATCTGAGGTGTATCAATTCCATGTACTAAAAGATTCGTATTACACAAAAGATATGGGAATGGTTTATATTCAAAGCCATAAATTGAAGAGTTGATTTTCTTTACATCTTCATTAGAAACATTTTTCTGTTCATGGAAGTAGTCGATTGCAGCTGTAAGAAATCCTCCAGTACCACATGCAAAGTCTCCGAAGGTTTCTCCAACGCGAGGATTAAGCATTTCTACAATAAACTTTGTTACTGCACGAGGAGTATAAAATTCACCGGCACTTCCTGCACTCTGCAAAAGTTTGAGCATCTCTTCGTAAATCTGACCAAAGAGGTTTCTTTGTTTTGCATCGTGGTAGTTTAATTCATTTACTACATCTACCAGTTCGCGGAGGTTTGTTCCGTTTTTCATGTACTGGTTTAAATCAGAAAATACTTTACGAATAATTCTCTGACGAGGCTCTAAGCCTTCTACATTTACTGTTTTACAATATTTAAAAAGTTCATCTACAAGAATTAGAAGTTCATCGCCTGTAAGTGTTTTCCCGTTTGAATCTGGAAGTGCCCAGTTACGCCATTTATATTTTTCATCTGTAAAAGCAGAATTAAATTCTCTGCCATCGTTCTCGGCTTCATCTTCCCATTCTTCTTCAAGGGCATCATATATACGCAGGAATACAAGTGATATAAGCTCTTCCAATCTCTGAACATCACTTGAAATACCCTGGTCTTTTCTCATTATATTGCGTGCAGTTTTCCATGAAAATGACATACTTTTTCCTTTATCTTAAATTGTCATGCTGAACTTGTTTCAGCATCTAAGCTGCGTAGAGAATTTCTTCTATATCGCGAATAACTTTCTTGAACTGTTCTTTGCCACCAAAAAGACTCTTAATAAAGATTGGTGTTCCCAAATCCTGGAGCTCGTTATTTTTAAGAGCTTCATTTTCTTCAAAGGCAAGAATACCCTGGTCGGCGTAAGTTTGCATTAGAACTTCAAGAACACGCTTTGCATCTCCCTGGAACTTTTCAAGGAAGTTCTTTTCTTTAATGCGTTTTGCTCTTTCTGTTCTGTAAAGCATTGGTTCGTTGAAAGCAACATTTACGATTATATCAAATATATCTCTACTCTGGAATTTTTCAGGATAGTGATTCATAAGTTCATCAATCTTAATTCCAGCCTTTGCCATCTGGTCTACAATAATCTGTTTTCGTTCAGCCTGATTCCATTTTGTTAGGAAGTCATCAAGGCTTGAATACAGATTATTTAATTTTTCTTTTGAGAATTCTATGTATGAAACAGTCATTGGTTTTCCGTGTTCATCAAGAACCATTTTTGTTTCACTGTCTATATAAATTTCATGACCGTCACCTGTAATAATTGGTTTTGGTTCCGGCTTTGGAGACTTTTTTCTTTTTGGTTTATTCTTATTTCCAGGACCAGCTGGAGGAAGTGGATCTCCATCAAATGCCGGGTCAAAGAATAATTCAGTAGCATTTCTAAAATCAAGAATATCAAAATAGTATTTCTTTTCTTCAACAATACGAGTACCACGTCCAATAATCTGTTTGAACTCTGTCATGCTTGTGATGTTACGATACAAAACAATGAGTCCAACAGCCTTTGTATCTACACCAGTTGAAAGAAGCTGGCTTGTTGTAACAACAGTTGGAGTTGGTACATTCTTAGAAATGAAGTCGCCTATATGTTTTTTCCCCTCGCTGTCACTTGCGGTAATTCGCATAATGTATTTATTTTGATTTTCTGCCTGACGGGCTTCGTTTTCTTTTATAAGTGCAGAACGCATTTTTGCTGCATCTATCTCTTCGTCACAGAATACAATTGTTTTAGTCATTGGTCCAATTCTTTCCAAGAATTGAGTAATACGTTCAGCAGCTACCTTATAATGTTTTTCGATTCCAAGTGTTAAAGCAAAATCCTTCTTTTCAACAGTTTGTCCAACTTCAAGCTTTCCCTTAGATTCAGCAGCATCTTTTTCATCAATAACCATACCGCCATCAACATTTATATGAACTTTTGTAACACGGTAAGGAGCAAGGAATCCGTCTTCAATTCCCTGTTTAAGTGAATATGTATAAAGAGGTTCACCAAAATAACTGATGTTTGAATTATCACTGTCTGCATCATCTCTTGGAGTTGCTGTCATACCAATCTGAACAGCACCACTAAAGTAATCAAGAATCTGGCGCCATTCAGAATTCTTTTTCGCAGAGCCTCTATGACACTCATCAATCATAATGATGTCAAAGTAATTTCTATTAAATTGTTCGTATGGCTGTGGAGCATCAGGCGGTAAATTATATTGAACAAGTTGCTGGTAAAGACTCATAAAGATTTCATAACTTGTACTTGCAGTTCGGTTTTCAATCTTTATCATCTTGTTTTCGAAAGGCTTAAAGTCTTGATCCATTGTCTGGTCAATCAAAACATTTCGGTCAGCAAGATAAAGAATGCGGATATTATTTCCATTAGTAGTTTGCATAAGACGATATAGGATCTGGAATGCTGTGTATGTTTTACCAGTTCCAGTCGCCATAACAAACATCATGCGTTTTCGACCTTTTGCATAAGCTTCTACAACAAGATCAATTACTGCACGCTGATAATAACGGGGTTCTTTTCCATCTGTTCCGTGATAATAATCTTTACTAATTATTTCAATCTGTTCTGGAGTATATTGTTTGTCCTGAACAAA
>JALFAW010000035.1 GCA_022773305.1 Spirochaetia bacterium
TCAAGAAACTCCATGAATTCAAAAAGTTCAGCAAAACATGATTCTGGAAGAGTCTGTAATTTTTCCTGTAATACAGCGATAGGCATATCTGAACCTCCTGTACTCCTAGTATATACAGATTTTTAATAATTTTCAACTTACAGTATTTTTTATAAGTTTATTCGAAAATATATTTTTTTTAGCTTTCCTGACTTTTTCAGAATATTCAGCTTCCAGCTGTTTACATTCCCAAATTTTTTACAACCTGCTTAGTAAATAATTTGCGTCCCTTCATTAGTATAATTGTAAAAGATTAAATAAACCTCATGTCCCAAGTCTCGAAGATACTTTCTGCAAGGCGTAACACTGTAGAAGCTGCCCTTAGTTATCACTTTCCCACCAGTATGTTAAAATACCAATTTTCATTTTGCCCCATCTCCAATAACAATCAATTCTTCAAATTGCTTTTCCTTACCAGAAAATTTCTTTGTTGCCAATAGTTTTTGAAGCAAATCATCTTTTTCATCTTTGGTTGTTACAAAGATATTCCTAATATCTGCAACATCAAAAAGTAGCGGATTCTTTTGTAGTTCTAAATTTCTTTTCTGCAAATCAAAGTTTTTTTGGTCTGTAAAATAAATCTGTTGAATAAAAGAGATTTTCCCATCAATAAACAAATAACGCCATTCGCGTTCATCATAAAATCATGTATTTTCGTCTTCATATCTTCGCAAAAAAGCAGACATACAAAGCACATTGTAAAAATATTCACTCATTATTTCTTCTGCTTGTTTTCCGTAAGCATATTTATGAGCGTCGATAAAATCTGTAAAGTTCTTGTTTAGGATAAACTGTTGTATGTTCCTGTAATAATTCATAACTTGTGCATTTTTATCCGAAACATACATCACAGGATTGATTCCGTTTTTAATCCCCCATTCTTTAGACAGACTTAATCCATAATTTCCATACCGTTTCTTATGTATTTTAAGAAGATTACTTGGCAAATTACAAAAGCACACAATAGGAAAACCAGCTTTTGCATTTGGAATATATTTAAGAATGAAAGAAATGTCCTCTTCAGTTATATGAGGATAAAATCCGTTCAATAGAATTGACTGAAGAACTTCAAAACTATGTGTAAAATGATGTAGGTTATCAGAACTGATTTCACTCATATTTTTTTTCCTTGAATTTATTGATTAAACTTCTGATTCTTAAGGAAATCAGCCACATCATCAATTTCTGGATAAATAAATCGTTTATTGATGTTCATTGCATCTAATTCATCCAATATTTTTTCCTTATTTTTATCTGGAATAAGAAAAAGAAGTTTTTTATCATTATTTTTCAAAATTGAATCTTCTATGGACGCAGGTTCGGCTTTTGATTTCCCCATTCCCACAAGTAAGAATAACCCCTGCTGATTAAGAATTCTTTTATTATCAAGTGGAACATGAACAACAAAGCATTTATGTAAATCAGCTGGATTAATAATATTCAAAAAAGTAGGCTTTTCAAATTTAATTTGATGAAGCAAATAAGGAATATCACCCTGTTCACAAAAATCTTCAGGTTCTAATTTGTCATTACCAATATCAAAAGTATCTTTCATCATTGCAAGATTAGATACGATAGATACTGTATCACTATCATAATATTTTTCAGTCTCTTTAGACTGAAAGAACAATACTTCACCGCTATAAGAAAAATCAGTGGCTTTATCTTTTTCACAAGCGAAATATAAAGCAATGTAGGGATTACTAGTAATGTCTAACAGTCTGGTAGGAACGTTGTAATGCTGCATTTTCGTGAGCTTTCCTAGCGTTGTATTGAGATTTGCAAAATCTTGCGGATTACTAATAAGCATTTCGTGAACAAAATCTTTCTCATGATTAATCCAGTTGCCTCTAAAAATACTTGGAAGAACAGACCAATTTAAATTCTGTTGACCACGAAAATATACATTTGTATGAAGCAGTTTATATTTTTCAAGCTTATTGGAGAATTTTACAAGAGAATCGATTTTTTCAAAATGAACTCTAGTTTCATCATATAAAATATCAGAATCCATAATGTTCAAATTTATGCCTGAATTGGTAGCTTCTAGTTGTGATTTAATATAGTTTCTTTTCTTCTTAATTTCATTTTCTTTTATGTCATTACTATCAAAGAGTTGCTTAAGTTCTAACAATGAAACAAGCTCTTCTACATCTGGCTGAGATTCTTTATCTAACAGATTTTTGAGCTTAGTAAGCTTAGCATTAAGTGGCAAATCAAGCTTAACACTTTTCATTTTGTTTGAATGGCGATTATAATTTCTGAGTTTATATTCTATTTGTGATGACAAATGTAATTCATCTGATGTTATTTGAACATACCCCTTTGATTTTAGAATCTTATTATAAGATTCAATTATTTTCATCATCTGTATACCTCTCGTTTTTGAGTCATAATTGCTATTTACTATAGCAAACAATATTCAATTTCTGAATATTGCTATATCACAATTACCCCTTTATGACCAAAAGACAGCCTCCAATAAACACTTTGCATTGATTATGCCCACAAAGACTCAAAGAAGTATTTCCACGGAAGTATTTCAATGCCGTCAACCTTGCGCGGAAACTCTTCTCGGCAGACTACAATGTAACGCTTAAAGATTTCTTCTTCCCGCAATGCTTTAAGACCTTTTAAATGTTTATCTGTAACTGTGTCTGTAGATTTAACTTCTATTGCGAGGTCATCATCAAGACAAAAGTCAACTTCATTTCCGCTTGTTGTACGCCAGAAGGTAAGGCGTGAACGCGGACTCTTATAAGAAATCCAGGCTTTTAACTCCAAACAGATCAGTTGCTCAAAGTATTGTCCAAATTCTTCATTTCCTTCATATGGAACAGAAATATTTTGAAGCGTCCTGGCAACAGCAATGTCGAAAAGGTAAAATTTTGAAACGCTTACGCTTTTTCTTTTTTTACCAGCAGTGTACGGCTCAACCATAAAGCCCAGCAAAGTATCTTCTAAAACCTTGTAAGCTCAGGACAGAGTTGAATCTCATCTATAAAAATCGCACAGTCATGCAAACCAAGAAGTTCAACCTGTTCCGTCAAATAGCTGGGGTTTCTCTGAATCTGTAAGCGGAGCTTTCCTTTAAGAAGATTTCACTTTAAGGCAAAGGTTTCATCACTAAGCTGGTCAACTAGAGTTGATTTTCCTGTCTGTCTTGGTCCGAACAAGAAAAGTGACTTCTTTTTGATTAAATCTGAAACATCAAGAATTCTCTTTGTTTTGCACTCCATAAAGACCTCATTATGTATATTATAACATAAGCAGTCAAAAAAAAATCAACATTTCTGTAGTTGATTTTTTAATATTTTCAACTATAGAAATGTCACAGATAAAGGAAATCAACAAAGGCTCTATAGCCCCAAATCCTTCATCAACTGCCGGCTAAATTCTTACTTCCCTCAAATTCAAAAGAAACTGTCATTAAACAATTCCGGCTTAGAAAACCTGTCATCAAAAATATAATCTAGAAGTCTGACCATCTTTCCAAGACTCTTCACAAAGAAATAGAAATTATTGTAGAATTCCAGTCAAGAATACCGTAAAACAGATGGAAGAAACACAAAAAGAAATCTACGAGCATGAAAAAGAAGAATACGAGAGAAAGATGAAGGAACGCAAGGAACATCCAGATGTAAAAGTAATTTGTGCTACTGAACGAGAGCCACATGGGAAAACCGTCAAACAGATTTTTGAAAAACTGCCAGAAAGACTTCCAGAAGAAAAATCTGGTGAAACCATGTCAAAAGAGAAAATGCGGACCCGCCTTAAAACACAAGAGGGACAGAAAATCTACTCAAAAAGAAAGACAACTGTCGAACCTGTCTTTGGAATTATAAAGCGTGTAATGGGATTCCGCCAGTTTTTGATGCGTGGTCTCGAAAACATCGGTATTGAATGGGATTTGGTGACAATTTCATACAATGTAAGCCGGATGTATGCACTGAAAAACCTTTCGCCTACAAAAATGTAGAAAAATAAAGAAACCACCTGATATTCAATAAAAATAATATCC